>NZ_SOGF01000052.1:0-210472 GCF_004402355.1 Cryobacterium sp. TMS1-20-1 | reverse complement strand
TCAGATGGGGCTCAACCACGCCGGTAGTGGGGCTGAACGATACGAATCACGCATCTGAACACTGGGGCTCACTGGCACCAAAGGTGGTGCCCATCGAAGCCAATATTCACATGACGGATCCACGCGACATTACCGCCGACGCCTGTGCCACAAACGACGCCTGCATAGCGGCGGTACGGTCAGAAGAAATTTCGATTTACCGTTTTGCGTCGCCGAACGACGCGGAGAAATTCGCGGAAACACTTGGCGATAACGGCCATCAATCCGACTGGATTGTCTTGGAATATCCAGGAGCCAAATTCGATTCCGATCCCACTAAATCGTCGTATGCCGGCCTTATCGACTCCATGTGGACGAGCGACTGACGACAACCAGCGAGTCAATCACCGGGACGTAGCAGGTCCCGCAGATGGTTCCCCTTTCGCGCACCGGGTCCGGCCCCCGGCGGCGTTGACGTTCTCGCGCGTGGGCATGATTCGCAACATCCTGATTGTCGCTCGAGGCGTGGACGTGCCGTTCACTAGCGAGATTTCATCAGCCCGGCTGAGGTGTCGGCAGCGGCGTTCGGCTCTGTTAGTTTTAGAAAAACTGCAGGACCGACGTTTAGGGGAACGGATGAATAGACGAAGACTTGCTTTGGCCGTGGGAGTGTTCGTGCTCCTGGCTCCGGTGTTGAGTGCCTGCACGGGGCCACCGGAACCTGGGCCTAGGTCACCGTCAGCAACAAGTTCTTCGGTGGACTCTTCGACATCGTCTACGCCCGTTCCCCAGTCAATCAAGCCGCCCGCCGCAACGGGCACGACACTCGGAACGTGGGTGAGCCTACCCAACACGGCACGTGGCGGTCCTATCGATGCTCACGGCGAAGGCCTATGGGTCGCCCTCAACTGCGCGGGGAGCGGAGCGGTGACGGTCGACATCGGCGACGTTACGTCGTCCACATTTCAGTGCACCTCAGACGACACGATGGCCTATGCCAATCACTTCAACCAGGCGCACGGACAAGCAACCGTCTCCGTGTCCGCAACGGGAGATGTTATATGGGGACTAACGATCTCCAGCACGCCGGTCACCAACTCGCCACAAGGCTGAGACCGATGCCCAGCGGCCGCGACTCGCCGCCGGTGCAGCACAGGTGTGTCGTCGATTTGTCCCCGGATGAGGTTCCCAAGTGACACGGCATCGGCTCGCTCGGCCATCGGTCATTTTGGACCAAGATCTGTCGCGCCGGCCGTCGCCTTGTGAGCCGGCCGGCTGACCTCGGAACCGAGACCACAGGAACCACGATTTGCGTCGCGCATCAACTTTTCCACGAATGCCTTGATCGAAGACCAAGACGGGGTAAGAAGTTCGCCCAACAGAATCTTTTCCCCGAAAAAGCGTTGGCAGGTCTTAATACTGCAATGCTTTTCTATCCTCCGAGGAGAACCCCGTGCACGAAGATGATCGCCGGGAATGTCGCGGTGAACGCCCAAAAGAAAGTGTCGAGGCCAATTAGTACGACGGTTCCGAGATGGAGCATGGCCCCGGCGAAAAGAAACGCGACCAGTACGCCAGGCGGAGCCACAAGGGCTACGGGAAAAATGATTTCCACGCCGATAACTGACCATCCGACGAAGCCTCCAAGCCAGTGTCGCCTACGAATTACGGCTGCGGCCGTGGAATGTCCATATGTAGCCGTGTTGAGAATGCTCTGCATCGCTGATCCTTGACGCCATTGTGCGTTGGATATCTTCGATATCCCCGCAGCGAAATATGCCAACAAAGCCTGCGCCGCGATGAAATACAAACCCACGGCTTGAAAAGGACTCGACGTTGGAATCAGGAAGGTGAATGCCAAACCCGCAAGGATGATGACCGATATTTGATTGGAGCCATCTTTGCCATAGCGAATTTGATAGGCCAGGAAAAGGCTTGACAGCAAAATGATCGTCACGTAAGCGGCGTAGAGCAGGTTGCTTTGAAACGGAGTGATGAGGGCTATGGAACAGACGATTCGAGCAATCACAACGACACGTAGCCACACTGAGCCGCTGTGCCCGACCATCCATCCACGTGACCCACCGTGTGACCTAGCGAGGATCTGTTTACTATTCCAGTCAAACAGCCCGCTCAATCCGAATTCTTTCAAGCTGAAGAGTAATTGCAGAGAACCTTGAAGAATGCCTATGCCCACGATGACGGCGGTAATTCGTGCGGCGCTCTCGATTGTCAACATGGCTTATGACACCGGGTGAGTCAGCGAATAGAAACGAACGAGTGGCACAGATGCTCCGCTTGGACCGCGTGTTTCAATCAAAGCGAATTGGTATAAGGCCTGCGATGACAATGAACCTCCGAGGCGTTTGCGTGCGACGTCAAGCAAGATTATGTATGGCGCGGTGAACTGAAGCCTGTCTGTAGAGCAGTTGATACTGGAAAGCGCCAGCAGCTGGAACAATTCGATCATGCCCTCTCGGTAGCGTTTTCGAGGGTTCCAAAGTGGATAGAGAATTCCTCTCGGGGATAAATTCAACTCCAACCATGGGCTGAAGGTCGTTTCCTTGTCGCGACTGCGATAGACAAAGTGATAGTTGCTCGCACCGGGATCTGGCGTGAAAAACGACCATTTTGGTACGAGCGTGAACCGGTCAAACCGTGTCGTTAGCCGGCTGAGCCGATTATTTTTCTGAAATGCGATCGTCAGTAAAAACCAGACAGAGAAAACAACCATTCCAATAACTCCGAAGACGGAGCTTGCAATATCACTCATCATGTGGACTTCCCCAGATCGAATCGGTCGGCGAACAACTTGTAACGCAAGCCACTTGACGAGCGAACTCGTAGCGGAATCGTTTACCGATTTTGGTAGCAGGCAGCTGTTGGTGATTTGAGAACACGAAGCAGAGTCCGGTTCACTTCGATCGGGCGGCCCTCGCGCGTGCCTGGAAGGCTCGAAGAACCTCCAACGTCTGTGCCGGTCGGTGCTCTACAGGTACTTCTGCAAGCTCGTCGCTCATACCCTCGGTGTCGCAACGTATAGCCGAACCCCCGTCCGTGACGATCCAGTCGTCCTGGGGGTCGACAGGGGTGACGAGGCTGTCGAGGGTCGAGAGTTCTAGATCCGTGAGGCTGATGGCCATGTGCGTTCCGTCTTTCGCTCTCGGAGAATATTTACAGACGCGCTCTCACTATGAATCCAGAATAACTTGCGGTCGCTCATAATCTAGCGGCCGGTCCACAGAAACGAAAGCCGTGAAGGTTCAACAGCCTGATATTTATTCTCAAAATTGTCTTTCGTCAACAATGAAAAAAGAGCATGACAGACATCTCAGTTCGTTATAGGAAGGCCTTGCATCGCAGTGTTCTGGGGTAGCGGAGCATCAACCCGCCATCCGCGCTGAGTGCGATTACCTCCCGACGGCAGGAACTCTCTCGCATGCCGTTCAAAGTTGCTGTTTGACAGGGTCACAGTCGGGTAGCGCTAATCGTTGCGCGCGGTTACTAGCGCCGTGTCAGAGTCAGAACTTGCTTGCAGTTCAGATCGAAACAGCCACCAAACGATTACGCCACAGCAGATGAAAAGGGTGCCGCTCGCCAGGAACGGCACGGACAAGGACAGCGACGAAGCGAGGACCCCGCCGAGGGCTGCTCCCACAGTGAGACCGATAAGACCGAGGACCTTTGACGATGCGTTGACCCGCCCTCGGAAGTGCTCGGGGACAAGGCGCTGCCGAAGCGAGCTCACGCAGATACCCCACACGACGGAGTGCAGGATGTACGCGGTTAGGAGAGCCGCGGCTACCCATGGAATCCGGACGAACGCGAGCGCGAACATGGATGCCGCGCCGAGGCAGAGACTGCCCACGATCGTCCATCCGTATCCCGCACGTGAACGCAGTGGAGCAGTGATGATCGAACCGACAAGACCGCCGAGTGCTGACACCGCCAGAATCAGGCCGTACCCGGCGGAGCCAAGTCCTAGAGTCTGCTGAGCAAATAACACCAGAACGGAAAACGGCATCATGTATGCGACACTCGCGAGTCCGCCAACTACAGCCAGGCCGCGCAATAAACGGTGGCCCCGAAGCCACCTGGCACCGTCCGCGGCTTCACGAAACACGGATCGGCGAGGCGAGGGAAGGGCGTTGACGACGCCCCGACGCGGGAGCGCGAGGAAGAAGAACCCGGCCGCTGCATAGAGGCCGCCAGCGGCCAGGACCGGAACCGCCACCCCGAGGGCGAACAGGAGGCCGCCCAGTGGTGGCCCAGCGAATTCATCGGCGAGGAGTTGAGCTGCCGAGATGCGGCTGTTCGCCTGGTCTAGTTTGTTCGCTGGAACGACCGACGGCAGGATCGACAGGGCTGCGTTGTCCGCGGCGGTCTCCAGGATTCCGACGCCCGCAAGGACGACATACAGGAGCGGAACGGATCCGAAACCGATTGCGAACAAGACCGCCATCATGATCAACAGCGACGCTCGGCTGAGATTCGTGATCCACAGGATCGTTCGACGGTCGTAGCGATCGACGTAGACCCCGACCGGAACCACCACAAGCAACCGCATCGCCGAGTATATGGCGGCAAGGCCGGCGATGAGAATGGCATCCGTCGTCAATGATGTTGCCAGCAGCGGTATCGCCACAAAAATCAAGCCGTCGCTCAGGTTACCGGCCGCATTGCCCGCCCAAAGCTGCCTGAACCCTCTACCTAACGACACGAACAAACCCTAGCCGCCCCGAGCCATCAAGCCGCCAAGAGACGTCCCGTACAAGGTTCCCCGTGAGGGCTCTCTCGTGAGCGCTTTGCCGCAAGCCGCTGCGGCAGCCCTGGCATTCGCAGGGCGTCGGTCAGGCGGTGAGCAACGCGAGCGGGATGACCGCCACGCCATCCTGTCGGCGATAGGCGTGGGTGCCAGCGTTGATGACAACGAGGTCGACAATTTGGTCGGGAAGTGACTCCTTCAGCCACAGCAGGTGGCGAACGTCCTGGTCGGTGATGGCGGACTTGAGCTTGACTTCAATACCGACAGCTTCTGCGTCTCCTCGGTGGATGACGAAGTCAATCTCGTGTCGCCCATCATGGTCGCGGAAAGGCGACAGCTGCGCGTCGTTCGCCGCCGCATAGGTCTGGAGGCTGAGGGCCACGAGTGCTTCGAAGAAGTCGCCGAGGCGAGTCCGGTCGCGGTTGTTCGTCGCGGGCCCGGTGGCTGACATCAGTTTGACCGCGTTGAGGCCCAGGAGGCGCGGCAGGAAGTAGAGGGCGGTGCCACTGACCCCCGAAGCTGAACATTGGGGTATACCACAGCAGCCCGCGAAGCGCAGTCCCCTCATGAGCCGACGTGTGATCATCTGCGGCAAGTCGTACCTTTCAATTGCACCTGTGTTGAACGCTCAATATGGGCAAAGTCATTGGTGACTACTTGGCAATCCACTACCCACAAGGAAAAGGATTTTTCATGCATAAAAGATTTTCGGAACAGATGCGTCTCAAGCTCTTCACCGCAGCGGCTGCCTCGTCGGCGATCCTGATCGGCATGACCGGAGTGGCCCTTAGCACGCCCGCTTCGGCTGCTCCCGCCCCTCAAGCCAACGGTACCGCTGCTGCCGCAGTCCCCGGAGAGCTCGTCGTCGGCTACGTGGCCGGCGCCTCCGCCGACCAGCGCGAGCGTGCTCGCGGGCACGCCTCGGCACGGTTCGCCGAGCGCATCGTTGCCGCGGCCGCCGACCGCACCGAGGTCGAGCTCGTCCGTCTGCCGCAGGGCAAGAACCTGGACGAGGCGATCGCGCAGCTGAAGAGTGACCCCGCCGTCGCCTACGCCGAGCCGAACTACGTCCTGACCCACCAGGCCACCGCCACCGACCCCATCTTCACCAGCACCAATACCTCCCAGGATCTCTGGGGCATGTACGGCGACGCCTCGACCCCCGCCAACGCCTACGGCAGCCAGGCCGCCGAGGCCTGGACCGCCCGCCACACGGGGTCGAAGAGCGTCTACGTCGGCATCATCGACGAGGGCATCCAGTACACCCACCCCGAGCTCAACGGGCAGGTCTGGACCAACCCCTACGAGATCGCGGGGGACGGCATCGACAACGACGGCAACGGCTACGTCGACGACGTCAACGGCTGGGACTTCGCCAACAGCGACAACACCATCTATGACGGTGGCTCCAGAGGCTCGCTCGACAACCACGGCACGCACGTGTCCGGGACCATCGGCGCCAAGGCCAACAACGGGCAAGGCGTAGCCGGCATGAACTGGGACGTGACCCTGATCAGCGGAAAGTTCCTCGGCCGCCAGGGCGGATCCCTGGCCGACGCGGTCAAGTCGGTCGACTACTTCACCGACCTCAAGACCCGCCACGGCCTGAACATCGTGGCGACCAACAACAGCTGGGGCGGCGGCGCCTTCTCCCAGACCCTGCTCGACGCCATCACGCGCGCCAACGCCGCGAACATCCTGTTCGTCGCGGCCGCCGGCAACAGCGGCACGAACAACGACACGACGGCGTCCTACCCGTCCAACTACGACGTCGCCAACGTCATCGCAGTCGCCGCCATCAACCGCAATGGGGCGCTGGCGTCCTTCAGCCAGTACGGCGCCACGACCGTCGACCTCGGCGCCCCCGGAGTCGGTGTCTGGTCGACGACCGCCTTCAACACCTACTCGTCCTACAACGGCACCTCCATGGCCACGCCACACGTCACGGGCGCGGCCGCCCTCTACGCCTCCACGCACCCCGGTGCGACAGCGGCGCAGATCAAGAGCGCGATCCTGAGCTCGGTCGTCCCGACGGCCTCCCTCAGCGGCAAGACGGTCACCGGCGGACGGCTCAACGTCAGCGGCTTCTGACCTAGAAGACGGTCAGCGGGTGCGGTCGGGGCGAGAGCCCGGACCACACCCGCTGACCGTTGCCGAGCGCCGTCTCCAAGACTCACTGACAGTTGACGACGCCACGCTCAACAACGGGCTCGTCGTACACCACGTCCGTGGACTCAACTCGCCGTCATTGCGGCGCGTCTCAGTTTGGTGTTCGGCGCCACAGCGGCGAGTGATCTGGACAGTGTGATCCTCAGCCTCGGCGAACACGTCGGTCGAGTGCTTGCTTAGGGCTGATGATAACCGAGTCGTGGTGCGAAGGTCATTGATCAGAGTCATGTGATCATCGTGGTCGGAATGCATTCGGAAGTACAGACACTACCGGCGCTGCGCATCAGTCATGATCGCTCTGGACCAGCCGCAGTCATCCAGCGACAGTAACTGCTGATAGGACATGGATACCCCTGACGAAGTATTGAGCGGAATCTCTGATCGAGGTCCGACCATCGTCATTTGCGGCACGTGCCCACTTCTTGCCCACAATCGTGGCGCAATCAGTGCTCAATCATGATCGCTATTGTGAGTGAAAACGACTCTTGATCGGCTATTCGCCGTCGGGAGGACGACTGGAAAAGGTCCGTGGTTCGCCCTCCGGAGGCACGGGCGGCAGTTCGAATCTGCCTGGGGCACACTCTGAAAGCCCCGGTCACGCCAGTTGCAGCAATTGTTCGTTGCGTTCAGGCCGCAACTATCTGGGCCGATACACATCGGCGCGGCGATCCACCTGCACGACGATGATCACCAGCCGTTCCTCGACGATGTCGTAAATAATGCGATAGGGGCCACGGCGCGCGCTCCACAGACCTTCGAGTTCGCGTTGCAAAGGGTTACCAACTCGCCGCGGGTATCGGGCGAGGTCTCCGTAGACGAACTCAATTATCGCTGGCACAATCCGGGGCGGTACTCCTTGTAAATCTCGGCGGGCCGAACCAGCGAATTCGACCTCGTCGCTCTTCTCGTCGTCCGAGCTCACTTCGACGATCGACGGGGGAACGTTGAACTCGGCGCGCATCTCGTCCTCGCCAATCGTGCGACCGTCGACCAGCTCCTGGCGCGCTTGGGCGACGGCAGCGAGAGTCCCGGGCCGAGAAAGCCAAAAGAGCGTCTCCTGCAACGAATCCCATTCATCGGCTCCGATCAAAACCGCCACCGGGGATCAATTTTTCGTGATCGTCACCTGCTCGTGAGTGAGTGACATCGCGTCGACGAACTCACTCAGCCGGTCCTTGACCTTAGAAATCGGTAACGTCTGCAGGCCAATACCGTAGGCCCGAATCCTGGCCATGAATAGGCCCATATAGTGACTCTTCTTGGCGATCGTTATCTTGCGGTGAGCGAACGGATCAGTCTGCCGCGATCTGTCGCGTGTCGTCGCGACCTTTGCGCCCCGGTCATCGGCTGGCCCACAACTCAGCGATTGGGATCTCCCGATTCAGAACGTTCGATGCGGCGCGGTGGCCGGAACAGAGCGCCGCGGTGACCGTGGCAGGGTCATCCGTCCAGGTCGCCTCTCCGGCGATGTGGAGCACCCCGCCGACGGGTGTCGCGAGGTCGTCGTGGTCGGCCGTGGTAGCGCCGCGCGTCATGTACGCGTAGGAACCACGAGCAAAGGGATCATCCTGCCACGCGGTGATGTCAACCCGGGTTGGAAACTCCACCTTGTCGCCGTACAGCCTCCGCAGCTGCGCCAGAACCGAGTCAACAACCTGCAGGTCAGTCCAGTTACGGATCTCGCGGGCCGCAGGCCCGGCGGCGAAAGTCAGCAGGGTAGGCGTTCCGTGCAGGGCCGTCAGGTCGTACCAGGAGTGCCACGCGCGACCCTCGGGTCCTTGTTGCCGGATTGCATAGACTCCGTCGTCCCAAAATTTCGTCGGAAACCGCAGGAAAATCTTCTCGAATGCGTTCATGCTCAGGCGCCCCAGGGCGCCCACGTTTGGTTCTGGGAGCGGCGGTTCGATGGTGAGGTCCGGCGACTGGAGAACCCCGACGGGCACCGTCACGACGGCCGTGTCCGCCGTCAAAGCGCCATGGTCTGTCGTGACCGTGACGTCCGTTGAGGACCATCGCACGTGGGTGACGACGTGCTCCAGGCGGATGTCGAGTCCGGTCGCGAGGTGCGTGGCCAGTCGATCATAGCCGTCGAGAAAAACCACCTCGTCACCCTCTATGACATCGTCGTCGAGTCCGTGGGCGGCAAGATCATCGATCCAAACCCCGTACTGCTCTTCGCTGCGGTGCTGCAAAAACTCCCGCACACGTTCGGCCCGAGCCGGGTGCCAGCCCTGGCCAGCGAGCGCTGTCTCGGTCACGTCGCGGTAGGAGGCATCCGCTTCTGACGCAGCGACCGCCTTGACGAGCGCGGCATCAACCGAGCGGATGTCGTCGGTGAAGGCCCGCGCGGCATCATCGGGCAGTCGCTCGCCGCTCGGACCGTAGTACGCGATGGGGCGGCTGTCCGGTTGGTATCCGCCGACCGTGAACTCCACGGTTGGCATCCCAAATGCCGCGGCCGCTGCTGCGACGGGGTTGTCGGTGATGCCGTGGATCCAGGATGCGCCGCGGTCGGTGACGAACCCGTCAGTGCGATCCGTGCAGACCCGGCCGCCCACACGGTCGCGGGCCTCGAGCACCACGACGCTGCGGCCGGCGTTCGCCAGCAGTCGAGCAGCGGCCAGCCCCGCCACCCCGGCGCCAACCACGATCGCATCGAAATGTTCCATGCCTAACCTTCTCCTACGGGGGCGAGCAGCGCTGCCAAAGTCGGCTGACATTCAGCTGTGAGCCCACTCTCCCATGCTCGTCCTCGATGACGGCGGCAGGGGTCGCTGAGCGTTTGATCTTGACCGTACGGGGATGCGCATGTCTGGTTGATACCGCAAACGCTGGCCGATTCCCACGGCCACCGACATTGCATTCGCTCTCGGAATCCTCGCGGTGTTCGGCAAGGGCATTCCCTCCCCGTCGGGCGGCACACCACCGCCACCTGCGCACCCGCGAACAGACGGAGCTCCAGACCAGTAGCTAGACTGGTTTACCTGATCGGGGAGGTTGTGGATGGCTGGAAAGAACAGCGTCGGGCCGGCCAAGCCGCAGCCGTGATCGAGGCGCTGTGAATCGGCATCGCCTCGCCGGAATCGGCGCGATCACCGTCACGTCCATTCTGTGGGGCACCACCGGAACCGCCGCGACTCTCGCGCCCGGCGTTGGGCCGCTCGCGATCGGCTCAGCGGCTCTCGGCATCGGGGGGATTCTGCAGGCCGTCATCGCCATCCCCGCGCTTCGGGCCGCCCTGCCCGCCGTGCGCGGCAATTTGCGGCTGATCGTTCTCGGCGCGGTGGCGGTCATGATCTACCCCCTCGCCTTCTACGGTTCCATGCACTTCGCGGGCGTCGCGATCGGATCGGTCGTGTCACTCGCCTCCGCGCCCCTCGCCTCCGGCCTCCTCGAATTCCTGCTCGAACACAAACGACTCAGCCGGTGGTGGGCCCTGGCGGCGGGCCTGGGAATCATCGGCAGCACGCTGCTGTGCCTGTCCAAGATGACGGATGCCGCAGAGTCGGCCGGTCAGACCGTGGCCGGCATCTCCCTCGGACTCCTCGCCGGGGCAACCTATGCCACCTATTCCTGGGCAGCACACCGCCTCATGAACCGAGGCATCAGCCGCGCAGCATCGATGGGCTTCGTGTTCGGGCTCGGCGGCACGCTCCTGCTGCCCGTGCTCATTGTCACCGGCGCCCCGCTGCTCGCATCCACCCAGGCCTTCAGCGTTGCCGCGTACATGGCGATCATTCCGATGTTCCTCGGCTACCTTCTGTTCGGCTACGGCCTGACCCGCGTCTCGGCCAGCACCGCCACAACGATCACGCTCACAGAACCGGCAATAGCGGCCATCCTCGCTGTGCTCATCGTCGGCGAACGCCTCACGACGCTCGGCTGGGTCGGCCTCGCGGTCATCGCCGGCGTCCTGGCCATCCTGGCGATTGCCCCGACCAACGAAGTCGAGCGCAAGACCGCGACCTCAACGCAGAGAATACCCGCCGCGACCCGGTGACCGGGTCGGCGCATCCGCTCGTCAGAGGCTGTCTCGTCAACGGCTGTTCGGGCACACGAAGAGGCCTCAGTCTTTCGACTGAGGCCTCTTCGTTACTCCAATTTGACTTAGTGGCTACTCAAAGCCGGTTCCTCGAACTGGTTGCTCGTGTTGTTCACGCCGCCAGCCTTCAGCGCGGCTTCGCCGGCGAAGTACTCCTTGTGGTTGTCACCCAGGTCGGAGCCCGACATGTTCTGGTGCTTGACCGTGGCGATTCCCTCACGGATTTCGCGACGCTGCACGCCCTTGACGTAGGCGAGCATGCCCTGGTCGGCGAAGTAGCCCTTGGCCAGGTCATCCGTCGAGAGTGCGGCCGTGTGGTACGTCGGCAGGGTGATGAGGTGGTGGAAGATGCCAGCCTCTTTCGAGCTGTCGCGCTGGAAGGTGCGGATCTTCTCGTCGGCGTTCACGGCCAGTTCGGTCTCGTCGTAGTCGACGCTCATGAGCTTGGCACGGTCGTAAGCGGAGACGTCCTTACCCTCGGCGAGGAGTGCGTCGTAGGCCTGCTGGCGGAAGTTCAAGGTCCAGTTGAACGACGGGCTGTTGTTGTAGACCAGCTTGGCGTTCGGAATGACCTTGCGCACCTCGTTCATCATGCCCGCGATCTGGCCGATGTGCGGCTTCTCGGTTTCGATCCAGAGCAGGTCGGCACCGTTCTGCAGCGACGTGATGCTGTCGAGCACGCAACGCGCCTCGCCGGTTCCGGCGCGGAACTGGAACAGGTTGCTGGCCAGGCGCTTCGGGCGAAGCAGCTTCCCATCGCGCTTGATGACGACGTCGCCGTTGCCGAGGTCGGCTTCGGTGATCTCGTCGACGTCGAGGAAGGAGTTGTACTGGTCGCCCAGGTCGCCGGGCGTGTACGTCACGGCGAGCTTCTGCGTGAGGCCGGCACCGAGCGAGTCGGTGCGCGAGACGATGATGCCGTTCTCGATACCGAGCTCGAGGAACGCATAGCGAACGGCGTTCAGCTTGGCGATGAAGTCTTCGTGAGGAACGGTGACCTTGCCGTCCTGGTGGCCACACTGCTTCTCGTCCGACACCTGGTTCTCGATCTGAATGGCGCAGGCGCCAGCCTCGATCATTTTCTTGGCCAGGAGGTAGGTGGCTTCGGGGTTACCGAAGCCGGCATCGATGTCGGCGATGATCGGCACAACATGGGTCTCGAAGTTGTCAATCTGCACCTGGATCGCAGCTGCCTTGGCGTCGTCGCCAACGATGCGGGCGTTGTCGAGGCCGGTGAAGAGCAGGTCGAGCTCGCGGGCATCGGCCTGGCGGAGGAAGGTGTAAATCTCCTCGACGAGAGCGGGAACGGTCGTCTTCTCGTGCATGGACTGGTCGGGGAGCGGACCGAATTCGCTGCGCAGCGCCGCAACCATCCAGCCGGACAGGTACAGGTAGCGCTTGTTGGTGGTCTTGAGGTGCTTCTTGATCGAGATCATCTTCTGCTGGCCGATGAAGCCGTGCCACACACCGAGCGACTGGGTGTAGATGGAGGAATCTCCGTCGTACTCCCCCATGTCCTTGCGCATGATGTCGGCCGTGTACTGCGCGATCTCCAGGCCGGTCTTGAAACGGTTCTGGGCACGCATGCGGGCGACAGACTCCGGGTTGATGGCGTCCCAGCTGCTTCCAACCTGCTGTTTGAGGGCTTCGATGGCCGCGATGTCTTTCCGGTAGACAGTCATGTTAATTCCTTCGACGTGTGAGTTGGGCTGAGCCGGAACTTCTGACTCAACGAGCCGCTATCGGCTGATAAACCCAGATTGGCGCAAGAACAGTGAGTCTTTCCCAAGAAAGTCGAGAGAATAAATGTGATTCTTCTGCAATTGAAAAGTTATTCGCGGAGTTGGGTGTTCTCGGGGGCATCTCCGGGCACGACGATGACCAGCCGGCACCTGGGGCACCGATGGCACTCTTCCAGACCGTCAGCGGTGTCGACGCCGTCCGGGATCATCTCGGTGCCGCAGGCCGGGCAAGCGGGACCGTCGTCGTCAAAGTCCTTCATCACACGGGCGATTTCAGGCCGGCGCCGCACAGCGGCACGACCACGGACTCGGCCGTGAGCAGGCTCGCGGCCACCGCCCAGGTGGGACTGGCTTTGTCGAACGTCGAGTCAACGGCGGCGCGCACGGCAGCGAAGCAGACAGCCGAGGTCGGCTCGACGAAGAGTCCCTCGTCGGCCAATTCCTGCCGCGCGCCCGCGGTTTGCCGGTCACTGACGGAAACGATCGTGCCACCGGTGGCACGCACAGCGGACAGAATCTGCCGGCCCCGGGGAGGCGCCGCGATGGCGATACCCGCGGCGATCGTGGTGCCGCCGTCAACCGCCGCGGGCATCGCGAAGCCCTGCGCCATGGCCTGTTCCAGCGGCGAACAAGCGGATGCCTGCACCGCGACAATCCGCGGCATCCGCTCGGCGAGACCAGCGGCGACCAGCTCGCTGAAAGCGAGGTAACAGCCGAGCACCAGCGTGCCGTTGCCGACCGGAACCACCACCGTCTCGGGCAGCGAGCGCCCGCGTTGCTCCCAGATCTCATAACCGTAGGTCTTCACGCCGTGCAGAAAGTACGGGTGATAGACGTGGCTCGCGTACATGACGCCGGGTCGGCCCGCTGCCCGCAGGGCCGCCGCGGAGGTATCCGCGCGCGAGCCGGGTACCAGCTCGACCGTGGCGCCGTGCGTCCGCATCTGCGCGAGCTTGCCGGGCGAGGTGGACTCGGGAACGTAGACCGTGCAGCCGATGCCGGCCCGCCCGAAATAGGCGGCCATCGACGTGCCGGCGTTTCCGCTGCTGTCGACCATGGCGTTGGTCACACCGAGCCGTTGGGCGAGGGTCGCGAGCAAGACCGCGCCGCGGTCTTTGAACGAGAGCGTCGGCAGCAGAAAGTCGAGTTTGAGCTGTACGTGGGCGAGAGCGCGGGACGGCACGAGGGGCGTGAAGCCCTCTCCCAGGGTGATCGACGGGTCGACGGCGATCGGCAGCGCCTCGGCATAGCGCCAGAGCGAGGGGGCGCGGCCGGGCAGCGCCCGGGCATCCACTTTAATGTCGAATTCGGCGACGTCGAGTAGGCCGCCGCAGGTGCAGCGCCAGACCAGGCTCTCGACCGGATAGACGGCGGCGCACTCGGAGCAGACAAGGTCAGGCATCCCTCGATGCTAGCTGCCCCGCCGTCAGCTGCCGGTGGTGAACCTCCAGATGCTCGTCGAGACGGGGTTGCCGGCCAGATCACGCACGGCACTGCTGCCGCCGGTGACCGTGACGGTGAAGTTGGTGGCGGAGGCCAAGGTGCTGCTCGGGTTCAGAATCCACTGATTCGTTGTGCCGCTGCGGGAGACGACGGCGGCGATCGCAACGCCGGTCGCGGTGTTCTTCAGCCTGAAAGTGGATGCCGCCACCCCC
Source organism: Cryobacterium sp. TMS1-20-1 (assembly GCF_004402355.1). Lineage (NCBI taxonomy): Bacteria > Bacillati > Actinomycetota > Actinomycetes > Micrococcales > Microbacteriaceae > Cryobacterium > Cryobacterium sp. TMS1-20-1. Next base: position 196,120 of record NZ_SOGF01000052.1, on the reverse strand, counting down.
GCCATTCCCTCGCTGAACGTCACCGAGACACTCGCGGTGCGGCTGGCACCCGTCGCCCCGCTGGCGGGAGTGCGCGTGGTGATCGTTGGCGCCGGGCCGGTCGTGAAGCTCCAGCCGGTTGACACCAGCGGTGTGCCCGTCGCATCACGAATTGCTGCGGCTCCGCCGGTGAGGCTGACGCTGTATTTGGTGTCTGGCGCGAGGGTCGCGGTCGGATTGAGCGTCGCGACCCGGGTGGTCGCGTTGTAGCTGACCGCGGCGGAGAGAACCGTGCCGGCCGGATTCTTCACCCGCATCGTTGTCGTCGACAGCCCCTGCACGGCTTCGCTGAAGGTTGCGGTCGCGTTGGCGGTCTGCGCGACCCGGGTGGCCAGGCTGACCGGTGATTTCGCCGTGACGGTTGGCGGGACCTCCGCCGCCACGATCGGGCTCAGAAAACCGCTCCTGGCGGTGTTCCAGTGGGTGGCCAGGTAGTTCGACGCGGGCGGCGTGCCCGGGAAATAGTAGTCCTCGTCGTGACAGTCGATGGCCCAGTCGGTTCCCGGGCAGGTGAAAGTCAGGGTGCCGCCCGCGGCGAAGTAAGGCCCGCCGTCGTCGTAACACATGAGGTCGGCCTCGTCGTAGCAGTGGCCGGCCTGGCTGGAATGCGGCGCCGAGTACTGCACCGCCCCGATATTGTGGCCGATTTCGTGGGCGATCACGAGCAGGTCCAGGTAGGCCGACATCGAATAGCGCGGCCGAGTGTCGTTGTTGGCGTTCAGCGCGGGATTCGGCTGGTCGTCGATCGAGAGCTCACCCTGACCCCCGTAGGGATAGACATCCTGAATCTGATCGATATAGGTGATGTACAGACGATCATTGGCGATGAAGTCGACCGGTCCCAGCCCGAATGCGACCTGATTTTGCAGGCTCCAGATGTAATCGTTGAAGTCGTAGGTGGCGTCGGATCCGACCGGCAGCAGGGTCACGTTGCGCACCGTGACGTCGACGCCGTTGGTGCACAGAAAGCGGTAGTTCTGGCTGGTGGCGGCATCCGCTGCCTCGAGATTGTTGTTCACTTGCCGCATCACGTCACGCAGGGGGGCCAACATTGTTGCGTACCGGTTGGTGCGATCCTGCGGAACCCCGTAGATCACCTCGATGCGCTTGCCACTCACACCGCCGGCGCTGCACAGCGCGGTCAGCTCAGAGGCCGGTACGGCGGAAACGCTCTCTTCTGCCGCAGCGGATGTCTGTTTCAGCCTGGCCGCGCCGCCGAACGCCTCGACCGGGTCGGGTCCGTGGCTGCACAGCTTGGTTCTGGCGAGCGTCAGCTTCAACCGGTCACACAGCTTGGACAGGTCGGGGGCGGTCTGCGCTGCTGTCGGCGCTGCTACCGGCGCTGTGACGGCGTCGGCGGCATTGGCTGGCAGCGGTGCAACCGCGGTGACGAAAATGGCACTCAACGCGAGCACGGCGAGGCTACGGCGAATAATGCGGGACGGCTTCGGAGCGCGAACAAATGTCATTTTCGTGTCCTTCCGGTGCTGGCCACGATTCGACCCCAACGATAATGCGGTTCGCCCACCCCTTCAAGGGCCGGCGCGCCATAGTGTGGGAGCCATGATGGTTCACCGCTATTGGCGCATCGCGCTGGTTGCGCCCGTGATCGGGTTCCTCCTCGGTGCCGCCGTGGTGGGAGTGATGTCCTTGGGCAGTAACCCCCAGGCGCGAGCCGGCCAGACGATCGAAGGCGTCGTGCGGGCGATTCTGGGCTTCGGTGCCGTCGGCCTGGTCGTCAGCATCGCCGCGCTGGTCGGCGGCGTCGTTCTGGTTGGCTGCCTCGACCGGCACCTCGCAAAATCGTCGGGTGTGCGCACCGCCCTGGCCGCCCTCGGTGCGGCCGGTGGCGTGCTGGTTCTCGGAATCGTGTTCGCCACCGTGCAGGGAATAATCGGAGCGGGCTGGGCGTACCTCATCATCACCTTCACGGTGGTGCTCGCTACCGCGGCGGGGATCGCGGCAGCGTTTCTGGTGCACCGGGCCGAGCGACGAAGCGAGCGCACCCGGCCAGAGCGGGGGGAGCATCCGCTGCCCAGCGCCTGGGTCGATTTCTAGAATGCCGGTGCGACCCGTCGCCACGTAGGGTGGGCACATGATAGTTCGGCGCTACTGGCGCATCGCGGTGTTCGCACCGATCGTGGGGTTTCTGATCGCGGCCTGCGTCGCAGTCGTCATGACCGACGCCGGCAGCGGTGAAACCGAGTTTCGGTTCTGGTTTGTCGTGCGTTCCATGGCGAATTATGGCGTGATCGGCCTCGTTATCGGGGCGGTCGCTTTGCTGGGCGGTCTCATGGCGGTGGCGATTGCTGATCGAAAGCTCACTAAATCGCGGCGCCTGCGCACGACAGCGGCCGCATTGGGCGCGATGGGCGGTGTGGTGTTGCTGTCCCTGACGATCGCCGCAGTCTTGACGATGCTGGACGACGGACTGTATGCGGGCATCACCATCGCCTTCGGCCTGGCCTTCGGCGCGGCGGCAAGCGTGGTGGCGGCCGTGATGGTGCTCTACGCGGAACGTCACACCCGCTAAGCCGCAGCAAACCGCTTCTGCGAGCGCGCTTTGGCTTTCTCGGCCTCGATTTCCCGGTTTTTCGGCGGTGCGGAGCTCACCAGATCTTCGAGCAGGTGCCGAGAGATGCGCGCTATCTCGTGCACGGCGAGCTCAAAGGCTTCTTCGTTCGCCTTCGACGGATGCGTGCGCTGGGCCGAGTTCTGCGGCCGGCACATTCTGGTCGACGCGGGCGTGTTCGTGCCGCGTCGACCAGCCGAGTGCCCGGTCGAGCAGACCCTGGCGCTGTGTCCATCCGAGGCAGTCATCGTCGATTTCTGCTGCAGATGCGGCAGCGAACGGGTGGAGAGCTGATCGCGTTCCCCGGGCAGGTCGACGACCCTCTCTCGCTGCACGATGGTGGGCGTCGACGACAGCACAATGACGCGCTCGGCCAGGTACACGGCCTTGTCGATGTCGTGCGTGACGAACAGGGTCGTGATCTTCACGTCGCGCAGTGCTTCGAAGCTGGTGCCGCGACAGGCCAACAGCGGCGGCAAACTCAGGGCCGAGCGAAGCGTAGTTCTGGATGATCTCCCGAACAGCGTCTTCATGAGCGGATGCATACGCAAACGATTCCGCGAGCGCCGCCCGGAAACTCGTGACGAGGTGAGGGTTGGTCGGGGTGCAACAAACGCTGAGCTCCTCCGACGTGGTCGGGGAGGTTACTGAATCAGGTAGTGGCTGACAACGACGCATAGGTGTTCAAAATGAAAATTTATCGTCAATCTATGAAAAGTAACGACCAAAGCCAAACAATGTCAAGGTCTCTTCAGATGGCAATAATCACGTTACTTGAGCGAAACATCCGCTTCACAAGGTGATTATGCACTCATTGCGAGCACCGGACCGGCGTTCAACCGACAGTGATGTCTGAATTCTCTTGTCATCTAATGAAATAGGTGTTTTACTAAATGCAATTGTGAGCGGCATGGAAACACCAGGAGCTTGACATGAGCGCAGTACCCGGCAAACCAGACACGACCACGCGAACGGCCGAGCGTGCCCTCGCTCTGCTCAGCGTTGTCTGCGAGCAAGGCGCACTCACCCTCGGTGAAGCCGCGAAAGCGGTCGATCTCTCCGCCAGCACAGCACTTCGCCTCTTGCGCACCCTCGAGGCAGCCACCTTTATTCGCCGTGACGACGAGGGCTCCTACCGCCCAGGAGTGGCGATCGTGCAGCTCGGCGTTCTCGCCCTGAGTCAGGAATCACTCGTGGCGCTCTGTCGCGATCCGATGACGCGAATTGTCGAACAAACCGGAGAATCCGCGTATCTGAGCATCCCGGCCCCGGGACGACAGGGCCTCTACGTGGCCATTGTCGAGGGAACCCACTCCGTTCGGCACTCGAATTGGGTGGGCCGCAAGTTTCCCCTGGATTCGAGCGCCTCGGGGAAGGCCCTGCAGGGCGGCACCGGTGACACCGGCTACTGCGTCGTGAGTGACGGTGTGGAGCGTGACGTCACGGCAATAGCGGTACCGATCAGCGTCGGCGACCGCATCGTGGGCGCCCTCAGTGTGGTCGTTCCGAGCTACCGCATCACCACGTCAAGCATCGAACGTATCGGCCAGCTCTTGCTCGGCGAAGCGCGCCAGCTCTACGCCCGCTGATCACCCTGAAACATTCCCGCACCATCCACTGCCCCGCCGGAACAAGGGAACCCCACCTATGACTCACACCTCGTCGCACCCGACCACCCACACCGCACGCCCCGTTCGCGCCGCCCGCGGCACCGAACTGACCGCGAAGAGCTGGCAGACCGAGGGGCCGCTGCGCATGCTCATGAACAACCTCGACCCCGAGGTTGCCGAGCGCCCCGACGACCTCGTCGTCTACGGCGGAACCGGCAAGGCCGCGCGCAACTGGGAGTGCTACGACGCGATCGTGCGCACCCTCGAAACGCTGGAAAAGGACGAAACCCTGCTGGTGCAGTCGGGCAAGCCGGTCGGCGTGTTTCGCACCCACGAGTGGGCGCCACGGGTGCTCATCGCCAACTCCAACCTCGTCGGAGACTGGGCGACCTGGCCGGAGTTTCGTCGCCTCGAGCACCTCGGGCTCACCATGTACGGGCAGATGACCGCCGGATCGTGGATCTACATCGGTACCCAGGGCATCCTGCAGGGCACCTACGAGACCTTCGGCGCCGTGGCCACCAAGAAGTTCAACGGCACCCTGGCGGGCACGCTGACCCTCACCGGCGGGGCCGGCGGCATGGGCGGCGCGCAGCCGCTCGCCGTCACCATGAACGACGGCGTCGTGCTCATTGTCGACGTCGACCCGGCGCGGTTGCAGCGCCGCGTCGATCACGGTTACCTCGACGAAATGACCGCCGATCTCGACGACGCCATCGCCCGGGTGCTCGCGGCCAAGGCGCAACTCCGCGCTCTGTCGGTGGGTCTGGTCGGCAATGCCGCGACCGTGTTCGCCGAATTGCTCGCTCGCAAAGTGCCGATCGATATCGTGACCGACCAGACCAGCGCGCACGACCCGCTCTCCTACCTGCCCGAGGGCGTCACCGTCGAGGAATGGCACAGCTACGCGGCCGAAAACCCGGAGGAGTTCACCGTGCGCGCCCGCGCCGCCATGGCCAAGCAGGTCAAAGCGATGGTCGAATTTCAGGATGCCGGTGCCGAGGTCTTCGATTACGGCAACTCGATTCGGGCCGAGGCGAAGCTCGGCGGCTACGAGCGGGCGTTCGAGTTTCCGGGGTTCGTGCCCGCCTACATTCGCCCGCTGTTCGCCGAGGGCAAGGGCCCGTTCCGCTGGGTGGCGCTCTCCGGCGTACCCGGCCGACATCGCCGCCACCGATAAGGCCATTCTGGAGCTGTTTCCGAACGACGCCGGGCTGCACCGCTGGATCACCAAGGCCGAAGAAAAGGTGCAGTTCGAGGGCCTGCCGGCCCGCATCTGCTGGCTCGGCTATCAGGAACGCCACCTGGCCGGGCTCAAATTCAACGAGATGGTCGCCTCCGGCGAGCTGCGCGCCCCGATCGTGATCGGCCGCGACCACCTCGACTCCGGCTCAGTCGCCTCGCCCTACCGTGAGACCGAGGGTATGTTGGACGGCTCCGACGCGATCGCCGACTGGCCGCTGCTGAACGCGCTGCTGAACACCGCCTCCGGCGCGACCTGGGTCTCCATTCACCACGGCGGTGGGGTCGGAATCGGCCGCAGCATTCACGCCGGGCAGGTCATCGTCGCCGACGGCACCGCGCTGGCCGCGGAGAAGATCGCGCGTGTGCTCACCAACGACCCGGGGACCGGAGTGATGCGGCACGTCGACGCCGGCTACGAGCGGGCCGAGGAAGTGGCCCGCGACCGCGGCCTGCGCGTGCCCATGTGGGAGGACTGAGCATGCTTTCGGGGCTCGCCGAGATCGCCGATGTCGGCCGCGACCACCGGCGCGGCGGGTACTCCCGCCATCTCTGGCAGGCGGCCGACCTCGAGCTGCGCTCCTGGTTCGTCGAGCGCGCCGAACGGCTCGGGCTGCAGGTCGAAACAGACCGCAACGGCAACCTCTGGGCCTGGTGGGGTCAGCCGGGACCGGATGCGGTCGTCACCGGCAGCCACCTCGACTCCGTTCCCGGCGGCGGCGCCTACGACGGGCCGCTCGGCGTGGTCTCCTCGCTCGAGGCCATCGGCCGGATACAGGCGAGCGGGTTCGTGCCGACCCGGCCGTGCGCGGTGCTGATGTTCGCCGAGGAAGAGGGCTCCCGTTTCGGCATCGCCTGTCTCGGCTCCCGGCTGCTCACCGGCGCGATCGACGCCGATCAGGCCCGCGCCTTGACCGACCGTGACGGCGTCACGCTGGCCGAGGCCGCCCGGAAAGTTGGTGTCGACCCGGCGCACCTCGGCGTCGACCTCGTTGCACTAGAACGCATCGGACTGTTCATCGAGCTGCACGTCGAGCAGGGCCGCGGCCTGATCGACCTCGACCAGCCGGTGGCCGTGGCATCATCGATTCTGGCCCACGGTCGCTGGCGCCTCACCGTCACCGGCCAGGGTAATCATGCCGGCGCGACCACCATGATCGAGCGCCGCGACCCGATGGTTGCCACTGCCCAGGCCATCGTGGGTGTGCAGGCCGCCGCTCTGGGTCGCCCGGGAACCCGGGCGACGATAGGCCGCATCGAAGCGATCCCCGGCGGAACCAACGTCATCGCCAGTTCGGTGCACGCCTGGCTCGACGCCCGCGCCGAGACCGACGAAGAAACCCGCCTGCTCGTGGCCGACATTGCAGCCCGCGCCCAGCAGGCCGCCCAGCAGAACGGATGCTCCGTCACCCTCATCGAGGAATCCTGGGCCGGCGCCGTGCAGTTCACCCCCGGCTTGCGCGAGCGGTTCGCGCAAGCGCTCGGCCAGGTGCCGCAACTGTCAACCGGAGCCGGCCACGATGCCGGCGTGCTCGCCGCCCACGTGCCGAGTGCAATGCTGTTCGTGCGCAACCCGACCGGAATCTCCCACGCGCCGGAGGAATTCGCCGAAGCCGCGGACTGCGTGGCCGGCATCGACGCGCTCGAACTGCTGCTACGGGATCTGCTATGAGCAACTTCTGGTGCGAAACCCTGCTGATCGACGGGGTCGCCGTGACCGGGGTGAGGCTCGAGGTCGACGACCACGGTCGCATCTCTCGGGTTCAGATTCACGGGGCGGAGGCCGCGGACATCCGTTTGGGAACGGTGTTGCCGGGGTGCGGTAATGCGCACTCGCACGCGTTTCACCGGGCCTTGCGCGGTCAGACCCACGCGGAGGGTGGCGATTTTTGGATTTGGCGCGAGCGAATGTACCGGGTCGCCGCGCAGCTCGACCCCCTGAAGTACCAGGCGCTGGCGACGGCGGTGTTCGCCGAGATGCTCGTGAGCGGCTACACCGCCGTCGGTGAGTTTCACTACCTGCATCACCGCGCGAATGGCGAACCGTATGAGACGGAGCACGCCATGGAACTGGCGCTTGCGGCGGCGGCGCGGGCCGTCGGCATCCGTTTGGTGCTGCTCGACACGGTGTATCTGCAGGGCGGAATCGGGCAGGAGTTGGCACCCGAACAGCGGGCATTCGGCGACTTTGACGCTGCGGGCTGGCTGGCCCGATGGCACTCGCTGCGCGCAGCACTGGGGAACGACGACCTCGTGACGCTCGGCGCCGCGCTGCACTCGGTGCGTGCCGTCACGCCCGAGGCGATGCGTGAAGTGCTCGCCGGGTTGCCGGCGGATGTTCCGCTGCACGTGCACCTGTCGGAGCAGCCGCAGGAGAACGCGGATTGCCTCGCGGCGTATGGCCTGACCCCGACCGGTGTGCTCGATTCGCTCGGTGCCCTCGCACCGCGACTGAGTGTGGTGCACGCGACGCATCTGAGCGACGCGGACCGCGCGCTGCTCGGCGACGCCGGCGTGACCGTCGTAATGTGCCCGACCACCGAGGCCGATCTCGGCGACGGAATCGGTCCGGCGCTGGCCCTGGCCGAGGCGGGCTGTCCGATTGCCCTCGGCTCCGATCAGCACGCCGTCATCGACCCGTTTTTGGAGATGCGCGGATTGGAAATGGGCGAGCGGCTGGCCTCGCGACAGCGCGGACGCTTTGCCCCGACCGCCCTCCTCACCGCGGCCACGAGCGTCGGCTATGCCTCGCTCGGGCTCGGCCGTCTCACGATGCGCGAGGGCGACCCGTGCGATCTGGTCGAGATCAGCACCGCTGGCGTGCGCACGGTCGGATCGTCTGTCGAGCAGCTGCCGCTGACCGCGACCGCCTCCGATGTGCTGCGGGTCATCGTGGGCGGGCAGGTCGTGGCCGATGGCGGTCGGCTGGTCTGCGGCGCGCGGCCGTCGGAGCTGATGGCCGACGCGCTTGGAAGGCTCGGCGAATGAGCGGCACCGAGCTCATCACCGGAATCGGTGAACTGACCACGCACGATGAGTCCGGCGAGCGCCGGCACGACGCGGCACTCGTCATCGGCGACGGCCGCATCCTCTGGATCGGTGCGGCCAGCTCGGCCCCCGCTGCCGATCGTCGAACGGATGTCGATGGCCGCGCCGTTCTGCCCGGCTGGGTCGACTCCCACACCCACCTCGTATTCGGCGGCGACCGTTCGGCAGAGTTCGAAGCCCGCATGGCCGGCCAGAAGTATGCCGCCGGCGGCATCAACACGACCGTCGCCGCAACCCGCGCGGCGTCCGAGGAGCAGCTTGTAGCCACAGCGCGGGGCCTGCGCCACGAAGCCGAAACGCAGGGCACCACCTTTCTCGAGACCAAAACCGGGTATGGGCTCGACGTGGACAGTGAAGCGCGGTCGGCCCGGGCCGCCGCCCGTGTCGCCGACGTCGTCAGCTATCTCGGCGCCCACATCGTGCCGAATGGGCTGGATCGTCGCGACTACCTCGACCTCGTCACCGGGCCGATGCTCGCCGCGGTGCTTCCCTACGTGCAGTTCATCGACGCGTTCTGTGAGGTGGGCGCGTTCGACGTGGAGGAGACCCGTGAGGTGCTGCTGGCCGGCCGGGCCGCCGGCCTCGGGCTGCGCGTGCACGGCAACCAGCTCGGCTTCAGTGGCGGCGTGCGGCTGGCCGCTGAACTCGGCGCGCACAGCGTTGACCACTGCAACTACCTGGAGCCATCCGATATCGACGCGTTGGCGGCGTCGGCCACGGTCGCCACGCTGCTGCCGGCCTGCGATCTGTCCACCCGGCAACCGTTTGCGCCGGCCCGCCAGCTGCTCGACGCCGGTGTGACCATCGCCCTGGCGACCAATTGCAATCCAGGCACCTCGTACACCACGTCGATGCCGTTCTGCGTGGCGACCGCCGTGCTGCAGATGGGGCTGACCGTGACCGAGGCGGTCTGGGCGGCGACCCGTGGTGCAGCGGCGTCGCTCGGCCGCGATCAGGGAACGGATGCCGTCGGCTCGCTGTGGGTCGGCGGCCTGGCCGACCTGCAGGTTCTGAACGCCCCGTCGATCTCGCACCTGGCCTACCGCCCCGGCGTGCCGCTGACCGCAAGCGTCTGGAGACGGGGAGTGCGGGTGGACTGAACCGCGAAAGCGAGAAAATAGCTGCTTCAGCACACCCGAAGCAACCTTTTTCCCGCTCTGGCGAGACGCGGCAAACTACGCTGGGGGGATGACCTCTGGCCCGATCACCCCTCCCCTGGCAACCAAGAAGCCGCAACGCCGCGAGCACCACAACGACGTCTACGTCGACGATTACGAGTGGTTGCGCGACAAGGACAGCCGCGAGGTCATCGCCCACCTCGAGGCCGAGAACAGCTACACCGAGGCCCGCACCGCCACCCAGGAACCACTCCGGCAGCAGATTTTCACCGAGATCAAGAACCGCACCCAGGAGACCGACCTGAGCGTTCCGGTGCGTCGCGGCGACTTCTGGTACTACACCCGCACGGTCGAGGGCCAGGAATACGGCATCCACTGTCGCGCACCGATCAGCGGCCCGGATGACTGGGCGGCGCCCGTGCTCGGCACCAACCAGAGCGTGCCCGGCGAGCAGATCCTGCTCGACGACAACGTCGAAGCGGCCGGCCACGAGTTCTTCTCGCTCGGCAGCTTCGACCTCAGCGACGACGGCACCCAGCTCCTTTACGCCGTCGACGTGGAGGGCGACGAACGCTACACGATTCGGGTGCGCACCATCGCGACCGGCGAGAACCTGCCAGACACGATCGAAAACACGAGCGCCGGCGCCCTGTTCGACCCGAGCGGACGCTACCTCTTCTACACCACCGTCGACGACGCCTGGCGCCCGGACACCGTATGGCGGCACGAAATCGGTGCCGCTGAAGTCGCTGACGCCAGCATCTTTCACGAGCCCGACGAACGATTCTGGGTGGGCGTCGGCATCACCCGCAGCCGCAAATTCCTCATGATCGAGGCCGGATCCAGCGTCACGACCGAATCGTGGGTGCTCGACGCGAGCAACCCCACCGGCGACTTCGCCGTGGTCTGGCCGCGCCAGGACAACGTGGAATACGATGTCGAGCACGCCGTGATCGCCGCGGAAGACCGCCTGCTGATCGTGCACAACGGCGGCGCGGCCGTCAATTTCGAACTGGTCAGCGTCGCAGCCGCAGACCCGCAAGGCGAGAAGCGGATGCTGCTGCCGCACGACCCGCAGATCCGGCTGGAAAGCGTCGATGCCTTCGCCGACTTTCTCGTCGTCGAGTACCGCCGCGACGGCCTCACCCGCCTCGCCATCGACCGACACGACGCGAGCGGCCTGACCGAGCTCGACTTCGACGAACCGTTGTTTGCCGTCGGTTCAGCCGGCAACCCGGAGTGGACCCAGCCGACCCTGCGGTTCGGCTTCACGAGCTTCATCACCCCGTCAACGGTCTACGACCTCGTCGTCGCGACCGGCGAACGACGCCTGCTCAAGCAGCAGCCCGTGCTCGGCGGCTACGATCCGGCGCTCTATGAGCAGCGCCGCGAGTGGGCGACCGCCGAGGACGGTACCCGGGTGCCGATCTCGCTGGTCTACCGCCGCGACCTCGTCACGCCCGGAACCCCGGCGCCGACCCTGCTCTACGGCTACGGATCCTACGAGCACAGCATCGACCCCGGCTTCGGCATCGCCCGGCTCAGCCTGCTCGACCGCGGCATGATCTTCGCCATCGCGCACGTGCGCGGCGGCGGCGAACTCGGCCGCACCTGGTATGAAACCGGCAAAACCACGACCAAGCGCAATACCTTCACCGACTTCGTGAGCTGCGCCCGGCACCTCATCGACGCAGACTTCACCACCCCGGCCCGGCTGGTCGCCGAGGGCGGCAGCGCCGGCGGACTGCTCATGGGCGCCGTCGCCAACCTCGCGCCCGAGCTGTTCGCCGGCATCCTCGCCGAGGTGCCGTTCGTCGATGCGTTGACCTCGATTCTCGACCCGTCACTGCCGCTGACCGTGATCGAGTGGGACGAATGGGGTGACCCGTTGCACGACGCCGCGGTGTACGCCTACATGAAGTCCTACTCCCCCGTCGAGAACGTGCGGAACGTCGCCTACCCGGCGATTCTCGCCGTGACCAGCCTGAACGATACCCGGGTGCTCTATGTGGAGCCGGCCAAATGGGTGGCCAAGCTGCGCGAGGTGGGAGCGGATGCCCTGCTCAAGACCGAAATGTCGGCCGGCCACGGCGGAGTCTCCGGTCGGTACAGTGCCTGGCACGAACGCGCGTTCAACTACGCCTGGGTGCTCGACACCGCCGGCCTGAACGTGCCCGAGAGCTAGAAATGTCAGAGGGCACCCCAGCCTGGAAGCGGCTGGTGCTGCCGGGGGAACCGCCGACATCCGCTGGCCTGCGGATCGGTAATTTTGGGCAGCCGAGACCGCTGGCCACGGGACCGAAAGTGCCGATGGGGCTGCAGTTCGAGCTGCGCGAGCAGACTCCGCGCACCAACGACCGCTGGCGCGGGCCGACCGCTAAACCGGTGAAGGCGCTCGTGGCCGGGCACGGCGACTATCGGCTCGGCGTTCGCCCGGTCATCCACAATGCGCAGGGCAACTGGGTGCGCAGCAACGTCACCTGGAGCCACCTCACTTTTCAGCTCAACCGGTTCAACCTCGACCCCGAACACCACCGCTGGATCTCCCAGTTCGCCGCCCTATACAAGGCCGTGCGCGAGGTTTACACGAGCCAGGAAACCGACTGGATCTACCTCGACAACTTCACCAGCCCGCTGCTGTGGCCACTGCTGCGCGAGGCCGAGCAGCTCGGCATCGGCTTCGTCGGCAACAAAAAAGACGTCGTCGTACGCATCGGTTCGCTCGCCGAGATCAGTCTCGATGCCTCGCAAACGGATGCTGCCGGCCCGCTACTCCTGCAGTCCCGCCTGCAGATCGACGGCGTCGACCATCCGCTCGAGGCCGCCGGAGTCATCGCCGGCCACGGCATCTACAGCGTGCGGTTCGGCACGCCGACCGTGTTCACGCTCGCGCCGGCCGCCGGCCCGCTGAGCGGCGAGCAGCGTCACCTGGTCGGGCAGGTCGAGGCGGCGAGCGTTCCCGCCGAAGACAAGGCCGAGTTTCTCGGCTCCGTCTACCCGGCGCTGCAGCGCACGGTCGTGGTCACCAGCGTGGATTCCTCGGTGCGCTTTCCCGAGGCGCTGCCCGACGACTTTGAGCGCACCGAAACGCCCCACCTCGTGATCACGACGGTCGAGACCGACCAGCGCGACTGGTTCGACCTCGGCGTGATCGTCACGGTCGGCGCGATCACGGTGCCGTTCGGCCCGCTGTTCAAGGCCCTCGCCAAGGGGCAGACGCGGCTGAAGCTGGTCGACAACAGCTATCTCTCCCTGCAGCAACCCGAATTCGAGCGGCTGCACGAGCTCATCAGCGAGGGCCGCGCGCTGCGCGAATGGGAGACCGGCCTGCGCATCAGCCGCTATCAGGCCAGCCTGTGGAGCGATTTTGAAGATCTCGCCGATGAGACCGTTCCGGCCGTGTCGTGGCGAGCGGCCGCCGCCGGTCTGAAAGATCTGACCGGGATCGACCCGGTCGACCTCCCCGCTGGCGTGCACGCGACCCTCCGCCCCTACCAGCAGGAGGGGTTCGCCTGGCTCGCCTTCCTCTGGAAGCACCAGCTCGGCGGGGTGCTCGCCGACGACATGGGGCTCGGCAAGACCCTGCAGACCCTCGCGCTGCTGGTGCACGCGCGCGACTCGAGGCCGTTTCTGGTGGTGGCGCCGACATCCGTTGTCATGAACTGGCTGAACGAAGCCACCCGGTTCGCTCCCGGGCTGCGGATACGCACGGTGACGGCGACCGAGGCCAAAAGCCGCACGCAGCTAGCGGATGCCGCCGCCGACGTCGACGTGCTCGTCACCTCCTACGCTCTGTTCCGTCTCGACTTCGACGCCTACCAAGCCCTGAATTGGGCCGGCCTCGTCCTCGACGAGGCGCAGTTCGTGAAGAACCGCACCAGCCGCGCCTACGCCTGCGCAAAAGAGCTGAACACACCATTCAAACTGGCGATCACGGGCACTCCGCTGGAGAACAACCTGATGGACCTGTGGTCACTGTTCAGCATCGTCGCGCCCGGACTGTTCGCGTCCGCGCGCAAATTCACCGAGGACTACGTGCGACCGGTGACCCGTGGATCGAGCCCGGAGCGGCTCGCCAAGCTGCGCCGGCGCATCCGCCCGCTGATTTTGCGCCGCACCAAAGAGGTCGTCGCCCGCGATTTGCCGCCGAAACAGGAACAGGAACTGCAGATCGCGCTGAACTCGGCGCACCAGAAGCTCTACGACACGTTCCTGCAGCGCGAACGGCAGAAACTGTATGGGCTGATCGAGGACCTCGACAAAAACCGCTTCATTATTTTTCGCTCACTCACCCTGCTGCGACTGCTGAGCCTCGACGCCTCGCTGGTCGATAAGAAATATGCCGGCGTGCGCTCCAGCAAGCTCGACGCCCTGTTCGAGCAGCTCGATGACGTCATCGCCGAGGGGCACAAGGCCCTGATTTTCAGCCAGTTCACGTCGTTTCTGAAGCTCACCGCCGCCCGGCTGGACGCTCTGGGCGTTCCGTACTGCTACCTCGACGGGTCGACGCTACGGCGCAGCGAGGTGATCGACCGGTTCAAGAGCGGCGCGGCCCCGGTGTTTCTGATCAGCCTGAAAGCCGGCGGCTTCGGCCTCAACCTCACCGAAGCCGACTATGTTTTTCTGCTCGACCCCTGGTGGAATCCGGCGACCGAGGCGCAGGCCGTTGACCGCACCCACCGCATCGGCCAGACCCGCAACGTCATGGTCTACCGGATGGTCGCGACCGGCACGATCGAGGAGAAAGTGATGGCGCTCAAGGCCCAGAAGGCGCAGCTGTTCAGCGCGGTGCTCGACGACGACGCCCTGTTCAGCACCGCGCTGACCGCCGACGACATTCGCGGCCTGCTCGAGCCCTGACCGCCGCCCCTGGTCAGAGCGTCACCGCCACTTCCGTTCGCCGGCCCGGACGAAAGCCGGCGGGAGGGGCTAGACGTCGCTTGAGGCTGCCCACAGGTTGATGCCGTTGTCGACGGCGTGCACGTCGATCGCGGTCAGCTCCGCAGCGCTGAACTCGAGGTTCTGCAGAGCGCCCACGTTCGTTTCGAGCTGGGCGACCGACGATGCGCCGACGAGCGCGCTGGTCACTTCGGAGTTGCGCAGGACCCAGGCCAGGGCCATCTGGGCGAGCGACTGACCGCGCTCGACGGCGATCTCGGTCAACGCCCGGATGTGCACGAGCGCCTCGGTGCTCACCATGGACTTCTTGGCCGAACCCTCCCGCGCGACGCGGGAGTCCGAAGGGATTCCCCCGAGGTAGCGGTCGGTGAGCAGGCCCTGCGCCAGCGGCGAGAACGCAATACAACCGGCTCCGATGTCTTCAAGGGTATCGAGCAGATCGCCCTCAACCCACCGGTTGAACATAGAGTACGAGGGCTGGTGAATCAGCAACGGTGTGCCGAGGTCGGCCAAAATCGCCGCGGCCTGGCGGGTGCGCTCCGGCGAGTACGAGGAGATCCCGGCATACAGGGCGCGGCCACTCGTGACGGCGGTGTGCAGCGCGCCCATCGTCTCTTCGAGCGGGGTGTCTGGGTCGGCGCGGTGGGAGTAAAAGATGTCAACGTAGTCGACGCCCATGCGGCCGAGCGACTGGTCGAGGCTCGACAGCAGGTACTTGCGGCTGCCGAAGTTTCCGTAAGGGCCCGGCCACATGTCGTAGCCCGCCTTGGTCGAGAGCACGACCTCGTCCCGGTGGGCAGCGAAGTCTTCGCGGAACAACTGACCGAAGTTCGTTTCGGCTGAGCCGTACGGGGGGCCATAGTTGTTGGCGAGGTCGAAGTGGGTGATGCCGAGGTCGAAGGCCCGGCGCAAAATGGCCCGCTGCGTTGCGAGCGGCTTGTCATCGCCGAAATTCTGCCACAGTCCGAGGGAGATGGCGGGAAGTTTGAGGCCGCTGCGTCCGACGCGACGGTAGGGCATGGACTCATATCGAGAGTCATTGGGAAGATAAGTCATTCGATTATTCTTCCACTTTCAGGCCACGCCACGCCAGAGGCTTGTACGAAAGCTGGCCTGCGAATCAGTGCGCCGCTTCGGTGTCAGCCCAATCGGGGTTGATGTGTTCGCGCAGGTACTCGGCGAATCCCGCCGGGGCTCGGCCGACGCGTCGTCCCGAGGTCAGCACCGGAATCAACGCCGTGCGTGCCTCGGCGACCCCCAGTTCACGCAGGGCTGCCACGAGAAGCCTGTCTTCATCACAATCGACCGGCGCAAATTCGCCGGCGGCCAGGTATCGATCAGCCCGCACGCCCAGATTGGCGCCGTGAACGTGCGGATGCCCTTCACCGATCGTGTGCAGGGACTCCCAGTTCACCAGCTCGTGGGCGGCCAGGTCGTCGTCGGGATGCACCGTTCCGAGTACCAGATCGACACCGTTGCGGGCAAACGCCAACTGGGTGATCAGCCAGTTCGGCGGCACGGCCGAGTCCGCGTCGGTGCTGGCGATCCAGATTCGCTCGGCTTGGCCATCACCCACAGCGGATGCCGCCGCACCCGACGCCGAGACCGCTTCCAGCCGGTGCAGCGCGCGCTGCACACCGAACCGACGCGCCACGCCGACGGCGCCGGCCTCAATTTCAACTCGGTCGAAGTCGGGCCAGAGTGCGGCGACTCGGGCCGATAAATCGGTGCACTGGTCCAGGACCAGCAACACCGACACGGCTGGGCGGTCCGGCTGCGGCAGCACGTTGAGCGCGTCGATCGCCACGGCGAGTGCTGCCAGGGCGCGCGGCAGCAGGACCTCCTCGTTGCGCACCGGCACCACGATCGTGACGAATTCGGGGCTCGACGGACTTGTTTGTATGCTCACGGCACGAGGCCGTCGCGCTGCGCGACCGAGAGTGCGGGCCGGGGTTCATACACCTCGAGCACGAAGTCGCGCTCGAGGTGATGCACGGTGCGCTGCAGCCCGACCACGTGGGTGAGCTGCGTGTGCACAGCATCGCCAGTGAGGGGACACTCCGCTACCGGGTGTCGCCAATGGCAGGCCACCAGAACCCCGTCGGGGGCGAGGCTGGCCCGGCAGCGCTCGAGCAGTCGCCGCAGGTCGGCACTGGAACAGTAATATCCGACCTCGGACAGCACAATCAGGTCGAACTCCCCCTCCGGCCAGTCCGCCGGAACCGTTCGCCGCTCAAACCTCACGCCGGGCTGGCCGGCGAGTCGCGCTCGTGCAATGCTGAGCGGCTGTTCGATCAGATCGATGCCGAGCACGGTGTCACACCGTTCGGCCAGCTCGGCCGTGAGCACACCGTTCGAGCAGCCGAGTTCGAGGGCTCCGCCGAAGCGCTGCCGGGGCAGCGCCGCGATCAGGACGGCTCGTTTGCGCTTCTCGTACCAGCGGGTCTCGAACCCCCACGGATCCGGACCCGAGGAATAGATCGAGTCAAAGTACCCGGTCGTGAGCGTGTGATTCGGGTCGGCGGGTGCGGGGGCATCCGTTTGCGGGCGCGCTGGCGCACCTCCGGATTTTTTCACGGTCACCTCGATGAGGGTCTCGAAGGTGCGCATGAAATGTTCCTGAAAACCGGCCGGTAGGATCGCTTCGTCGCCGAACGAATCCGACAACGGGCCGACCTGACTACGATGCAGCTCCAGAGCGCGCGCCTTGGCCTTGCGCTCGGTCGGCAGCAGATCAAAGACGCGCACGGTGGAGTCCGACCAGATGGGGGCATCCGGGTTTGACCAGTGCCAGGCCCAAATCGGGTACTCGAACAGGCGGGCGCTGCGTTCTCGTGCGGCTCGGTCGGCGGCCGCGCTGGCTGCCGCATGATCCGGATGCCCATCGGCTCGCCACGGTGCCACCACCCAGGTCGACGCGTCCACGTCGCCGATCGCCTCGATGATCGCCCCGGCGGCCAGGTCGATGTGCTCGGCGAGTTTGCCGTCGGGGAGCTCGAGCAGGTGCACCTGCGCGTTCGGTGCCAGGTGTGCGAGAGCATCCGTCACTTCGATGCGGCGGATCTGGGCGAGTCGGGCCTGGTCGTGGGTCGGGGAGTTCGGGTGAGACGCCTCGCCGTTGCTGAGTATGATGACCACGATCGGCACGTCGAGCCCCGCAACGTGCGCGATCAATCCGCCAACGCCGAGGCTTTCGTCGTCCGGATGCGCCGCGACCACGACGAGACGGCCGAGCCCGTCCGTGCTCAGCGCGGCGAACCGGTCCGGCCAGTTCGCTGCCTGCCAGCTCTTCTCGGGTGTTCCGCCATCGACGTTGCTGAATGTCACCACGGTGCACTCCCCTTCGTTACGAGCATGCGTCCCAACGCAGCGTCATCGTGCTCGGCATGGTGCTGGCGTACATACAGCTGCAGATCGGCGACCCGCTGCGCGTGCCGATCGTTCAGGGCCAGCGGCGCCGGTCCGAGGGCATGCCCGATATGGAATATGACGTCTTCGGCCGCGCGGGCGACGATCCCGCGCACCCGGGCGGCCAGGAGGGAACCGGCCGGTCCGTCGGCCTCGCCGGCATCGATCGCGGCCGCGGCGGCGGCCAGTGCCGTCACCGCAGTACTCACTGCCACGTCGACAGCGCCGAGATGGGCGAGCGCAATCTGGTCGGGGGCGCGCCCCTGGGTCGAGTCGTAGAGGGTGCGTGCCAGGCCGACGGCACCGCCGCACCACACGGCGGCGACTCCGATACCGCCCCAGGCGAACCCAGGCCGGCGCAGGTACCAGCCCTCATCACCAACCGCATCGGCCCCAACACCGTCGAAATCGACCGGGCCGCTCTTCACCTGCGGCAGGCCGCGGGCGATCCACAGCTCGTCATGTACCGTAATGCCGGCCTGCCGCAGATCGACGGCGAACAAGCGTCTGCCGTGTTCGCCGACGTGGGCGGTGACCAGCGCGTGAGTCAGCAGTCCGGCGAGGGAACACCACGGCTTGGTGCCGTCGAGCCGCCAGCGGTCGCCCTCTCGCGTCGCTGTGAGCACGGTGCCGGCGGTCTCCGCGGCGAACACGCCCCAGGAGTGATCGGGCTGGGCGTCCTGGCCGGCCTGGGCGAGAATCGCCCGCGCATCGAGGTGCGCCTCGGCCACTCGTGCTGCCGTGAGGTCGGCCGACGCGAGCGTGCACAGTGTGTCGAACAGAACGGCCGTTTTTCCCTCCCCCGGGCGGGGAACGGATGCGAGACTGCTCGCCAGTGCAATCGCCCGCTGCGCGTCACCGTTGACCTCTAATGCAGCGGCACTGAGCGGGGCCGGTGGAAGCTGCGATTCAAGCCTCATTACTCCCCCTCGACCCACGCGGCCTCAACCGATGTGTTACGACGCCCGCGAGGCGGATTTCAGTGCTGCGCGCTTGCGCGGTTTACGGTTCTCCGCACTGACCATCCAGGAATACTGCTCGAGCTTCTCGATGAACGCGTGCAGAATATCCGCGCTCGTGGGGTCTTCCTCATCGACCTCATCGTGCACCTGGCGAATATTGTCGACGGTGGCATCGAGTCGTTCGGTGATGAGCGTCACCGCCTCCGCCGTGTCGACTTCGCCATCGGGAAACTTGGGCAGATGGGTGGTTTTGGCGACCGTCTCGCTGCGGCCATCGGGCATGGCGTCGAGGGCGCGCATCCGCTCGGCTACTTCGTCGGAGAATTCGCGCGCATCGAGAATGATCTCGTCGAGTTGCAGGTGCAGGTCGCGAAAGTTCTTTCCAACGACGTTCCAGTGCGCCTGTTTTCCCTGCACGTGCAGCTCGATCAGGTCGACCAGAACGGACTGCAGGTTATTACTGAGTGTTTCTGAGGCTTTCATGGTGTCCTCTCAATTGGGGGGAATTTGACTCGAGACTATATCACCGGAGGCGAATCTGGTCCAGAATTCCACCACCCCCATTGGGCGACCGCTGACCCGACCGACGTGTGGCCCCCCGGTTTTCGGGCGTGCTGATGGCCGCTCGCCCCTCAGTCGCCTCGCGGCGGGCGCGGCTTGCTGTACTTCTTGTGTGCGGTCTGCGGAGCGGTACCGAGAATTCGTGCAATGTCGGCCCAGGAGCATCCACCGTCGCGCATGGCGTTGACCGCCGCGGTCACCCGGAGGTTGACCTCCACCCGATCGCGCACCGCCCGTTCCAGTTCGCGTTCGAGAGCTCGGTACGGACGCGCAATGTGCGGCGCGACGTCTTCCGCGCGCGGAAAAACGGACGCGGATTCGTTGGGCTGGTCGTTATTGGCGGGCGCAACACTGGTCATTGAGAAACCTTTCCATTGATGCAATGTAGGCCTCGGGCGGTGCCGCGTCAACGGGTTTACACAGACACGGTGACGTATCCGGTTACAGGGCTGCTGGCATGCCTTCGAACGCGCGTGCGCCTGTGGCAGACTCGTCTGCATGACACACGACAAGCGCCCCGGCACGGTCGTTTCGGTCAGCCGCGACGACCTGCACCGGTTCAGCAAGCCGGCGGTGGCCAGCATCCGTTTGCTGGCTGGAATCGGAGTCGAGGGCGATTCCCACGCCGGAGTCACCGTGCAGCACCGCTACGCGAAGAAGCGCAACCCCTTGGCACCGAACCTCTGCCAGGTGCACTTCATGGCCGCCGAGCTGTTCGACGACCTCGTGCCGACCGGGTATACCGTGACGCCGGGCGAGCTCGGCGAGAACGTGACCACCGCCGGAATCGACCTGATGACCCTACCGCTCGGCACCCGGCTGCATCTCGGCGCCGACGCCGTGGTCTCGATCACCGGCATGCGCAGCCCGTGCTCGCTCATCAACGGCTACCAAAAAGGCCTGATGAAGCAACTCATCACAACGGATGCCGTCGGCACAGTGCACCGCCGCGGCGGCATCATGGGCGTCGTCGTCACGGGCGGGGTCGTGAAACCGGGCGACGGCATTCGGGTGGAGCTACCCGCCGGCGAACACGTGCCCCTCGGGGTCGTGTAGCAGAACCCATAGCCGGGCCATCCCGCGACCGGGCCCACGCCCGCATCCGCAGTCGCGGTCGGACCCACGCACGCATCCACCCCCGGGCCCACCTTAGGGAACGGGGCCCACGATAGAACATGGGCCCCGTTTCCGGGCCCGGGCCCGGTCAGAAAAGGGTCGGACTACTCGGCGTCGGCCGAGCTGTGGAACCACGGCGGGTAGACCGCGACCTTGGGCTTGAACGCGCTCGCCTTCAGGATGCCCCGAACCGTCTCGCGCACATTGTCGTTGCAGACGCCGATGAGCGTCACCAGCTCCATCGGGACAGAGTCGGGAACGAGCAGCTCGGCTTCGAGAATCATCGTGCCATCGGCTTCGGCGCGGAGCGTCTGCAGCATGCGCTCGGCCGTGGCCGGTGTGGCACCGAATCGGGTGAGCGATCCGGCCGCATCACCGTTGGTGACGGCGACCAGGCTGGGAACGAGGGGGGTCTCGTCGTCGGTGGTGGAAGCATCCGTTACAGCTGCGAGCCCGTCGTTGATCTTCTTCACGGTGCTCACGAGCATGACGAAGGCGAAGGCTTCGGAGCCGTGGGCGTCGAGGGCGAGGCGCGGGTCGGTGGACTCGGCACGAATGCTCTCCCACACGGTCGCATTCGGCGACAGGAAGAACGGCACGTACTCGGCGACACTCCGGTCAGTTCCCGCGACGAGGGCGTCGCGACGCGATTCGCGCGTGGCGGGCGCCGAGATGTCCACGGCGGGTCGGGTGGTGAGCGCAGCGTTGGCGAACAGGCATCCGTCGCGCAGAATGGCGGCGAGGTTGCTGATGTGGGTGAGGTGGTACACGCGCTGCTCGTCGACGTTGTCGGTCGAGACCTTCTCGGCGCGCACCGGGCGGGGAGCGCCGGCCACGCGAACCGGGCGAGGCGCGCGGGCGGGCGGTGTAGCCGCCGTGGGCAGCGGGTCGCGCAGGGACGACAGCTTGGGAGCGCGGGTCTTCTTCACCGGCACCAGGGGCTCAGTAACGACTTTGGGATAACACAGGGCGCACAATTTGCCCTCAAGTCCGTGGATGCATTCGTCGTCCAAGTGCCAAAACCTTTCTCTTCGCGTACTCGCGCCACCCGGAAAAGCCGAACGTGCATACCGCCTATTAACGTTACGTTCATTTGAGCCCGGGCGGTGACCGTTCTTAGCTTTTCGGTGACTCCACGTGAACGATCAAACCGTCAGGCGTGACCTCAATGCGCAGCGAGTCGAGCCCGGGCACGACCAGATCGGCGTCGAGCTCGGCGGCTGGGTAGGTTCCGGTGACGGCGATCGTGGTGCAGCCGGCGGCGCGACCGGCCCGTAAACCGGCGGGTGCGTCCTCGATCACCAGGCAGCGGCTCGGGTCTACGCCAAGCCGCGCCGCCCCCTCCAAAAACGGGTCGGGCTCGGGCTTGCCGTTCGGAGTGTCATCGATGGTCACGATCACCGCGGGTGCCGGAAAAGCGGATGCTGCCAGCCTCGCTTCGGCCAACGGCCGGGCGCAGGACGTGACGATCGCGCGCCGGGCTTCGGGCAGGCTCGTCATGAGCGCGGCGGCGCCGGGCAGCACGGTGATATCGTTCGTGTCGGCTGTTTCGAGCGCGAGGACGCGGGCAATGGCTTCGTCTACCCGGTCGGCCGGTACCAGTTCCTCGATAATGTCGCGCGCCGGACGGCCGTGGGCGGTGTCGTCCTTCGCCACTCCCCATTCCCGCGCCCAGGCAGCCCAGGAGCGGTCGACCGCCGGCGTGGAGTCGATGAGGGTGCCGTCCATATCGAACAGCACGGCATCGAAGGTGCGCCCCTGCAGAACGTTCTCGGTGGGCAGGCTCGCGTGGGGCATCCACTATCCTTTCGTCGATTTGTCGGGTGACTGCCGTGCGGCGGCCCCGCATTAACGGTAGCCCACGCGTCCGCGACGTCGGTTGGTGTGGTCTGGGCCGGTATCGTTGGGTGCAACAACCGAGCTGGGAGACCGTACCGTGTGGACGACCGTTCTGGTGATTGCGGCCGTGCTGATCGGCTCGAGCATGCAGCGCATCACCGGCATGGGGTTCGCCCTGGTCGCTGCGCCCTTTCTGGTGCTGCTGTTGGGGCCGATTGACGGCGTCATCGTCGTCAACGTCTGCGGGGCGCTTACCGCCGGCGTGATCCTGACGCGCGTGTTTCGAGACGTGGACTGGCGGCGCTACGGAATTCTGGCGGTCTGCGCCGTGATCGGCATCGTGCCGGGCTCCTACGTTTTGCAGTTCGTACCGGTGGCCTGGCTTGAGATCTCGATCGGTGTACTCGTGGCCGCCGGGCTGACCGTATCGGTGAATCTCGGCCGGGTGGTCGTGCGGGACCGACTGAGTTTTCGCGTGATGGCCGGCATGACCAGCGGGGTCATGAACACGACGGCCGGCGTCGGCGGCCCGGCGGTGAGCATCTACGCGATCGCCACCGGCTGGCCGCAGCGGTCCTTCGCCGCGACCATGCAGCCGTACTTTCTCACTATCGGGTTGGCCTCGCTGTCGTCCAAATTCGCCTTCGGATCCGCCGGAGTGCCGCAGCTGCCCGTGCTGGTCTGGATTCTGATCGGGTGTGCCTGCATCGTCGGGCTCATCGTCGGCGACCTGCTGTCGCGGGTGATCGAGCCGCACGTAGCCCGCCGCCTGCTCGTGATCGTGGCGTATCTCGGGTCGTTTGCGACGATCGTGCGCGGCGTGCTCGAACTGCTCGCCTGACCGCGCGAGACGCCGCGGGGCTAGATCGTGAAGTCGGCGCCTTCGACCGTGACGGACTCACCGGTAGCGGGATGGGCCAGGTGATGCGCGGCATCCGTTTGCATCGGTTGTTTGTCGGGGTAGGTGGCCGTCACCAGAATGGGCATGTGATCTGAGGTGCCCTGCGGAAGGGTCTCCACGTTGGTGATCGCCAGGCCCATCGAGGTTGCGAGGTCGAAGTGTCCGCGAAAGAACTTGTACCGGGTGTAGGTGCGGGTGTCGCTGAGGGTCAGGTCGTAACCGGACTGGTTGACCTTGTTGCCGAGCTTGCCCTGGAAGATCGGGTAGTTGTAGTCGCCGACCATCAGGGTCGGCAGACCGGGGCCGAGCAGACTGAGCTCTTCGTGGGCGGTGCGAATCTGGTTGCGGCGCAGGGAGTTGAGCGCGGTCAGCGGCGCTGCGTGAAAGGATGCGACGACGAGCTCACGCTGGGCGACGTTGTCGATCAGGCGGGTGGCGATCAGGCGCTCGTGTGCCGGCGCCGCCAGGTGATCATGCAGGGATTTCTTCAGCGCGAAGGCCTGCGTCTTGATCGCCGTGTAGCGGTCCCGGTTGTAGTAGATGGCCAGGCCCAGCCGGTTGCGCCGGGTCGCGTCGGCGAGGTGCAGAGTGCCGACCTCGGCCGGCAGTTCGATGGTGTTGCATTCCTGCAGGCAGAGAATGTTGGGACTGTAACGCTCGGACAGCGCGACCAGTTCGCCGCTGGCACGATTCTTGCGGAGGTTGTAACTAATGACCCTCATGGCACCCGTCTCAGACTTGATGGCTTTGAGACAAGCCTACGGCTCTCTCCCGCGTTGAAATTGAACTTCTATCGCAAATTGGGATATGCGCAGGCGGCATCCAGTCTGCGCCGGGTTAGCCGGCACCGACGATGAACATCGTCGCGATGAAGACCAGACCGGCCGCCAGAAAGGTGATCGTGGTGTAACCAAGAATGTCGCGCATTTTCAGCCCGGCGATCGCCAGAAGCGGAAGCGCCCAGAACGGTTGAATCATGTTGGTCCACTGGTCGCCGTAGGAGACGGCCATGATGGCGACGGAGGGGTCAACGCCGAGCCGTTCGGCCGCGTCGAGCATGATCGGGCCCTGCACGGCGAATTGGCCGCCGCCGGAGGGCACGAAGAAGTTCACCAGTCCAGCCGCCAGCAACGCCATCACGCCAAACGTCGCCGGAGTCGACACGTTCACGAAGAAGTCGGAGAATACCCCGATCAGCCCGGATCCGACCATCATGCCGAGGATGCCGGCGTACAGCGGAAACTGCAGCAGGATATCGCCGACGTTGGAGGCGGCATCCTTGGTCAGCCGAATCAGCTCGAACGGGTTGCGCACCAGCAGGAATATGAGCGCGAGGAATGTCCAGTTGACGATATCGAGCGTGAGGGTTCCGCCCTCGACGAAGTGAACGACCAGGTAGGCGACGAGGGCAAGCCCCACGATCAGGGTCATTATGCGGCTGGCATCGAGGCGGTCAGCGGGCGTCACGACCGGTTCTTCGGCGACCTGCTTATCGCGGGCATCGACCTCAAGCACGAAGATCGGGGCGTTACGTCGCGGGGCGACGAGGGCCAGCGCCAGCGCGACCACCACGATGGTGGCGACGGCCGCCAAAATATTCCACAGCGAGAAGGTGGTGTCGCTGAGCGAAATGGTGCGACCCAGTTGCTCGGCCAGGAAGGAGCCCTCGGTGGCGGCGGTGAGCGGTCCCGACCCGGAATATCCCATGTGCCAGATCACAAAGCCGGAGTAGCCGGCGGCGACCAGGAGCGGGAAGTGCACCGGAACGCCCTTCGCGCGCAGCTGAAAAGCCACCTCCTTGGCGAGCAGCCCCCCGACCACGAGGCCGAGGCCCCAGGTGATCAGGCACGCCACCGCGGCGACGGTGAAGACGAAAACGTAGGCCTGAAGCGCCGTGCGTGGCACAGCACCCAGACGAACCAGCAGCCGGTGCACCGGGGTCGTGTTGGCCAGAATGTGCCCGAGCAGCAGCACGAGGGCCATCTGGGTCATGAAGGCGAGCAGCCCCGCGAGACCGTCGCCCCAACTCCGCACGACATCGATCGGGCCGGAATCGGTGAGCACCAGGGCCAGAATCGCCACGATCACGGTCAGCACGATCACGAACACGAGCGCGCTCGGAATGAATCGTTCGACGAGCGAATTTATCGGGCGCATGAACGCAGCGGCTGGGCCGCTGGCGCGCTTCTCGGTGGTAGTTGACACGATGGTTCCCCCTGAATTGCTACAACATTGTCGCTCAGGGCGCCTGCACTGGCGTATTAAACGTAGCAGGCGGGTCGTCCGCTCCCCCGTCGGGGCACCTGTGGCTGGGTCGAAACGTAGACTTGACCTGCCGCACAGCGGCAACCGCGAGGGAGCAGCATGACCCAGAACGACATCGTTCTTATTCGCCACGGGCAGACGGAATGGAGCATTTCCGGCCAGCACACCGGGCGCACCGACGTTCCACTGACCGATTTCGGCCGTCAACAAGCGGATGCCCTCGGCGAGATGCTGGACGGCCAGCATTTCGATCGGGTCTACTCCAGCCCGCTCGTGCGCGCCTGGGAGACCATGGAGCGGGCCGGGTACTCCAGCCAGGGTGTGGCGAGCGACGACGTGCTCGAATGGGACTACGGGGTTTATGAGGGCCGACGCACCGCGGACATCCGCTCTGAGATACCCGGCTGGACCGTGTGGGGTAACCCAATTGTGGGCGGTGAGACCGTTGATGAGGTGGGGGCGCGAGCCGACCTCGCGATCGAGGAATGCCTCGCCGCAGAGGGCCGCGTCGCCGTTTTCGCCCACGGGCATTTTCTGCGCATCATGACCGCGCGCTGGATGGGGCTGCCGGCAATCGCCGGCAAGAACCTCAGCCTCGGCACTGCGACCGTCTCCACCCTCGGCTGGGAACGCGAGAACCGGGTGCTGCAGATGTGGAACGACGCCTGCCACCTGAGCTCGATGGACCCGGTCGTCTGACGCTGCACGGACCAATACCCCTAGTCTGGGGTTAGACAGATTCTATGCGTTGGAACCGTTGTCGTCGGTGCGTGCGAACAAACATACGAGTAGCATGCCCGGAGGGATCGATCGCGGGGGTTCGGGGGGCGCCTTCTACCCGCGAGCCCGATCAACCAGAGAAACCCGATGTACAGCATCGGTGGCCACGCCAGCGCGTGGCCCTGCCCCGGCCCGCACCGTGCGGGTCCTTCGAGAGGGAAATCACATGAGCACGTTCACACAGCTTTCACCGTCGCGCAAGCGACTTCTCGGCGCCCTGCTCGCCGTTGCAATAGTCGGCGTCGGCAGCATCGGAGTCGGCGGAGCCGTCGCCGACGAGACTGCACCACGAGCCGCCGTCGACCTCGGCGAGGCCGGGACTTTTGCCGTCCTGTCGAAGTCCGGAATTACGGATGTCTACGCCTCGACCGTCAGCGGAAACGTCGGTTCCAGCCCCATCACCGGTGCCGCTATCCACCTCACCTGCCCCGAGGTACTCACCGGAACGATCTACTCCGTGGACGCCGAAGGCCCCTCGTGCAAGGTGACCAACGACACCTATCTCACCACGGCCGTTAGCGACCTCGAACTCGCGTACACCGATGCCGCCGGCCGAACGACCCCCGACTTCATCAACCTGGGCGCCGGCGAAATTGGTGGTCTGACTCTCACTCCCGGTCTGTACAAGTGGGGCACCGATGTGAACATCTCCACCGATGTCACACTGACCGGATCCTCGACCGACGTGTTCATCTTCCAGATCTCCAAGGACCTGCAGCAAGCCTCAGCCCAGAACGTGATTCTGGCCGGCGATGCGCAGGCGAAGAACGTGTTCTGGCAGGTGGCCGGGTCCGTCGCGATCGGTACGACCGCACACTTCGAAGGCACCATTCTCAGCCAAACGATGATCGCTATGAAGACCGGAGCGAGCATCAACGGTCGACTGCTGGCTCAGACGGCCGTCACGCTGCAGAGCAACACGGTCACTGCGCCCGTCGAGTAACGAGCAGGTGCGGGCGTGGGTGACGTATCGTCCCCACGCCCGCACCGGTTCAGCGCACCGGCACCCAGGTACCCTTCACGCGCTCGGTGACCAGGGACGCCCGCAACTCGGCGACGACGCGCAGGTCCGCCACCACGTGGGCGCCGATCCGCAGGGCCGACGCCGCGTCATCCGCTGTGAAACGCACGATGACCCTGGCCGCACCGGCAACGATGGTGAGGTCGGAGGCCTCCACCGTGGTGAATTCGGCCGCCGCCGCTGCGGCCCGCGGCACGACCGAGGCGGGTTCCGTTCCCGGGTGCAGGGAGTCGATACTCATGGTGACGCGATAAGAAGGCATGGTTTCAGGGTACGGGTACTGCTTTACTGATTGGGTCCCTCATCCCCAAGTTCGGAGACCCATGACTTTCACGGCCACGATCGTTGCCCAGGTTCAGCGCACCAAGCCCGATGCCCTCTGGGCCATCGCGACCGCACTCAGCCGAGAGGTCAGTGGTACATCGGCCGCGGACGCGTTCATCGCACTGCCGGACGGCGGTCGGGTCGAGGTGGAGATTGCCAAGTTCGGCGAAAGCCTGCCGTTGGCGATCGACGTCGTCGATACGCGCGGCGCGGCCGAGGCGCGGGCATCCGCTCAGAATATTCTGGACCTGCTGGAGCAGTCCACCGGCTGGCAGGTTGACCACCTGCACGACTGAAACGGATGTCCACCCGCGGCACACAGGCGCGCCGCCTAGGATCGTCGGCATGACTGAAACCCCTCCCCCCGCTGCTCGCATCACGATGTATGGAGCCCAGTGGTGCGGCGACTGCCGTCGTTCCAAGTCACTGCTCGACCGCCTCGAGGTGGACTACGACTATGTCGACCTGCTGCTCGTCGAGGATGGCGCCGACCGCGCCCGCGCCATCAGCGGCCGCACCAACATTCCGGTCATTGTGTTTCCCGACGACACGCACATGGTGGAGCCGAGCGACGCCGAGGTGCGCACGAAGCTCGTGGCGCTCGGCCGCATCAGCTGAGGGGTCTCACCCGCGTGCTACTGTCATAAATCGCAGTTACCAACGGGGGTCGCACCATGCACGCATCCATCACCCAGCCGACTCGACGCCTTCCGCTCTCGTTGTGGGTGAGCATCGTTCTGTTCGTGTTGTACAGCGTTCTGGGCATCGCCGTGTGCGTGTCACTCCCGACCGACCCCCGCCTGCTGGTTGCGCTGCTGACCGTGTCGCCACTGTTGTTCATCGGCATGGTCGTCTCGGTGGTTGACATCGTGCGCACCAGAAAGCGCGGCGACGCCGGGCAGACCTATACCCGGTTGCAGTGGGGTGGCCTCATCCTCTTGGTTGTGGCGATGCCGCTCTGGCTGGCCATTGCCATTCTGATCGTCTCGCTGATCTAGTGCGCTCCAAAGAGTTTTTCTACCGTTAACAGCCTGGGTCCTGGCGCGTCACCGCGAGCATGCTCGGCGACTGGATCAACAACTTGCCGTCGCGCGGCTGAGACGGCGGATCGCCGACAACACAGCGCTGGAGCACCCTCGAACGGATGCTCCAGCGCTTCAGCGGGCTAGTCGGTCAGCGGCGCACGATGGAGCGCAGCAGCCGCACGGCTACCGACAGGGACGCCATATCGTCCTGCGCGAGGGAGTTGACCTCCTCGAACACGCTGCGCGCCCGGCCGAGCTGTTCGGCGTTGAGTGCTTCCCAGGTGAGGAGCCGCTCGTCGGGGGTGCCGGCATCCGTTTCATCGAGCACGGACCTGGCCATGTCGGCGACCGTGGAGTACAGGTCGTCGCGCAGGGCAGCACGGGCGAGGGCCTGCCAACGGTCCTTGCGGGGCAGCTTGGTGATGCGCTCCAGCAGGTTATCGACACCGAACCGGTTGTACACCGCATAGTAGATGGCCGCGACTTCGGTGACCGGAAGGTTGGACCGGGCGGCGACCTTGGCCACGTCCAGCAGCGCGTACGCCTCGAAGAGTTCCGACCAGCGGCGGCCGAGATCGTCGGGCAGGCCCCATTCCCTGGCCTGCTCCTGCTGGGTTTCGAGGCGTTTGAGGTCGGCGCCCTGCAGGTACTCCCCGAGGTGCTCGCGCATCAGCGCGACCTGCGGCTGGTACTTTGCGATCACACCGGCGACGGGCATATTGCCCCCGTGGTTAACCTGCCAACGCACCGCACGGTCGAGCAGCCGGCGAATGTCGAGGTGAATCGCCGTCCACTTCGCGGTCGGGAACGATGACGGCAACGCGTTGAGCTCGTCGACCATCTCGTCCAACTCGAAAATCTCCCGGAGGGCCACAAAGGCCCGCGCGATCGTCGCCTGGTTCGCCGACGTCTCCTCCATCGTGCGGAACGCGAAGGTGATGCCGCCCAGGTTGATCATGTCGTTCGCTACGACCGTCGCGATGATCTCCCGGCGAAGCGGATGCGTATCCAACTCGGCATCGAAACGTTCAGACAGGTGCGTCGGGAAATACCGGCGCAGGGTGCTGCCGAACCACGGGTCATCGGCCAGATCGCTGTCGCGCAGCGCGTTGGCCAGTTCGATCTTGGCGTAGGCCGCCAGCACGCTGAGCTCGGGGCTGGTCAGCCCCTGGCCCTGGTCGAGGCGCTCGCGTAGCGTGGCCGTCGTCGGCAGTGCCTCAAGCTCACGCTGCAGGTCGCCGGATGCTTCGAGCCAGTTCATCAGGCGCTCGTAGCTCGGGCTCCAGTTGTTGACGAGGACCCGGTCGTTGAGCAGCAGAATGTTCTGATCGACGTTATCGACCAGAACCAGGCGGCCGACCTCGTCGGTCATCTCGGCCAGAAACTCGGCCCGTTCGGCGGGGTCGAGCTTGCCGGCGGCGACCATACGGTCCACGAAGATCTTGATATTGACTTCGTGGTCGGAGCAGTCCACTCCGGCCGAGTTGTCGATCGCGTCCGTGTTGAGAATGACGCCATTGAGGGCAGCTTCGATGCGCCCGAGCTG
Source organism: Cryobacterium sp. TMS1-20-1 (assembly GCF_004402355.1). Taxonomy (NCBI): domain Bacteria; kingdom Bacillati; phylum Actinomycetota; class Actinomycetes; order Micrococcales; family Microbacteriaceae; genus Cryobacterium; species Cryobacterium sp. TMS1-20-1. Next base: position 165,844 of record NZ_SOGF01000052.1, on the reverse strand, counting down.
GGTGAAGCCGAGGTTTCCGCCCTCACCGACGACCTTGACTCGCAGGTCCTTGCCGTCGACGCGAATGGAATCGTTGGCCTTATCGCCAACCTGCGCTGCGGTCTCGGTGCTGGCCTTCACGTAGGTGCCGATTCCGCCGTTGTAGAGCAGATCGGTCGGGGCCAGCAGAATTGCGCGCAGCAGCTCCGGCGGGCTCAGGTGCGTCGTGCCCTCGGGCAAACCGAGCACGACCTGTACCTCGGCCGAGATCGGAACAACCTTGGACTGGCGCGGAAAGACGCCGCCGCCGGCGCTGATCAGGTCGGTCGCGTAGTCGGCCCAGGAGGAACGCGGCAGTTCGAACAACCGCTTGCGCTCGGCAAAGGAAAGCGCCGGGTCGGGGGTCGGGTCCAGGAAGATGTGGCGATGGTCGAAGGCCGCGACGAGCTTGGTGTGCTTGGAGAGCAGCATGCCATTGCCGAACACGTCGCCGGACATGTCGCCGACGCCGACCACGGTGAACTCCTCGGACTGGGCGTCGACGCCGAGCTCGCTGAAGTGGCGTTTGACCGACTCCCATGCGCCCTTGGCCGTGATGCCCATCTCCTTGTGGTCGTATCCGACCGAACCGCCAGAGGCGAAGGCGTCGCCGAGCCAGAAACCGTACTCTGCGGCGAGTTCGTTGGCGATATCCGAGAACGAGGCTGTTCCCTTGTCGGCCGCGACGACGAGGTAGGTGTCCGCGTCATCGTGGCTGACCACGCGGTTCGGCGGAACAACCCGTTCACCCTCGGGCGTTGCCACGAGGTTGTCAGTCAAATCGAGCAGCCCGCGCACGAAGGTTTGGTAGCTCGCGATGCCCTCGGCCATCCACGCCGCCCGGTCCAGTGCCGGATCTGGCAGCTTCTTGGCGAAGAATCCGCCCTTGGCGCCGGTCGGCACAATGACGGCGTTCTTGACCGTCTGCGCTTTGACCAGTCCGAGCACCTCGGTGCGAAAGTCCTCGCGGCGGTCGGACCAGCGCAGGCCACCCCGGGCAACCTTGCCGAACCGCAGGTGCACGCCCTCGACGCGCGGCGAGTACACCCAGATTTCGTACATCGGTCGCGGTGAGGGCATCTGCTCGATCTGCGACGGATTGAGTTTAATGCTCAGATACGGCTTGTACTGGAAGAAGTTGGTGCGCAGCGACGCTTCGATCAGCGTGATCAGGGTGCGCAGCACCCGGTCGGCGTCGAGGGTCGCGACCTGCTCCATGGCCAGGGTGAGCTGGTCGCGCACGTCGGCGACGCGCAGCATCCGCTCATCGTCGGCGAGATCTGGGTCGAATCGGGCTTCGAATAGTGACACCAGGCCACGCGTAACGGCCGGGTTGGCGAGCAGGGCGTTGGCGACGAAACCGTAGGAGTTGGTGTTGCCGATCTGGCGCAGATATTTGGCGTAGCTGCGCAGGATGACGACGCGGTGCCACGGCAGGCCGTCCTGCAGCACCAGGCGATCGAGGCTGTCGGACTCGATGGCTCCGCTGATCGCAGCACCGAACGAGTCGGCCAGCAGGGTCCCGGTCGCGATCGGGTCGACTCCGGCCGGGTAGTGCAGGCCCAGGTCGTACAGGTAGAAGCGGCGCCCGTCAGCGGTTTCGATGTCGAACGGCACCTCGTCGAGGACTTCGATGCCAAGGTTCTGCAGAAACGGCAGAATCTGGCTGAGGCTCTTCGGCTCGGTCATGTACAGCTTGATGCGGGCGTCTTCGGCGGGGTCACCGACACTGTGAGGCCGGTAGACGTGCAGTCCAGGGCGGGTGCGCGGGTCAGCGGATGCTCTCACCGGCGCAGCGCAGGCCTCGAACCGCCCGATGTCTTCGAGGGCATCGGCAATTTCATAGTCGACCCGGTAGCTATCGGGAAAAGCTTCAGCCCAGACAGCGGCCAGGCGCTCGGCTTCCTCGACCGAGTGTGTTTCGCGGAGTTCGTCGCTGATCCCCTCGGGCCAGGACCGCACGGCCATGGCGAGACGGTGTTCCAGGGCGGCGGCGTCGACTGTGTCGGCGGCGACATCCTTGGGCAAGCGGATGCGATAGAACAGTCGCGCGAGTGCCGATTCGGTCATGCGCGCTTCGAAGTCGAGGGCCTCCGAGTGGAAGGTCTCCTGCAATTCCTTCTCAATGCGCAGCCGCACGGCAGTGTTGTAGCGGTCACGCGGCAGGTAGACCAGGGCCGACATGAACCGGCCGTAGATGTCGGGGCGCAGGAACAGCCGGGTGCGTCGGCGCTCCTGCAGACGTTGGATGGCGAGCGATGCGGTGATCAGGTCGGGGACTTCGATCTGGAACAATTCGTCACGCGGGTAGGTTTCCATAATGCCGAGCAGGTCTTTGCCGCTGTGCGACTCGAGCGGAAAACCGACCTCGGTCATGACGGCCTTGACCTTTTCGCGCAGCACCGGCACGGCCGTGACCGAGCTCGTGTAGGCGCTCGCGGCGAACAGGCCGATGAAGCGCTGTTCTCCCTTGACCTGACCGGCGGCGTCGAAACTCTTGATGCCGATGTAGTCGAAGTAGGCGGGGCGATGCACGGTGGAGCGCGAGTTGGCCTTGGTGATCACCAGGGCGGTGCGCTCGCGCGCTTTCTGCCGGCCGGCATCCGTTAGATGCTGAATCTGGTGACGATCGTCGGCGGAACGCAGCAGGCCAAGGCCGCTGCCGTCGATCAGGGTGAGGACGTCTTCGCCGTCCCGCGTCTCGAGGTTGTATTCGCGGTAGCCGAGAAAGGTGAAGTTGCCCTCGTCGAGCCAGTGCAGCAGCTGCTGGGTTTGGGCGAGGTCCTTGACCTGATCGGCGCCGACGACCTTGTCGAGGGCGTTTGCGATCTGCATCGCCTTGGTGCGCATGAGCGGCCAGTCCGCGACGGCGGCGCGAACATCGCCGAGAACGGCTGTCACGCCAGCCACCAGCAGGGCCTGCTCCTCGTCGCTCGCACTGTCGATCTCAATGGCGATCCACGATTCGAGGTGCGAGGCGTCATCGCCGGTGGCGATCAGGTGGGCAATATTGGGCATCGCCGAGGTATCACCGCTGGAGACGCCAACACCGGCCGGAATGCGGTTGATGTCGACGAGTTCGTTGCTGGCCTTGCTGCGGGCCACGATGAGCAGCGGGTGCACGACGAGGTGGATGGCGGAGTGCTGGCGCACCAGCTCGGCGGTGACCGAATCCACCAGGAAGGGCATGTCGTCGGTGACGATATAGATGACGCTGCGTCCGGGCTCATTCTGAATCTCGACCGATGCCGTTTTGGGCACCCGGTACTGCGCGACCTTCCAATGGGCTCGCGCTCGGGCTTGCAATACTGGCGGGGAATAGTGCGCCGCGTCTTCGTCCGTCAAATGCTCATAATAATCAGTTATGAACGACTCGAGTGTGGGGTCTACCGGGGCTAGACCCGTAGGGGTGAAACCAGACGACATCGAAAAAACGCCTCCATCAAATATCTGCGCGGGGCTCCTGCAACGGGTACTTCGGTGTACCCCGTCGAACTCAAACGTGGAGTTCCCTTACTTTCTCATCGTAGCGCTGGCCCCAGCGCCCCAGCCGTGCCGCCGCAGAACCTGCGGCGGCACGAAAGAACTGATGAGCGGCACGATCTTCGCTACGGTTTGTGTCGACGGCGGTCGGTCAGTACCAGCCGACGGACTGCGAGTGCGACCAGGCCGCACACGGCGTTCCATAGGAGGAGGCCTTGATATAGCCCAGGCCCCAGCTGATCTGCGTCGTGGCGTTGGTGGCCCAGTCGGTGCCGGCCGACGCCATCTTACTGCCCGGCAGCGCCTGCGGAATGCCGGTCGCACCGCTGCTGGAGTTCAGGGCCGAGTAGGACCAGCCCGATTCCTTCTGCCACAGCCGGTCGAGGCAGCTGAACTGATCCTCGCCCCAGCCATACTGGGAGGCGGCCATTGAACGCGCTGTGGCGCGGGCACCGTCGACGGTATTGCCGCCCGCGAGGGACTCCATTCGAGCGGCTTCAGCGGCGGCGGCCGCAGCGGCCTCGGCTGCAGCAACTTCGGCTGCGACCCGGTCGACTTCGGCGGTGGCCGCCGCAACTGCGACGGTCTGCGTCTTCGCCTGAGCCGTGAGGTCTTCGAGCTGGTCGATCGGCATGATCTCGTAGCTGGCGAGCGAGCTGGCTACCGAGGTGAGGGTGGAGGCATCCACTTTGCTCACGCTGGCGGCAATGACCAGGTTGGCTTGCGAGAGGGCAGCGGATGCGCTGTCGCGGCTGAGTGCCTCGCCGCGCTGGGCGTAATAGTCGAGTTGTTCGATCTGGCGGCCGGTGCTCTCGGCGAGTGCGGTCGTGGCTGCAATGCTGTCTTGCTTGGCATCAGCCGACTGGGCGGCGAATCCGCTGCCGGCGACGAGGCCGGTGACGACCAGCACGGCACTGGCGGCGAAGATAATCTGGTGCCCGCGTTTTGGGGAATTGCGGACCGTACGGGCATGGGAAGTTTCGGAGTTTTTTTGGCGCATATCCTTCATCGGGAGCGAGAACTCGGCGCTAGGTACGCCGGCTCGCCGGGTTTCGGGCTCGCGCGCTTCGGGTCGGCGCGGGCAAGGTCGCTAGCTTGCACCGCTTTTTTGAACGAAACCTCACGATTTTCTCCGAATACCCTGACTTTCGGTCACGATCGCTCAGCCGTGACATACTTTGCGACCCGCGCGGCACTCGATGGCTCCACGAACGCCTGTTTCGAGCGGTTAGGCGCGGGTGCAGTCGAGAGCGAAAGGGGACCTATTGGACCGATCCCACAGGAGGATGATTCAGTTCTGCAGGAATCAGCAAGAACCCTGCGCGAGCGGACGCCGTTCGGAGCTGAAAATCAAAAGCAGCCATGCTCCGACAATCCGAATCGACTTCGCGGGCGACTTTCGCTGTCGCTAGTTGCACGGCGTCGTAGGCGCGCAATCCATGGATCTCAGTCAACCGCGCGGCGTCATCCAGGATGCCGGATGTGATTCGGATGGGTGCCAACACGGCATCCGCTCCGAATAGATCATTTTCAAACAACCTGACCAAGATCAACGTGTCGCTGGCCGGGAGGCCGTTCGTGCGGCTTTTCCGCCATAGCGCGGCGGGTACTTCGACACGGCAGAGCTGACTGACAGTGACTGCCTCCAGAGAGCGAACCATCTCGCTGCCGACCTCGTCGGCGTACAACTTGACGATGGCGGACGTATCGGCGAAGACAGTCATTCCCGCATCGTGGAGACTATTTCGGAAAGCGGAACACCCGAACCGGCCGCGGCACGCGCCCGCGCGATCTCATCGCCAGACGGACGAGGCCCGTTCGGCGTTCCCGTGGCAAGCAGACCAGCTGCACGAAGCCGATTTCTTAGTCGTGCTGCGAGGGGATCGCTCTCATCGCTCTGTGCCGCCACAGTCATCACCCTGTTCAGGAATTCATTCATGCTCAGACCCTCGGCCAAAGCCAGGTTTTGGACCTGCTTGACCAATTCATCGGAGGTTCGCCACGTCACCTGTGCCATACACCAATTCTAGCTCCAGTGCAGGCATGCCTGCACTGGAGCTCCGCGGCTGTCGTCATTGGGTTTTGGGCTGAGGACGGAGCAGCACGCGGCCCTGGATCCGATCGACCCGACGCTCGATCACGGTGCCGACCGGCCAGAATTCGGCAAAGCTAATGAGTTCGTCGACAATTTCGCTCACGGTGCGCATGTAACAACACAGGCACCATCCGCGGGCATCAAAACTGGCCGCAAGGGCATTTTCATAGTCGATGCGGGTGAGGTCGGGGAGGTCCGTCACCAGCGCGGTTGTCGTTCCACGATCCGAACTCAGCCCACGAAACGATCGGCCGCACGGGCACTTGCCGTCCGGCTTGCGCCGGCTCTCGGGACATGCGTCGAGCATCCAGACCAGCTCACCCTCGACGCAGTCTGCGTAATCACTTCGGCGAGCGCCCTGTGTTGCCTTTGTAGCTACCAGCACGAGCATTGCCTTCTCCACATTCTCGGCACGAGTGTCTCTGAGTAGATACTGACGACGTTAGAGGCACCCACCTACATTGCTGAATGGCACCACAAATGCCGGCGAAGGTTCGGCGGCATAACTCCTGTATCTCCAGGCAGCCGCGCGATGTCAAGCTGTGTGGAGTCACTTGGCTTAGTTTTTGACGATTTTGTCGGGACGATGATTGATCCCGACGATGCCGGCTGGGGCTGGGGTTGTGGGTCGTGCACGGAACCGTTCTGGATGCTTGCGGTGGTATCTCTGCAGAGCGAGGTCGCGCTTGAAATGGGCCCGTCGCCACGAGCCATCGTGGACTTCCTGCGGCGAGAACAACGCGAAACCGGAGTGTTTTTGGCTGGTGTTATACCAAGGCACGTAGTCGTTCAAGTGGTCGCGAGCGGACTCAAGGCTGTCGAACCCCCGTGAAAATCTCACCGACGCTGACCGACGCTGACCGACGTGAGTGCCACGTCAACAGAGACTCGATCCAACCAGGCCAGCACCACAGGATGCGGGCTCGAACGAAGCGGCTCAGATACAACGTTGGCATCAAGCACGATCATGAGAGATCGAGTTCGCGACCCGTCGTGCGCGCCGGCAGGTTCAGGTCGTCCCCGCGGAATTCCGCGGTCGCAGCTACCCATGCTCGGGCCAAGTCGCCGCCGATCACCGCGGCGCTCAGAATGGCTCGGACTTCCGCTTCCATGGACTGGTTGTGTGCGGCCGCGCGGACTTTCAGTCGGCGCTTTACCTCGTCATCAAGATTGCGAACGGTAATGGCGGCCATCATGACTCCCTTCCACGGAGTGCTTTCACTGCTAGCGAAAGAGCAGGAGGTAGTACAGGAGAATCAGTGAAATGCTCAATATGGCAGGACATCCCGGATCGTTCTGCACCGTTCAAACTGCCAGCCGATTCCTTCCGAATTCGACAACTCTTGCACTGCGGCTCAGACTTGAACCACCCACCGCATTCAAAGGAGAAGCCGTGTCCGTCCTCTCTGACGCCCGTGCACTTGCCGGCGACATCGCCGACCTCCGCCACCGCCTGCACCAGGAACCCGAAATCGGGCTGCAGCTGCCGCGCACCCAGGAGAAGGTGATCGAGGCCCTCAGCGGCCTTCCCTACGAGATCACGCTCGGGACCGACACCACCTCGGTGACGGCGGTGCTGCGCGGAACCGGCGCCGGCGCATCCGCTTCTCGGCCCGTAGTGTTACTGCGCGGCGATATGGATGCGCTCCCGATTCAGGAACGCACCGGGCTTTATTTCAGCTCGCGCATCGACGGCGCCATGCACGCCTGTGGGCACGACCTGCACACCTCCATGCTCGTGGGCGCGGCGACGCTGCTCGCCCACCACCGCGACCAGCTCGCCGGCGACGTCGTGCTCATGTTTCAGCCGGGCGAGGAAGGCTTCGACGGAGCCGGAGTGATGATTCGGGAGGGCGTGCTCGACGCCGCCGGGCGCCGCGCTGACGCCGCCTACGGCCTACACGTTCTCTCGGCCGGGGCCCCCAACGGGCAGTTCCTGAGCCGGTCCGGCACCCTCATGTCGGCCAGCGATGGCCTCACCGTCACGGTGCACGGGGCCGGCGGGCACGGTTCAGCGCCGCACAATGCGCAGGATCCGGTGACCGTCATCGCCGAAATGGTTACCGCCCTGCAGGTGATGGTCACGCGCCAGTTCGACATGTTCAACCCGGTGGTGATCTCGGTCGGCGTGCTGCAGGCTGGTACCAAGCGCAATATCATTCCCGAATCGGCGCGGCTGGAGGCGACCGTGCGCTCCTATACCGAGGAATCACGAGCCAAACTGGCGCGCGTCGTGCCGCGGCTGCTCGAGGGAATCGCGGCGGCGCACGGCCTCGAAGTGTCCGTGGACTACGTCACCGAATACCCACCGACCGTCACCGACGAGGGCGAAACCGCCCGGGCCGAACGGGTCGTCGGCGAACTCTTCGGCGGCGAGCGCTTCACCCGCATGGCCAACCCGCTCAGCGGCTCCGAAGACTTCCCGCGCGTGTTGCAGCAGGTACCGGGAACCTTCGTGTTCCTCTCCGCGCTGGGTCGTGAAACGGATGCCGCCGCCTTCAACCACTCCCCCACGGCCACCTTCGACGACGATGTCCTGGCCGACGGCACCGCTCTGTACACCCCAGCTGGCGTTGTCACGGGTGGCCGAGTTGGCGGGCTTGGAGTGACTACGAGACTCCAGCTGTGACTACCGCCGAGTTTCGCAGGAAGAGGAACGGAAAGCCTGGACAACCATTGGGCAAGCACCTACTAGGTGCGCCAGGGTGGTTCGGGGCTCGGGGTGTTGGCTCGGTGTGATTGGGCGGGGCGCCAGGTTTGCGTTGGGTCCCAGAGGAGTGGGCCGCGTACCTGGGGTCGGCCGTTGATCATGCGGATGGTCCAGCCGTTGGTGTCGATGGTGTGGTGGTGGAACCAGCACAACAGTGTTCCGTTGTCGACGTTGGTGGGTCCGCCTTTTGCGGCAGGGTGGACGTGGTGCACTTCGGTCCAGCGGGCGGGGATGGTGCAGCCGGGGATGATGCAGCCTCCGTCGCGCGCGGCGATCGCGGCGCGTTGTTTGGCGGTGAAACACCGCACCTTGTCGCCGAGGTAGAGAATGGCGCCGTGGTCGTCGATGATGACGCTTTGGGAGCCACCGGTGCAGATGGTTTCTTTCACTCTGCGCATCGAGATAGGCGCGTCGATGCCATCGATCCAGCCAACACCGCGGTCGTTGTCGAGGTCGCTGGCGTTGATGTGGATCATGACGTTGGGGGCGGCGCCGCCCATGGTGGGGGTTTTCGGGTCGCGGGCGGCCGCTTCGAACACAGTGCGGAGGATGTCGGCGCGTTTCTCACCCGCGGTGCGGTGGTCGCCGTCGAAGCGGGTATCGCCGGTGAACGGGTCGGCATTGAAGCGCTCACCGTCGAGGCCGGCGTCCGCGTTCGGGTCGTCGACGTCCAGGCCGTTCAACGCGGTGACGGCACCGTCAGCCGGATCGGTGGGTTCAAACCGCGGCGTACGCGACCGAGCCGATAGATGAGTGTCGAAGAAGGTGTCCATGATGCCGCGCAGCTCGGGGGTGACGTCGGCCCGCAGCGGGTAGAGCCCGTTGCGCAGCTGCCCGAACGTGAGGGTACTCTTCGCCTCCACCGCGTCGTCGTTGGGGGCGGTGCCGTCGGGGTCGAGCCGCCCCTGCCACTCCAAAGCTTGCGCCCGCAGCAGATCCGGCGCGAAACGAATGCCCGCCCCCGGCAGCCCGGCAGTCTCCGGAGTGATCGCCCCGGTCGCGGAGGCCACGAGGGCACGTTCGACGTGGTCGAGGTCGTCCTGCAGCACCTTCCCGTGCAGGGCGGTGAGGGTGGTCGCGATGATCTCGGCCGCCTCGATGCCGAGGTCGCCGCTACCCAGCGCGTCGGCGATGACCGGGTAGCGGGCGGGGACCGGCAGGCCCAGCGGCGTGCGTTCCACCGCTGTCTCGCCGAGTTTCAGGCGCCGCTTGGCCTCACGGCCGGAGATGCCGGCGAGCTGGGTGATGAAATCTACCTTGGTGCGGCATCCGTTTCGGTAGGCCAGCGAACCGTTCCCGAGGTCGGTTTCGGCCCGCGCACCGATGTCGGCGGTCGACCGTAGTCTGGCCCCATCAACCTTGCGGCCGAGACCTTCGAGCGCCGCGAGCACCGCAACCGCTTCGGAGTCATCCAGATGACCGAACCGCACCCCGTCTAACGCTGCTGCCAGAATGGCAGCTGCCTGAGCAATCGCTGCGATCCGGGAACCCTCGGACTCCGGCAGTGCACCAGCTGCGGCCGGCGGGGCGGTAAGGGTCATGGCGACGGTGCCTCCTTCACCCACAATTATACCGCGAATCGCTCTTAAAAACGAGAACATCTCATAAATATAGTGAGCAATTATAAGAATTACTTACGCCCCCGTGCTCGGCTTGTCACAGGTGTTGTTACTCGTGGCCGCGTCGACCAGCCGGTTTTCCGGCCTGTTCCTGACGATTGGCTCGATCGGCGCCTTCACCGCCATCTATGTGTTGACCACCGGCCGACGCTCGTGGGCCGTCATTCCCACACGCAAGATTGCGAGTGTCGTTCTGGCCGGGGCGCTCGTCGCGGTCTTCGTCGGTTCGTCGCTGGCACCGGCATCCTTCGACGCGAACCTGGCCAGCACGAGTGCGCAACCGACCGCAACGGCCACCCCTTCCGCGACGCCAAGCCCGACTCCGAGCCCGACGCCGTTGGCATTCAACGTCGAAGCGCCAGCCGATCCGGCCACGAGCACACCGGAACCGGATGCCGCGAGCATCGTTCTGGCCGATACGTCAGGGACCGACACCACAGCGGTGGCGCTGCTGGCGACCCTGCCGATCAAGGGCCGCGCGCCCAAGACCGGCTACGACCGCAGCGGCAGCTTCGGCACGGCCTGGCTCGACGTTGACCAAAACGGATGCGACACCCGTAACGACATCCTCGCCCGCGACCTGACCAACATCGCGAAGCAAGGCGGCTGCCGGGTCGTGACCGGCACGCTGACCGGCCCGTACACGGGAAAAACGATCAACTTTGTGCGAGGAACGGCGACGTCGTCGCTCGTGCAAATCGACCATGTGGTGGCGCTATCGAATGCTTGGCAGACCGGTGCCCAGCAACTGAGCCAGGCCCAGCGAGTGTCGCTCGCGAACGATCCGCTCAATCTGCTGGCCTTGGACGGACGCACGAACTCGAGTAAGGGTGACGGCGACACGGCCACTTGGTTGCCGCCGATGAAACCGTACCGATGCGCTTACGTGGCACGGCAGATTTCCGTGAAGGCGACCTACGGGCTATGGGTGACGCAGGCCGAGCACGACGCGATGACCCGTATTTTGACGGCTTGCCCCGACGAACGGGCGACGGCATCCGTTTTTGCGCCGCCACCCGCTCCCGTTGTCGTCGTCCCCGTGCCGGTTGCCGGGCCTGCGCCCATGGTCGTGGTGCCCGTTCCGGTCGCCGTCGAGCCGGCGCCCGTGGAACCGGTTGCACCGGCACCCGCCAGCGCCTACTACAAGAACTGTGACGCGGCGCGTGCTGCTGGAGCAGCTCCGGTACACACGGGGGACGACGGGTATGGGCGCCACCTCGACCGGGACGGCGACGGCGTCGGCGTCGGCGTCGGCTGCGAAAGCTAGCTGACCAGACGGGCCAAACCAGCCGTCATGGCGTGCGCAATCCCCAACCATAGAGCGGATGCCGCCCCGCCGGTCTGCCCGGTCGCCTCCGCGTCGACGGCCACCGCGACCGCCCGCTCAGAACCCGCGACGCCCCGCGAACAGCGTGTGCAGCAGGGGGACGACCGACGCGATCATTAATACGGTGCCCAGCACCGCGTCATCCGCTCGCAGCAGCACGCCGGCGATGAGCAGGGTGCCGAACAGGAGCGCCGACACGGCTTGCCGCAGGGTGCGCTCGAGGCGGGCGACGCGCTTCTCGAGGCCCGGGCTGGCAACCGCAATGGAGCCGTCTTCGATCCGGGTGATCAATCCGTCGAGGCGCTTGGGCAGGCGAACGGCAATGCCGACCGTCTCCGTCGCCTGCTTCGCGATGTCCTGCACGAAGTTGCCGCTCTCGTCGCGCAGCAGCTGCGCCGCGTAGGGCTCGACGGAATCCCAGAGGTTGAAAGCGGGATTGAGCGCGCTGGCCACGCCGGAGGTGAGCGACATGGCTCGGATGATGAGCAGAAAGTTCTCGGGCAGCTGGAACGGCAGCGAGCGCACCACGTCGCCGAACTGCACCGCGAATTCGCGGAACTCTCGCGGGTCCACCTCGCGCAACTCGGCGAAACCCATGCCACCAAACCGGGCGAACAGAGTGGTCATGGCCCGTTCGAGCTCGGTCGTCTCGGCCGAGGGAAGGAGCACGCCGACATCGTTCATGGCATTGACCAGGCCGCGCCCATCGCGGGAGGCGGCTGCAATGAGCATTTTGCGCAGCCCGGTGCGCGTGCTGGTGGGCACCTCGCCCATCATGCCGAAGTCAATGAAGGTCAGTTTCCAGCCGCGCTCGCTGTCGGCGTCCGGGGTGACGAAGATGTTGCCGGGGTGCGGATCGGCGTGAAAGAAGCCCATCGTGAACATCTGGTCGAACATGACCTCGGCGAAGACCGGAGCCACCTCAGCCGGGTCGATGCCGGCCTTGATCAGGGCGTCGACGTCGGTGATCTTGATCGCCGTGACATCTTCGAGAGTGAGCACCTTGCGGGTGGTTCGTTCCCAGACGACACCGGGAACGCCGACTCGGTCGTCATCGGGAAAGGCCGCTGCGAATCGTTCGGAGCTACTCGCCTCGTGCAGGTAGTCGATCTCTTCGAGGCTCGTCTGTGCGAACTCTTCGACCAGCGCCGGCATGTCGACCCGGTTGGAGACGAGTTTCACATGGCTGAGCCAGCCTCCCACTTTGCGCAGCGCGGCAAGGTCGACGTCGATGATTTCGTCGATTCCCGGGCGCTGTACCTTGATAATGACCCCGTCGAGCCCCGTGTCAGCAGCATCGAGCGCGGTAAGCCGGGCTCGATGCGCTTGCCCAAGGGATGCAGCCGCCACCGGCGTCTCGTCGACCGACGTAAAGGCCCGTTCGAGCGGCATGCCCAACTCCGCCTCGACAGCAGCGCGAATGGCCCCAAACGATACCGGCGCGACTTCATCCTGCAGCCCCTCGAGCTCTTTAGTGATCTCGGGCGGCAGCACGTCAAGGCGCGATGACATGAACTGCCCGACCTTGATCATGAGACCGCCGAGGTCGGCCGCGAGCACGTGAAAACCCTTCGCGAAGCGCTGCATCCGCTTGGAGCGTGTGCGCTCGGCGATCTTCACCAGCCCGATGCGAGGCAGGAACAACTCGAACCACCACGTTATGGCGAGATACCAGCTGGCAAAACGCAGAATGCGGCGGTATCGGGCGCGCATGTTGCCCGCGCCCGAATTCGAATCGTAGCTACCTCGACGAGCCAGCGGCACCCGTCAGTCCTGGGCGAGGATCGAGTAGAGCTTGCGACGGGCGTCGTCGAGCACGGTTACAGCCTCTTTGATCTGTTCCGGCGAGCCGGTGCGACCCACCTGAGCAGCAGCCTGGGCGAGTTCGATGCCCGCCTTCGGCAGCGCCGTGTGGCCGTGTGACCCGGTGGAGCTCGTCGCTGCCCACGGGGCGCTCGTGTCGGCGTCAGCGACTGCCGCGCGACCCTCCTCGGTGAGCGAGTAGATCTTGCGACCGTTGTTCTCTTCGGCGCTGATCAGGCCCTCATCAGCCAGTAGCTGCAACGTGGGGTAGACCGAGCCGGCGCTGGGCTTCCAGGTGCCGCCGCTGCGCTCTTCGATTTCGTGGATGATCTGGTAGCCGTGCATCGGCTGCTCCGCCAGCAGGGCGAGCACCGCCGTGCGCACCTCGCCGCGACCGGCTCGGGTGGCCGTGCCTGCCTGCTTCTCGAAGCGGGAGCGGAACTGTTCCATGGCCTGCCAGATGCCGTCCATGTTGGCGGCGTTGAACCCGCCGGTGGGGAATGTGTTGCCCATGATTGCCTCCTCGGTATGACGTGCGAACGATATACAGCGATAGGTTCAACGATACCCAGCGATGGCCTCGAGCGTTACCCCAGAACGGATGCTCAGGGCTGGCTCCCAGACACCGCCGACCGATCACCGCACCTCTGTGTCAGGCGCCGTTTGCGTGCCTCAGCGCCAGCATCCGCTTGGAGCGTGCGCGTTGGAACAGCAGGAGAAATGCGACGAGGGCCGCGGCACCGACCGCGCTGGCCACCCACACGTACCAAGCCTGCCCGGCTATCGCGAACAACACCAGGCCAACGGTGATCACCAGCGACATTATGGCCAGGGTGAGGTAGCGTCCGTCGGCCTTCTCAAACGGATTCCGCAGCTCGAGTGGCGGCTGGGTCAGCGGTTCCCAGACAACAATAAAGAACGTGGCCACCGGCCCGAGAAACAGCGAGAGAACGAACCAGTTCCAGCGGGAACGGTTCTTCTGTTCGGCCAGGCCCGCATTCACCAGGGCCAACACCAACCACCCGCCACCGTTCAGCCACCAGTTGTTTTGCTGCACAGCCTGGGTGACGATCTCGCTTACGAAGTTGGGCATGCGTCATGCTCCCACGAATGGCGTCTCACTCGCCACGGCCAGGCCCGAACATATTGCGCCCCATGATGTCGGCGCCCGCGGTCGCTATGGCGGCGTTCTCGTCGGACCGCTCGAAACGCCAGCGGGCCAGTCGTTCGCCGCCCTCGCCCAGCGGATGCTGCAGGCTCTGATTCACGCCGGCCGCGTAGCCGTCCTCCGAGACCATCATGTCGCAGGTCACTGTCATGTCGTGCGCTCCTCTCTGTGTGGTGCGAAACGCTTATCGCGGCGTTCGCAACCGAATTGCACCCTTGGCGGTTGACGGGTCGACCACGACGCCGCCCTGGGTGATCTGTAATTCGCCGCGGGCGACCAGACGTCGTGCGGCTCGTCGGGCCGGCTCCATCAGGTCGCGCCACTCCTCGCCGCCGATGGCGCGCGCCGCGTCAGACGGACAGATCGTGGCATCCCGTGCGCTTTTGTGCAGCAATGACACGATGGTCGTTTCGAGCTGGAGGTCTGTCGTGTTGACCCCGTGTGAGCGGCAGGCTGCCGAGCAGTACTTCACCGAGTCCCAGTTGTGAGCCCACTTCGCACGCCACTCGATGCGTCGCCCACACGACGCGCAGGTCTTATCCGCCCGGTCGGTTACGGGGTCAGCATCGGCACGGTGCCGTTGACGGTGGGCCATGGCCTCTATCTTGCCCGGAGTCCTGCAATCGTGCCACGCGTGTCTCCCGCACCGTGCCCGGCACGGGCGACCTGCGAGAATGGAACCACCATGAAGACCCTTCTCAACATCATCTGGCTCGTGCTGTCAGGCTTCTGGCTGTTCCTCGGCTATATGCTGGCAGCGGCAATCATGTGCATTCTCATCGTGACGATCCCCTGGGGAATCGCCGCGGCACGCATCGGCGTCTACGCGCTCTGGCCGTTCGGCAAGACCGTGGTCGACGCCCCGGGCGCCGGCGCCGCGTCACTGTTCGGCAATGTCGTCTGGGTGATTCTGGCCGGCTGGTGGATCGCCCTCGAGCACCTGCTCTCCGGCATCGCCCTCTGCGTGACGATCATCGGCATCCCGTTCGGCATCGCCAACTTCAAGCTAATTCCGGTCGCGCTCATGCCGCTCGGCAAGCAGATCGTCGACACGCCCTAACAAAGCGGATGCCGCCTGCTCCGTCGCCAAATCACGCCGGAGCCGGCGAACAACCGGAAGTCAGCGCAGCGGAAACGCACCCGCCAGTCGGGCCAGAGCGGCCTCCCCCACGATCGGAATTCCGTAGTCGCGGGCTTTGCGCGCCTTGCCCGAGAGCGAGTCCGGGTCGGCGGCCACGAGCAGTGTGACCTTTTTGGTCACGGCAGTCTTCGGCGCGAAGCCGCGGGCCAGCAACTCCGACTCCCAGTCGCTTTACTGCCCAGCGCCTAGAACCGCGCTAGTCCCTTGTGTCGAAACGACTCGATCACAGCGTCAGCGTATTGTCACGCTATACGCATAGCAAGACCGTACAGAAGCGATCCAGCCTGTCAGTCCAGGAGATCAGCGCACTGCGATTCGCTCCCCCAGTTTGGGCTCCCGCTCTGCACTATCGGCCTGCTGGTGCAAACGCCCCGGACATCAGGTCAATCTCGCCCTCGGCGATGCCCAGACGGCGCGCTTCGGCTGCCCACCCCGAGACCGCGTGGGCTACGTCCGCGAGTATGGTCTTGGGGCTCTGGACTCGAAAATACGGTGCTACTTCAAGAAGAGTGTCGGTGTTCGCGGCGTATGTGTCAAAGTCGATGGCTGTCGACAAATGTTTCGGTCCCGGTGTTGGGTTGGGATTGAGATCGAAAACCGGCGACAAATTCCAACTGCCTTGGGAGTCGGAGCGCAAAAATCCATGATTGCGCAGATGGTCGTCGGTGTTCGAAATAAGGATGGAGAATGCAATCCTCCGCCAGAGTTCAATGAGCTCAGTCGTGGCCGACGATGATGACCGCTCGATGACTTCTGCGATTTCTAGATAGCTGCGCCGTTCACCGTCGACCGCTTCGAGCATGGTCATGGCGCTCGCGTACCCGATTCGGCGTGAGCCCTGCCGATCGAACCGGTTGAGGAGAAGGACATTGCGACCGGCCACCGTCATCAACTCGTTGGACGGTGTGCTGATACCGGCGCGGGAGGCGAGCGTGAGGGATAGGTGCTCCCAAGCCATGACATCCCATTCGTCACTGCCCACACGCGGAAATTTTGCTATCAACAGCTCGCCTCGACCGTTTACCACGGCTGCCTTGGGGCGTGCACCTCCGATCGAGCTCCCGGCTCCCAGCAGCAAGCGCAGTGCTTCGTCATCTGGATTTTCGCTTTCCACTGATTCGACGGCACGAAGGAGCTGCGACAGGTCAACGAGGTGCGGCACACTTTCGGCCGCTTCTGCCTGCCACTCATCGATGCCAGGAATGCGGAACCGAATAGCTCCTTGGCGTAGGTCATCCCTGACTCCGAGGGTGAAGTCGAGTTCGCCGAAGCTGCGCTCGGTAACACCACTTCGGGAAGCGCGACGGCGTTCAGACCGTTCGAGGAGTCTGCGTCCCCACCGGTCAGGGGCGCAATCGGTGAATGCGCCGAACAGGTGGTGGCCATTCGCTGTATTGAACGCGCCGGAAGACAGTGGAAGGGCAGGGTCTACAGCGTAGGCAGCAGGCCGCGCCAGATACTCAGGCTCGTAGGTAAACGTGGCGCTCTCGGAGCCACGCCGACGATGGGAATAGACGGTTCCGGCGCGCACGTCTACGCCGCCCAGCTGCACCCAGACTTCGGCGTCAGGCATCCGACACGGACTTCGGCGTGCTCTGCCGCACTCGCTGCGGCAGAATCTCTTCGGACCGGAGCCGGCCCACATCGCTGCGGTACGGGTCGGCGCTGTTGACGACTGTGTCCATGATTCCGAGGGCTCGGAACACGCGCAGCGCGGTCTCGAGGCTGACGCCGCCGGTACCGGACTCCAATTTTGCGAGGGTGCTGCGGCTTATGTCGGCGCGATCTGCGACTTGCTCCATGGTCAATCCCAAAAGCTTGCGCCAGGTTTGAGTGTCTTTTCCGAGTTCGCGGATGGCTCGCCGAACAGGAATCGGTGTCATTCGTTTTTCAGCCATAACAGTCATCCCCTCATATGACCAGTATTCTACACATTGGGAAAGATAATGTAGAGAATACGAGTCATTAAATGGTCAGAATCATCGATGGTCACACTATGCAATCTCCTCACCCCGGCCTGCGCTTTGAGAACCAGCTCGGGCGGTGAGTCTGGCCGAGGCCGTACGGCGCTTTATAGTGCCCCGCGGTCAGCAGATTCCAGTCAGCGATCAGCGCAGCGGAAACGCACCCGCCAGCCGGGCCAGGGCGGCCTCCCCCACGATCGGAATTCCGTAGTCGCGGGCCTTGCGCGCCTTGCCCGAAAGTGAGTCCGGGTCGGCGGCCACGAGCAGCGTCACCTTTTTGGTCACCGCACTTTTCGGCGCGAAGCCGCGGGCCAGCAACTCCGACTCCCAGTCGCTGCGGGGTCGGGTCATCTCGCCGGTCAGCACCACGAGGTCGCCGAGGTGCAGTTCGAAGTGTGTACTCGTCACGGTGACGACTGCCGTTTCCGGCTGGTCGAGCGCGGCGTCGAGGGCATCCGCTGAGATGTCGAGCAGGTTGGCGACGTCGACGAGGTCGGCCATCTCATCCGTTGAGAGCACGCCATCGGCCCAGGCGATGCGGGCGAGCGCGGCGAAATACTCCCCGTGCAACAGCTCGCAGCGGTGACGGCTGAGGCCGAGCTCCTCGGCGAGCTGCACGAGCGCCTGCGCTTCGTGCGCCGAGAGCTGCCGGTCCAGCAGGCAGCGGTCCAGCAAGGCGAGGTAGTCCTGGTGTTCGGCCGGCCCGGTGATCTCGGGCAGTCGCAGGCTGACGCGTTCCAGAAAAGCGGATGCCGTCTGCTCTGTCGCGAAATCCGGCCGCGGGTACCATGGGCGCTCCGGCAACGACAGGGTCGGCCAACGGTAGGCGGCGGCACGGTGAAGGGCGTCGGCCCACAGGATCGGATCGGCGGCACCGGTGATGTAGTGGCTGAGCAGTTGGGCGGTGGCGAAGGTGTCGACGGAGGCTCGGTGGGCACCGGTGAGATCGATGTCGTAGGCGGCGCAGCAGTCGGCGAGCGACCGGCCGGTGCCGGGTAGAAAGTCGCGGGCGAGCTGCATGGTGCACAGGCTGATCACCGGTTCGAAAATCGGGTAGCCGGCGCGGGCGAGTTCGGCGAGTAGAAAGCGGGTGTCGAAGGCGGCGTTGTGGGCCACGATGACGCGGCCGTCCAGCAGCGCCACGAGCTGTGGAGCAATCTCGTCGAAGCTAGGTGCGTTCATGACATCGGCGGCGCGCACGCGGTGGATATCCTGACGCCCGAGGTCCCGCCCGGGGTTGATGAGCGTCTCCCACTGCCCTTCGATCTGTCCGTCAGCGCTGACATGCGCGACGGCGACCTCGATGGCACGATCGTGGCCACCCGCGAAGAGTCCGGTGGTCTCGAAGTCGATGACGGCGAAACCGGGCATGGTACTCCTGAGCTGAGGGTGGTGGTTCCTTGACTGTAGCGAGGAGGCAGGCGCAACCGCGGCCCACAGACGAGGGGCGTCAGCGGTTGCGGCGGTGAAGCCGTTTAGCCCAGGCTCGCTCGGTGGGCCGCCGCATCGAACTCCGCGGTGAGCTGCGGAAGTTGCAGCGCCTTCAGTGACGCGGCGAAGGCTCGTTCAAACGCGGCAGCATCCTTCGAGCGGATGCCGTAGAGCCGACTCACCCACTCCCCCACGTGCAGCTCGATCCGGCTCCAAAGCAGGCCGCGGGTGACGGTGACGATCTCGACATCCTCGACTGCGGTCACGATAGGGACGCCGCCCAGGGTGACCGTGACGGTGCCGCCGTGGAGTTCGATTTTCCAGTCGCCGGAGCTGGTGAGAGCCTTGCCCCAGGCGGATGGCTGCCAGGTTGGCGGCATGCTGGCTGTCCTCTCGCTAGCTCGACGCGTTCGATCCGGTTGCAGGACGCGGCTGAATGGCCGTGCATTCCAACAATGGTCCTGACTACGCGAGGCGGGCTTCAACCCGCACTTCGAACTCTAGTTGACACGTAGCCGGCCCGCGGCCCTCGGACAGGGCCGATTTGGGAGGGGTTCTGGCGAATCAGAGCGCCTCGGCTTCGTGGGTGGAGAGCTGCCGGTCGAGCAGCAGCGGTCGAGCAGCGCGAGGTAGTCCTGCTGTGACGTCGAAGGCTGCGTTGTGGGCCACGATAACGCAGCCGTCGAGTAGCACCACGCGCTACTGGTACACGTCCCGACGATGGCCGACGGTGACCACGACCACCACCAGAATGTCGTTGCGAATGGTGTAGATAATCCGATAGCTGCCCACCCGCACCCGATAGCCGTCACGTCCTTGCAAGGCTCGCGCCCCGGGCGGGCGAGGGTCTTCACCCAGCAAGGCAATGGCACCCTGCACCCGACCGCGGTCCTGCGGATCAATTCGTCGCAAAGATTCAACCGCTGCCGGGCGCAATTCATTGCGGTACTTGCTCACACCCAGCCGAGATCCGCTTTGACCTGCTCCCAGGGAATGTTGTCGCCCTCGTCGGCCATCGCCACATCGAACGCCGCGATATCCTCAGCATCGTCAAGCGCTTCTTGCATGCGCGCGTACTGCTCAGGGCTCACCAGCACAGCAGCGACTTTTCCGCGACGCTCCAAGAAGACGGCCTCTGAGCTGGCCTGGGCAATCAACTCGGGTAGGCGCGCCCTGGCGTCGGTGACGCTTGACTTCGACATGCCTCAAATGTACATCCGCGTGATGGGGATGTACATGTGCAGATGTGCAGCCGGGCGCACGGCAAAGGCCAGACGGCGTTCGTTAGGCGCCGTCCGCGTGCGCTCGTGCCGCCATCCGCTGTGCACGGGCACGTTGAAAGAGCACGAGAAGTGTCACGAGGCCGGCGGCACCGACACCGCTGGCGGTCCACACGTACCAGTCGTTGCCCCGCACACATTGCGGCCGCGCCCACCAGAGGTCAGGCGGCCGCCCCAAGAACTTGGTCATAACCGTTCGCGAAAGACAATGTCGCTGGATAACCGGTTGTCAGCGGTTGCGACGGTGCGGCGTGAACGGCTTGCGGTACGCGCCGACCGGCTTCACGACCGGCACCGATTCGCTGCCGTCGAGCGCCAGCGTCGTCTTGCAGCGCGGATAGCGGGCGCAGCCAAGAAAGGGGCCGCGCTTACCGGTGCGCTCGACCATGAACCCGCGACCACAGCGTGGGCAGACGATGGACTTCAATTCCTCGCCGATCGCGTTGGTGCGCAGCACGCCCTGGTCGCGAATGAGCTCCATCACGAAGCGGGATTCACGTTTGTCGATGGTGACCAGCAATGCGCTGCGCCGGGCGCGGGTCAGCGCAACATAAAACAGGCGCCGCTCTTCAGCCTTCGGAAATTCTTCGGCCTGCGGCATAGCGAGGCGCAACACCGGGTCGTTGGGGATAGTGCTCGGAAATCCCCACTTTCCCGACACCAGACCGGCAATCACGACGTAATCAGCCTCCCCTCCCTTTGAAGCGTGGATGGTCGTGAACGACATCTCGAGCAGGTCAGAGAGGTGTTTACAGCCGTCCAGATAACTACTTTGGTGGCGGTATCGACCGAGCACGAGCACCGACACCTTGCGCCCGTTCGCACTGGGGATGGCGCCGCTGGCCACCCGGCCGTGCAGCTCAGTCAAACGATGACGGATGCCGGCCGCTACGGCCTTGTCGGCTTGCAGCGTCATGATCTCCACCGTGGGTGCGAACTCGGCGGTCGACGAAACGACGCTCTTGGTGATTTGCGCCGGATTCTGCAAAACGAGGGTGCTGGAGACATCCGCTATGGATTGCGGAAACCGAAAGGTGCGCTCGAGGCGCATGATGTCGCTCGGGCCGAACCAGCTCTCGAAGCCGGTCATGACCGAGAGGTCGGCTCCGGCGAAGCGGTTGATGCTTTGCCAATCATCACCGACCGCGAATAGGTGGCGGCCGGGTGCGTCGACGAGCGCCCGAGCCAAACGGGCGCGGGCGAAGCTGGCGTCCTGAAACTCGTCGACCATCACGAGTTCGTAGGGGCTCTCCCAATCGCCGTTTTCGAGGTGCTGCGCGGCAAGGGTGAGCATGTCTTCGAAATCGATGCAGTCATCCGCACGGAGTTTCTCGTTCCATTCTCGGCGGATTACCGCGAATAGTCGCAGAAACGACGCATCGCGGTAACGCACGGGGCCATGAGCCTGTTCGGCCAGGCGAGCGCTGAGCTGTTCGTCGGTGAGACAGTTGCTTTTTGCGTGCAGGAGGAACGTGCGAAAGGTGCCGAGCAGAAGGGCGTTTTCGACGGGCTTCTGGCCTACGGCGAGGCGGCCAGCGTCGGGCTGCAGCGTGATACCACGCTCCGTCAGTTCGTGACCCAAGTTGGTCAAGGCGTTTCCGCCCCAGAGCTCCGCCATGGTCGTTTCCAGAAGGGTGGTGCCGTTGCTGCGATGGATGCGCCGCTTCCATGCCACACCATCGAGATAGTCCTCGAACGGCGACAACCCATCGGCATCAATTGCCCAATGCTCGTGGTATGCGTGGATGGCCGGGTAGAAAAAATCCGGCCGGTACTGCGCGTGCTCGGCGTCGACGGTTTCGATTTCGTAGCGCTGCTCGTAGACGTAGTCAACGCCGTTGAAGAACAGCCAGTCGGCGATCATGCGCTCTCCGGCGCTCTTGACGGTTTCACCCTGCGACGTTTTGAAACCCTCACCGGGATCGGACTTCGCCCCGTCATCATCCGGGTAATCGGGGGCAAGCACGGCGCGAAAGAAGTCCCACTCCGAACGAAACACGACGTCGGTCGCGCGCAGCCGATCCACGATCAAGCCGAGCTGTTCGATATCACCGCCGCCGTCGAGCCAGGGCGCCAATGACGACTTCCGCCCGGTGGCCTGGCCGATGATTTCGAGCCCGAAGGCGTGAAAAGTGCGGGCGACGACCTTGTCGGCATCGAGACCGAGCGGTCCGAGGCGGTCGCGCGTGCGCTGTTGCAGTTGTTTGGCCGCCTCCTTGTTGAAGGCCAGCATGAGAATCTTGTCGGCCGGAATGAGGTTGCGGTGCAGGGCGTAACCGGCCTTGGCGACCATGGTGGAGGTTTTGCCCGAGCCCGCCGAGGCGACGACCAGCATGCGGTTGTCGAAGCAGATCACGGCGCGGGTCTGCTCTGGGGTCAGCGGCGAGGATTCCACGCTCTCGAAGAACTCGCGACATTCATCCGTTTCGGACTCGAGGTGGTTCTGGTTTTCCCTCGCGATCACGTCGAGCACGTCTTCTGCCCACAGAGCGATCGTGTCGGCGATGCCGGCGGTCTGCTCGGCGATATGGCTGCGCAACAGGGACTCATCGAGCAGATGACAAAAGCCCACGGCGGTCTTGCGCGCAGCCCAGTCAGTGCTGAATTCGGTGGTGAGCCACCCCTTGGTCTGCAGGTGTTGGCTGAGGGCGGCGGTAAAGCTGTTCAACCAGAGCGTTGCCTGATACGCCGCCGCATCAAATTCCGCGATGAGCTGCCGCAGGTACAGCGACTGGCGCGACGCGGTGAACGCCTGGTCAAACGCTGCCGCGTCGGTAGAGCGGATGCCGCGGAGCCGGGTACCCCGCTCCCCCACCTGCACATCGATCCGGCTCCAGAACAGTCCGCGGGTGACGACCACGGTCGACACGTCCTCGACCGCGGTCGCGGTCGCGGTCGTGTCACCGCCGACGGTGACGGTGACGATGTCGTCGTGGAGCGCGAGTTGCCAGTCGCCGGACTTGGTGAAGGCTTTGCCCCAGGCGGACGGCTGCCACGTCGGAAGTGCGTGTTTGGTCATCGGGACTTGACCAGGAGCTTGATCGTGCGTGCGCCGAAGCCGATGAGGGCAAGCGGGATTGTGAACATGAGGAACGTTTGGGCCAGGGAAGTCATGCTTGCGATCGAGGCCGTGGGAACGTTCGAGGCGCTCATCCCATATTGCTGCGCGACGTAGCCGACCCCGGCAACGAGAACGTTGAAGCCCAGCGCCATCCAGAAGAGCTTCAGGCCGTTGTGCCGAAATACCTGCACGATACCGTCAAGCAGCCAGGAGGCAACGAACGGCAAGATTCCCGCCCACAACTTCACGGCTGCCACTCCTGCGAATTGCGATGCAATCATGGACGAGAAAATGGTCGACCTCCGGGTTACTACATCTCTGTCACGTCGGATTCATCCCGGCGTTGTCTGCTCACCGCACGTTTCCGTGAAACAGCGACCTATCGAACATGGGGCATTTGCGCGTAATCCGAACTGTAGCGACACATTGTGGCGTCCCGCGGCCCTCGGACAGGGCCGATTTAGGGAGATTCTGGAGCATCAGAGCGCCACGGTCTTGATCCCCGCCGACAGGCCCGCAGATCGCTCATCGCGGGACGGCGCTAGCGCTCACGTAGACGTCGGCGGGCATTTCTCGTTGGAGGTCCCAGGTGATGGCGATCGGCTTTTCGCCTGCATGCTTGAGGTAGTTGACGCGACCAAGACAGGTGTACGTGCCGACCATTCCCTCGTCGTCCTTACCGTCGTGGCGGGTGAAGAGCAGAACGTTTGAACCGCCGGGCCTGCCATTTATATAGCGGCTTCCAGTCGCGCTCTCGACGGTCGTCCCATTTTGAGATTCCCAGTGGAACCGGGAGGCGTTGAGGGCATAGTCGCGGTACATCGTGTTCGGCGAAAAGTCCTTTTCAGACTTATGGAGCGTCACGAGTAGGGCATCAGTCAACGTCTCGGCGCACCAGGCCACACCCTCACGGTGGCTGTCGACGCGGCCGCCCGTCTCCAAGTTTGCGTAGCCGAGTGCTGCCAGAATCTCTTCCCGGCGATACGAAGCGTGGCTGAACATCGGCACGTCTTCCAGCCCCTTCCCGAGGGCGAGCGGCACCCGCCGGGAGGCATCCGCGCTAAAGGCCACGATCTGCTGAATCTCCGAGCAGACAGTCCGCGTGGCCCGAAGCTGAATCAACGCAGCCTCATAAGACGCGAAATTGTTACCGTCCGGCCACAAAGTGAAGACAAGCATGCGCGCATATCGCTGGTCCCGGACGGACAGCTCCGCGTAGGCCGGGCACCCCGGTGTCGAGAGCCGAGTGTAGGCATCCGCTCGCTCGGGGTCGTCGACGTGCACGAAGGCAACCATCCGTTTGAGAAGCTGTTCCTCGCTTTCAGACATGACTGCGTCGTCACCAATCGGCCCACTCAAACCGGCCTCTCGGGACAAATCGGTCCAGGTCCACCTGCTATAGATCTCGCGAATCCCCCGCTCGGCGTCTTCGAGGTACTCCGCGAGCAGGTATTCGTGTACCGACGGACGGGTCGATGCGTGTGAGCGGATGTCCGCAACGACGTCTTTCTTGAATTTGAGCTGCGAGCTGATGCTTTCCAGGACGACCTTGCGCGCAACCCGGTCCAACACAAGTTGCGACCCCGATGGCAAGAACGGGAACCCTGCCGCGGCCTCGCGCCTAAGACGGCTGCGGCCAAAGCCCGTCAACGCCCGATAGCGCGTATCGAGACGATATTCGCGGCGGTGCTGACCGATGTAGTCGAGCACGGTCAAAACTGCCTTGCCTTGCGCACGTCTTAATCCACGTCCGAGCTGCTGCAGAAAAATCGTCGGGCTCTGAGTGGGGCGCAACATCAGGATCGTGTCGACGACCGGTATGTCGAGTCCCTCATTGAGCACGTCCACCGCGAAAATGCAGCTGATCTCGCCGTGGCGTAGCCGACGCAGTGTCTCTTCGCGTTCCGCCGACGGAGTCGCGCCGGTAACACATGCCGACGTAATATTTGCCTCGTTGAACTTGCGTGCCATGTACGCAGCGTGGGCTACGGAGACGCAGAATCCGATTGCTCGCATCTGGTGAACGTCCGACACTTTGTCCGCCAGCGTCACCAAAATCTTGGCGGTCCGAGCATCGTTACCCGTGTAGACCGCGTCGAGGCCAGCGTCGCTGTAACTACCTCGCTTCCACTCAACTGACCTGAGATCGACGTCGTCTGAGATGCCGAAGTAGTGGAACGGGACCAAAATGTCAGCTTCGAGGGCGTCCCAGAGCCGGAGTTCGGCCGCGGCACGGCCGGCGAAGAAATCGTTCTTGACGTCGACACCATCCGCGCGCTCCGGCGTGGCGGTGAGACCGAGCAGTTCCTTGGGCTGGAGGTGTTTCAGCAGGCGCCGGTAGGTCTTCGCTTCGGCGTGATGGAATTCGTCGATGATGACCACGTCAAAGTGTTGGGGATGGATGTTCTCTACCCCGTAGGAGTTCAAGGACTGCACACTCGCGAAAACGTGGTTCCACCGCTCGGGCTTGCCCCCGGCGACAAACAGCTCCCCGAAGGTGCCGTCCATGAGAATTTGGCGGAAGACTCGTTGTGTCTGTTCAAGGATCTCCTTCCGGTGAGCGACGAACAGGATCGTCAGGTCAGAACCACGGGCCCGAAGCAGGTTCTGGTAGTCGAGCCCGGCGACGATCGTCTTGCCGGTACCGGTCGCGGCGATAATTAGGTTTCGGTGGCGACCGTGCACGTTTCGCTCGGCCTCGAGCGATTCCAGCATCGCCTGCTGGTACGGGTACGGTCGGACCTCAATGTTCGAGAGGTCGATGGAATCGCCACGGCCGTAATTCGCGCTGCGCCCCAATGCCATGTCGAGGCGTTCGGAATCGCGGTCCGGATCGTAATTCTCAAACGATGGGTCGTTCCAATAGCTGTCGAACGTCGCCGAAAATTTATGGATGAGCGCCGGCGTGCTGATCTGCGAGAGCCGTACGTTCCACTCCAGCCCGTCCACGAGGGCGGAGTGGGAGAGATTGGAACTCCCGACGTACGCCGTGTTGAAACCGGTCTTCCTCCGAAAAAGCCACGCCTTGGCATGCAAGCGGGTGGACTGGGTCTCATAGTTCACTTGCACTTCAGCGCCAGACTTGGCCACGAGCTTGTCCAGCGCCTTGCGCTCGGTCGCTCCCACGTAGGTCGTCGTGATGACTCGGAACGGAATCTTGCGATCGTGAAGTTCGATGAGAGCGTCTTCGAGAACACGGATGCCGTGCCAGCGCACGAAGGCGCAGAGAAGGTCCACCTCATCTGCGCTCGCAAGCTCGGCCCGCAATTCAGCGCCCAGACTGGGCTCGTCTCGAGCATTCGTGAGAAGGGCCGAATCGCTCAGCGCTGTCGCCGGGCGCTCGATCGCTTTTGCGCTGGCGCCGGGAGCGCTCAGCTGGAGCAGCTGACGCAACTCCCCGGGTTTAAAAGATTCATCGGACTGCAGGTCGGCGAGCACGCGGTTGACGAGCGCAACCCGATCAGCGGGATCGATGCCGGTCAGCGCCCGACGGGCAGCATTGGCGATGAATCGGGCGAGGAACTCGGGGGCCTCCGCGTCGACGATTTTATCGGTCGTCTTTCTTGCAGTCTCGGCGCGTACGGCGAGTTCACTCGTCAGGGAACCGGTGATGAGCGTCTCATAGAGCCCGAAGGGCATCGGTTGGGTCATTGGGTAATTTTCCGAAGATCCGCGAGGTCGGCCCGTGCAGGCTCATGGTCGCGGCTCGTTCTCGCACGCACACGTCTCATGTGGCAATCCCCCAAGTATTTCTAGCGCCTGGTACTTCTGCCTAAGACCATAGCAACGACCAGGCATTGGACTCCGTCCAGCACCACCTTGGTGTTCGGGCGCCGTCTCTCAGGCCCGTGGCTGGCACAAATTCCGTTTCCTTTGTGGCATCAGAAATTTCCAGTGACGTTCTCCGCCAGCGCTATTAGCTGTGGAAGAGCAACGAATACTCCGATTGCGGTCACCGTCGCAATGCTGAGCAGCTTCCAGATGATGCGCCGAACGAGCGCAGATCGAAACTCGCCATCCAGCTTGGTGTACTGCGCCATTAGGTTCGGAGTCGGTGCCGACGTAGTGGGCGACCAAGTCGTCGACGCATCGACTATCACCGCGAGCTCGACCAGATCGGCTTCGGCGAGGTCGACTGGCCGTTTCAGAAGCCAGCGCCGTAAGTAATTCGCATCCAGAACGTGGACTTCGTCGGGCCTCTTCTTGATCGTGATCGACGCGGGGCTGACCAGCGCGATCACGGCCTGCACCGGCGGGAGCTGTGGCATCCGCTCGTGAAGTATTTTGGTGACGCGCGTGGCCTCGAATTTGGAGTTTCGCAGGTAGGGCTGCTTTTGGCCGTTGACCAGGAACACCCGTTCGGCGATCCAGATCTTCTTGCCGCGATGGTGCTTGGTATTGAAGGTGAAGATGCCGCCGGGGCCGATCACGAGGTGGTCGATATCGGCGCCGGCTTCGCCGATGGGGAGAGCGTGGACGACTCGCCACTCGGGCGGGAGCCGGCTGAGAATTCTGCCGACCTCGATCTCGCCCTGGGCGCCGCGGTACCAGGCGACGCTGTCGGCGGCCAGCGGGGAGACGCCCCAGAACCGGGCGAAGCGCGTGCGCGGCGGCATCGACAGCTGCTGGTGGAGCAGCTCTTCGATGACCGATTGGGCGGCGATTCGATGGCGCATGCCCGGTAGCTGTGTTGTCATTCATCCCCCGATGATTAGTGCCACGTTAGCGAATCCGACACCGAGCCAGTCTGCGCTAGGCGAGAACCGCGGCGAGGTGCTGGTAGGCATCCACTTGATGTGTTGCACGCCGGATGCGCTCGGCCGGATCTCTGTGCCAGAGCGCCTGAGCTCCCGGATGGTAGGTGGAGATGACGGTGAGTTCATTGGCCGTATTCGGCGCGCGCCTTAGCACCCGGTGCCACGATCTGAGGGCGTCTCCGCCCTGAAGCAACACGACCTGCACGGCTGGTGCCAGGTGGAGCATTTCGAGGATTGTGTCAACGCCGGCCTCTAACTCGGCGGCCTTGGGGGCTCGATTGATGAACCAGGGGTAGGCGTTCCACGGCAGAATATCGCAGGCACTAACGCCGACTGACGCGAAGCGCGCGCACTGCCGTTCAGCGGTTGGGTCATCGTTTTCGATGCTGATGAACCCACTGCCCTTGTCTTTGCGTGTGGCAGGGCCTGGATCGCGCAGCACGGAGAGTACGCGAGCGTTAATGCCACCGTGGATCGGTGCGACGTAAGGAACCCAGAGGTCTGGCGTGCTGATCTCGTCGACGTAGTCGTTGATCGGCTTGATGTGCCGATCGAAACGATGCTTCACCTGCTCAGCGAGGTAGGCGGGTTCCTTCATGCGTCGGGTCATGGGGTAAACGTACCCGGGGTTGCTGCAGTTCGCGAGGCTACCCGGGTGTTTGGGCCGCCCGACTGAGGCACGGGTCACTAGTCGGTCACTAGCAGGCAAGGGGCGAGAGTCATTCGCGCGTTCAGAAGTAAGAGTCCCTCCGTGCTCGCGATTGAGCTTCGCGTGACTGCGATAACGGCGGCGAACCCGCAGTGAGCCGGGCGACAAGCCCGGTCACTTTCGCCAGGGTCGTGACGCAACGGGGATCATCCGCTGGTGAATTGGGCGAGCCGATCACGGTTGCCGCTCAATCGGACGGAGGCGTGCCCAGTCTGGGCATCAGGATCGGAGGCATCGGCGTTGTGATGCGCGCCGGCTTTCCCGCTGCCAGATTCTGCGCCTGGCCACGAATGTAGCCCGGCACGTGTTTCGAAATCGACTGGTGCGCGGGCAACTCCCGCGTCGCTGCAATCACGGCGTCCAGGGTCTGAGCGATGACCTCTCGGGCGCGCGAAGACTCGAGGCCCCAGGCACAGGCCTCGTCGACCAGGTGATCGAGAGTGACCCGCGTGATGACGCGTTCGCCGCTGATGGACATCGCCAGCTCCAGCGGTGCCTCAAACCCGAGAGCGAGCGGCGCGGCATCGTAGAAGGGAGCCAGTTGTGAGCGGCCATCATCAAAGCGGAGGAGCGAAAAATTCTTCGCATGCGCGTCGGTGTTGCCGGCCGCGACGTTGAGCACTGTGTATCGAAGCAGCTTCTCGCGGTCTGGTTCTGTGCGGTCGAAGATGCTGCGGTCGCGGTCGAGCACCGAAGCGATCGCGGCCAGGCTGGCACCGCGGTTGCTGCGCTCGAACTTGTCGTCCCCGCCCCACGGGAGCGCCAACGCCTGCGCCAAGTCCTCCTGATGAATTCGCTCGATGCTGGAATTCGTGATTCGTCGGTCATAGCGCTCGACGACCAGCACCGGCGTCTGGCCGATCGTGTCCACCCACGAATCGAAG
Organism: Cryobacterium sp. TMS1-20-1; assembly: GCF_004402355.1. Taxonomy (NCBI): domain Bacteria; kingdom Bacillati; phylum Actinomycetota; class Actinomycetes; order Micrococcales; family Microbacteriaceae; genus Cryobacterium; species Cryobacterium sp. TMS1-20-1. Next base: position 136,394 of record NZ_SOGF01000052.1, on the reverse strand, counting down.
TGAAGGAGGCCGAGCGCCCGAGCGACACCCAACACGTAGTTCTCACCCTCGACGAGATGGCGATTTTCTTCGGAGACCGGTTTGAGGATGTGGGTGGAGGGTTTCGTACCGTTACCCGCGATCCAGCGGCCATCAGAACGGGTGAGGGCGAGTTTTCGTTGAAAGCCGGGCAGCGCGGAACCGCCGCCGCCAAGAATGTAGCCGGCCGCCTGGCTCAGCAACTGCACGAGTTCGGACTCCTCGAGCAATCGGGGTTGCCCTGTCACGCGGCCCGCGCCGATCGTGAGCGCGCCGATGAGGTCTGCCCCGACAGCACCGAAGATACCGATCAGGTCGTTGCTGCGCACCTGGAGCGCATTGGCCAGTAGGTCGAGCCAGCGCCCCTCCGGCAGCAGTGCGCCGAAGAATGACTCCGTGGTGTCGACATTCGACGTGCCGACGGGGAGGGAGGCCGACAGCGGCGTCGAACGCAGGGGCCACCGCGCGAGGGCGTCGTTGCTCCAGTCGAACAGGGCGCGACCCCGGGGTGCGTGGGTGAGGTCGCCGATGTGAGTGCCATAGAGCTCCACGCGCAGGGCGGGGTCACTCATCATCGACCGGCGACGTCGACTGCGCCGAGAGGGCAATTCCGAGCTTGGCCAGGATCTCGAAGTACCGCTCATCAGCCCTCTTGGGCTTTCCGGCCTCGAGTTCGGAGACGTAGCGCTGGGTTGTGCCGAGGGCCACCGCCAATTGCCGCTGGGTCATACCGTGCTGAAGACGGATGCGCCGCGTGAAGTCGCCGAGGTCAACCGCCGACCGAATTTGAGCGATCATCGCACCTCCGCTTCGTTATTACCGAACGGTAGTAGCCTAGCATTCGATTACCGATAGGTAATGAACGGAGTGCAATTACCTTTCGGTAATACGGCTCTTAGACCGCATGCTCCGCGAGAATCGACTCCAGCGTCCTGCCCAGATATCGCGGCTAGCGTCGAGCGCGTTGGCGTTGGCGTTGGCGTTGGCGTTGGCGTTGGCCGGTACACAGGACTCATGAATTACACAAGATACACAGAGATATACAAGGCGCACAGCGGATGCCATGGGGTCGGTCCCTGACAGCACCGAACGCAGCTGGACACCCCAGGAACCCGGCCGTAGCGCAATCGTCACGAATGTGTACACATTCGAGACCACACATCGTCGACTCTATACATGACCGCTGCCGCCGCCTTTTCTGTTCTTCCGAGTCGAGAGGTCCGCACCGAACTTCCGAAAGCCCGAGAACGATTTCGTGCTGAGCCTCGGGTCAGGTAACCAGGACAAACCCTGAGCCGAAGTAAGGAGTCTTGCCAGACTCGATTAGGGGCAGGGGATCTTGGTGTAGCGGCGACCCTTGTTATCAACGAAGGTTCCGTTGTTGCCGTAGGCGCGGCATCCGGTGTAGTTGTCGACGCTGGGGACGGCGGGCGCAACGTAGGGCGCGACGTAGGGGGCAACATACGGTTGCTCGGCGGCCCACTGGGCGGCGAGAGCTTTCGCGTCGGCGGCCGCTTGCGCATCGGCGGCGGGCGGCGGCGGCTGGGAGGCTTTGCTCAGGTTTGGCTGGGCACAATAGAAACCCCAGCCAAACCGAAGGGCCCCCAATGAGCAATTTCCAGCGCATTCTGAGCATGGCAGCCAAGGCCCTTGACCAGAAAGGGCAGCCGTCCTCCGGCGGGTCAGGCAAGACGGATTGGCGCGCGATGGTGCGCACCGCAGCCGACAAGGTCACCGGAGACAGCAGGCCCCCGGCGAACAACGAGCAGCGCAGTGCAGCTCCCCTTGCTGGTTCGAACGTGAGCGCGCAAGACCGCGCGGCTATCGCCCGTTACGACTACCTGCTGCAGACCGCGCAGCCGCAGCAACTCGAGCAGGTGCACCGCGACGCGTTCGCGCGGCTCACTCCGACGCAACGCGACGAGGTCAATTCCCAGTTGCGCGCAGAGCTGCCCGCCAACGAATACCCGGCATCGTCCAGCCCGGACGACCTGGCCCGGTCGGCCACCCGCGGCGAAGCCCAGAATCCCGGGTTCCTGAAGAAACTGTTCGCGAAGCCGTCCGGCCGAGGAGTCGGCGGCGCTCTGGCCGGAGTCGCTGTCGGGCTCGGGGCCGGCGGGCTACTCGCCGCCGTCGCCGGTGGCGCGGTGCTCAGCACTGTGGCCGGGCCTCTTCTGGAACAGGCGGCCGGCTTCGGCGTCGATTTCGAGAACCTTGCCGGCGGTCTTGAGGGAGTCACCCAGGGCGTTGATTTGGAGAATCTCGCCGGCGGTGTCGAGGGAGTCACCCAGGGCGTCGCCGACGGCGCGGGCGAGTACGCGACCGGGCTGAACGAGCAGGTGAAAGATCTGGGATCGAACTTTGAGATCCCCGGTCTCTCAGCACTCGGCAACCTGTTTGGCCGCGACTAGGCGGTACCGACAAAGCTGGCTACCAGCCGACACGGACTCGGCCGGGGTCTCAGCCCCAAGGCTCTCGTCTTCTTCCTCGCGTTCATGCCGCAGTTCATCCAGCCGGAACAGCCGCTGCGCCCCCCAATATCTCGTACTGACCGTCAGCGTAGTACTGATCGACATCGTCGTGATGTGGCTGTTCTTCGCGGTGGCGGCGAGATCGTTCCAGCGCTTCACGAACACCACTCGCGGCCAGCTCATTCTCAACCGCACGTTCGGCCTGCTGTTCATATCCGTCGCGCTGCTGCTGGCACTGATGCACTGAGCGGGTATACCCGGGCGCGCCTGACCATCAGCGCTCTCGGAATGAGCCAGCCGGTCGTCGTCGGGTCCCCGCGCGGATCGCCGAGCAAGCCTCCGCCCGACCGGTTCCCTACAACGCGAGCGCCGGCTCCCCCAGCGCCCGCATGACCGAGTACAGGTCGGCTTTTCCCTCGAAGCCGATCCCGGGCAGGTTCGGCATCGTGATGAAGCCGTTTACTACTTCCGATCCATCAGGAAAACCGCCGAAGGGCTGGAACAGGTCGGGATAGCTCTCGTTACCACCGAGGCCGAGGCCGGCCGCGATGTTGAGGGACATCTGGTGGCCGCCGTGCGGGATGCAGCGCGAGCGGGACCATCCGTTCTGCTCGAGCATATTGAGGGTGCGCAGGTATTCCACGAGCCCGTAACTGAGCGCGCAGTCGAACTGCAGCCAGTCTTTCTCGGGTCGCAGGCCTCCGTAGCGAATGAGGTTGCGGGCGTCATGCATGGAGAACAGGTTCTCGCCGGTAGCGATGGGCTTGTCGTAGGCGGCGGCAACCGCCGCCTGCGCCTCGAAGTCCAGGGGATCGACGGGCTCTTCGTACCAGAACAGGTCGTACTGCGAGAGCGCCCGAGCGTATTCCACGGCGGTCGCATGGTCGAAACGACCGTTGGCGTCTACGGCCAGTCGCTGATGCGGTTCAAGCATGCCCAGCACGGCTTCGATGCGCTGCAGGTCGTCGGCCAGCGGCGCTCCGCCGATCTTGGCCTTCACTACGGTGTAGCCGCGGTCGAAATAGCTCTGCATCTCATCGGTCAGGCCGGTGAGGCCGCGCCCGGGCTGGTAGTAGCCGCCGGCGGCGTAGACGAAGACCTCACGGTTGGGCGTTCCCGTACCGAAACGCTCGGCCAGCAGCTGAAACAGCGGCTTCTCCTCGATCTTGGCCACGGCATCCCAGACGGCCATGTCAACCGCGCCCACCGCGACGGATCGCTCACCATGCCCGCCGGGCTTTTCGTTGGCCATCAGGGTGTTCCAGATGCGTTCCGGTTCGAAGTTGTCGCGCACCGGGTCGAGCAGGTCGACCGGGTCGGCCTCAAGCAGGCGCGGCAACAGACGCTCGCGAATGATGGCACCCTGGCCGTAACGCCCGTTGGAGTTGAAGCCGTAGCCCACGACCGGGCGGCCATCGCGCACGACGTCGGTGACAACGGCGACCACGCTCAGTGTCATCTTGCTGAAGTCGATAAAGGCGTTGCGAATCGGCGAGCTGATCGGCATGGTCTGCTCGCGCACATCAACGATTCTCATCGCAGAACAGCCTCGGCCGTCACTGTCGCGAAGGCGGCGGCGAGGGCATCAGAGACCTCTTCGGTGGTGGCGCGTCCGCCGAGATCGGGAGTGCGCACATCCGTTTCGAGCAGCACGTGGCCCATGGTGTCGACGAGCGCGGCGCCCGCTTCGGGGTGGCCGAGGTGGTCGAGCATCATCGACGCCGCCCAGACCTGACCGAGCGGGTTGGCCTTTCCTTGACCGGCAATGTCCGGTGCCGAGCCGTGCACCGGCTCGAACATCGAAGGGAACTCGCCCTCGGGGTTGAGGTTGGCCGAGGGCGCGATGCCGATGCTGCCGATGATGGCCGCGCCGAGGTCGGTGAGAATGTCGCCGAACAGGTTGGAGGCCACAATTACGTCGAAGCGGCCCGGGTCCAGCACGAACAAGGCTGCGAGGGCGTCAATGTGGTATTCCGAGATCTCCAGCAACGGATGCTCCTGCCCGAGTTCGCGCAGAATCTCGTCCCAGAACGGCATGGTGTGAATGATGCCGTTGGACTTGGTGGCGCTGGCGAGTCGTCCCTCGCGCTGTTCGGCGAGGTTGATGGCATAGTTCATGGCTCGGGTCACGCCGAATCGGGTGAAGATCGATTCTTGAATAGCGACCTCCTGCGGCAGGCCGCGGTAGAGGCGACCGCCGCTTTCGGAGTACTCGCCCTCGTTGTTTTCGCGCACCACCTGAAAGTCGATGCCCCCGGCGGGCACCTTGCGCAGTGGGCTTTCAATACCCGGGAGCAGCTTGATGGGACGCAGGTTGATGTATTGCTGGAAGGCGCGGCGGATGGGTATGAGCAGGCCCCACAGCGAGACGTGGTCTGGTACACCGGGAAACCCGACCGCGCCGAGCAGGATCTGGTCGCACTCGGCGAGCTGTTCGATGCCATCGGCGGGCATCATGGCGCCGGTGCGGGCGTAGTACTCGCAGCTCCAGTCAAAATTTTGCCATTCGAAGGCGAACCCGAAACGGTGGCCGGCCAGCTCGAGCAGGCGCTGTGCGGGGGGCATCACTTCGGTGCCGATTCCGTCGCCGGCAATGACGGCAATGCGGTGGGTGAGAATGGTCATGGGGTTACCTCCGAGTTTGGATAGTTCCTTTGGGAAGGGTGAAGATCTGAATGCTCCACATTTCTTAGGCGCCGGCGCCCGAACCACCCTCGTGCACGCTCACGGTCGGCTCGATGCCGTCGGCACCGACCACCTCGCGCCAGGCCTCGAACCCGCCCTGGAACGCTACGATTCCAGCCTCGGGCAGCGAGATCTCGATCGCTTCCAGAATCTCGGTCGCCGACACCCCGAGGTCCAGAGCCACCCGGATGTGGCTTTGGATGTGCCCCTTCGCCGCGCGCATCACAGTGAGGCTCACGATGAAGATGAGCTCCTTGGTGCTCCGGTCCAGGGTGCGCTGGTCGAGGTACGCGGCCGACACCAGGTGGTTCGCGGCCTGCAGCACCGGAAAATCCTGTTTCGCCATCACCTTGTGGTAATCGAGCACATAACCACGCTTGCGGGCCATCTCGTCGATGTAGTCCTGCGGGTTCTTAGACATGAACTGCTCCTTCTGATTCGGATCGAATTGCTATGGATCGAAGCTCGACCTGGTTGACAACTTCGACATAACGCACGACCTCGGTGTGGTCTAAGGGCACAGTGTGGTCTGACGGCACGGGGTCACCGAGCACCCGGCGGGCCTCGGCGAGCACCCCCACGGTCGTGTCCGTGATCGGCGTGCTCATTCCGGCACCGAGCGCCTGGGCGATCGCCACGTCCTTGAGCATGAGGTCGAGCGAGAAACCGGAATCGAACGTGCCGTTCAGTACGTGTTTGGCGTACTTCACCTCGGTGGCCTGGCTGCGCCCGGTCGACGAATTCACTACGTCCAGCATTACCGCAGCGTCGATGCCGAAGCTGCGCGCCACCGTGAAGATCTCGGCCGCAGCCGCGAGATTGGTGGCCGACAACAAATTATTGAGCGCCTTCGCGGCGTGTCCGGACCCGCTCGGCCCCACCACGGTGATGCGGGTGCCGAGCGGAGCCAGGTGCTCCATCGCCCGCTCCCGATCAGCCGCGATCCCACCCACCATGATCGACAGCTCCCCGATGCTGGCCTTTGCCACCCCGCCGGACACCGGGGCATCCACGAACGCGATCCCGGCGGAAGCGGCCTGCGCGGCCAGCCGTTGCGTGCTCGCCGGCTCTGACGAGCCCATGTCGATCACGAGGGCACCGGGCCCGAGCTGGGCGAGCAGCGCTACCACGACGGATTCGACGATGCGGCTGTTGGGGAGCATCAGGATCACCGTGCGGATGCCCGCCGAAAGCTCCTCGAGCCCGGCCAGTGCCCGACCGCCCACCGCGGCGGCGAGCGTGGCGCTCGCCGCCGCATCCACGTCGTAGAGCAGCACGTCACGACCGGGCGCGTAGCGGCGAACCATCGGGTCGCCCATTTTGCCGAGGCCGATGAACAGTGTGGTCATAATGTCTCCTTTGACAGTGTGGAAAAGTACAGTGCTCACGCCACGGGCACCGGGGGCGGAGTGGTTCGAGCCAGCACCACGGCGATGTATCCGGCCAGGATCTGCACCGCGCCCACAATGATCCACAGCGCTACCTCGGGCACCGCCGCGTAGAGCAGGCCGAATGCGAGCGGTCCGGCACCGCTGCCGATGTAGGTACCGATCTGCATGATGCCCGTCGCGCTTGGCGTAGCCGGACCGGCCACGCGGGACACCACAAAGTGGGTGAGTCCGGGCCAGCCCCAGCCAATGCCGAGAGCCAGCAGCATGCCCACCACGAAGGTCCACTGGGTGTCGACGGCCATGAGCAGCACCCCCACGCCGCCGACGCACATCATGGTGGCCACGGTCGCGAGCGCGAATTTGCTGTTCGCTCGATCGGCGATCCGTCCCACGATGACGCGCACGGTGACGCTGAGCAAACCGCCTACGCTCAAGAGGATGCCCGCCCACGCTAGCGGCAGGCCGCGCTCGATGCCGGTGATCACCGCATACGCGGTGACGGCGCCGGTGGCCGCGGCCGAGAGTGTGGTGACGCTCGTCATAAGCAGCAGATACTTCATGAGCGCCGGCGTCAGCGGCACATGTGAGCCGCCCCGTCGATGGCGCGAGAGCTCCCCGCGTGGCACCGACCACCAGAACAGCACGCCCACCGCAAGCGCGAACAGGCTCGCCAGACCGAACCCCCAGTGCCACCCCAAGGTGAGCGCGAGCGCGGGCACGGCCAGCCCGGCCAGGAACGCGGAGAACGGGATCGCCGATTGCTTGATACCGAACGCGGTCGCGAGCATGCCGCGCCGCACCCGCAGGTTGATCAGCTGATTCGCCGCCGGGTGGCTGATGCCATTGGATACCCCACCCACTGCGGCCCACACCAGCAGCCAGGCCCACGACGGCACCAAAAATGCGGCGCCCGCGAGGCTCAGCGCTCCGACCACCACCCCGAGCAGGGTTGCCGAGCGAATGCCCAACCACGACACAAGCCGGCCGGCCAGCAGGGACATCACCGCGGCCGCACCCCAGTAGCTGGCCACCGCCACGCCGAGCACCCACTGTGGCGCCGGCACATCGCGCTGGATCTGCACGAACAGGGCGCCAAGCAAGAACACCGGCAGCCCGCCAGTGATGGTGGCGCCCACCGCGAGCACCACCGCACGGGAGCCCGACTCGCGCCGGCGCATCACTTATGCACGAGAGGCAGTGAGGGTATCTCTGGACACTGCTACGCCTCCGCCGAGCACTGTGGAGTCGTCGAGCTCGGACACGCTTGCGGCCAGTGCCTTCGCCGCGGGCGCCCCGATCAGCCCTTCCGCCTTCTGCACGATGTCGGCCCAGGTTGCCCGGTCGCCCGGCGCCCCACGGAAGGAATTTTCGCTCTTCTCGATCACGGTTCCGTTTCGGAGCACAACCTGCACTTCGGCCTGCCACCGAGCCGGGAATGCGGCCTCGAGCGAGTCACTGCGATAGCACTCGACCTTTTCCATCCACTCCATGAGCTCCGCGGCCACGGCAGGTGCGTCGTCGAACTGGTCGACAGTGGCGCGCCCGGTTGCGAGCGCGACCGCCGCGCCGAACGGCATACTGAACTGGGCGTCCACCGGCGTGTTGACCACGAGTTTGCGTGCCGCGGGCTCAGAAACGAGCGAGGCACCGGCCCGGATCACGCCGACTCGGATGCGTGCGACATCGTCGATGCCGAGCTCAGGGTTCTGCTCGCGAATGTCGCGCAGCAGATCGATGTTGCCGTGCATATAGCGGCAGCAGGGGTAGAACTTGATCGAGGTGTCGAGCGCGCTACGGCCGAATTCGAGCGCCAGCTGTCGGCCCTCGACCACGCCCGCGCCGTACTGCACGAGAAAGCCGTCTCGGCCCTCGATGGCCGTGGCCGGTGCGGTGAATCCGGCGGCGGCGAGCTTCGCAGCGCGAATACCCGTGGCCGCGGCATGCCCGGCGTTGAGCCGTTTGGTCCAGGAGCCGTCGGCCAGAAATTCGAGCGAGCCAGACGCCATATTCGCCGCCAGTCCGAGGGCATGCGCCGTCTGCTCCACCGTGAGACCGAGCAGCCTGGCCGCCGCCGCTGCGGCACCGAGGCAGCCGGCCACCCCCGTAGGGTGAAAGCCGCGCCCGTAGCTCTCGCGGGCACCGAGCAGCACGCCCAACGTGCACATCACGTCGTAGCCCACGATGGCGGCCCGCAGTACCTCACCGGTGAGCGACTGCCGCGTGCTGGCGAGAGCGAGCACTGCCGGGAAGATGACGACGCCGGGGTGCAGCGAGGACTCCTCGAAGGTGTCATCGAGTTCGAGGCCGTGTGCGGTGATGCCGTTCACCAGGGCGGCGCTTTCCACCGTGGCGAAGCCGCTCGTACCAGCTCCATCCACTCCGTGCAGGGCGGCCGGGAAGAAGGCCGTCGGCTGCTCCGATATTTCGACGGCAGCGCGGGCAGCCACCGCCGAGTCGCGGTGAAACCCGCCGCCGGTGATGGCGTGGTAGTCGAGCAGCAGCAGCCGCATCCACTCTGCAAGCTCGGGCGACACTGTGTGGTCGGCCACGGCGTGGGCGGCGAGACGGTGTGAGACGGTACTCATGTCGGTGCCTTTCATAGCAATCACGGCAGCAGGCGGGTGGGGCTGAGTCCCACGAAGGTGCGGTCGTCTTTCTGGAAGAAGTCGTTTCCTTTGTCGTCGACCACCAGGAAGGCGGGAAAGTTCTCGACCTCCACGCGGAAGACGGCTTCCATGCCGAGCTCGGCATAGTCGATGACCTCGACCGAGCGGATGCAGTCCTGCGCCAGCCGCGCGGCCGGGCCGCCAACCGAGCCGAGGTAGAACCCGCCGTTGGCGTGGCAGGAGGCGGTGACGGCGGCGGAGCGGTTGCCCTTGGCGAGCATCACCAGCGAGGCCCCGAGCGCCTGAAACTCGGCCACGTAGCCGTCCATGCGGCCGGCCGTCGTTGGCCCAAACGACCCCGACGGCATTCCCTCCGGCGTCTTGGCCGGGCCGGCGTAATAGATGGGGTGCTTGAGCAGGTAGTCGGGCACGCCCTCGCCGCGCGCAATCCGCTCGCGAATCTTCGCGTGCACGATGTCGCGACCCACGATGAGTGTGCCGGTCAGTGAGAGCCGCATGCTCACCGTGCAGGCACTGAGCTGGGCGCGAATCTCCGCCATGGGCACCGTGAGGTCGATGGCAACGGATGCCGACGCGTCCGTTATTTCTGCCAGCCCGGTGCTCGGAATGAACCGGGCCGGGTCGCGTTCGAGTTCTTCGAGGAACACCCCCTCCGGGGTGATACGGCCGAGGACCTGACGGTCGGCCGAGCATGACACCGCGATCGCAATGGGCAGCGAGCCGCCGTGGCGCGGCAGGCGCACCACCCGCACGTCGTGGCAGAAGTACTTTCCGCCGAACTGGGCGCCGAAACCGAGCTGGGTCGTGAGCTCGAACACCTTCTGCTCGAAGTCTTGGTCGCGATAGCCGTGTCCAGCGTCGCTGCCCTGCTCGGGCAAGGTGTCGAGATAGTGGGCCGAGGCGAGCTTCGCGGTTTTCAGGGCGAATTCTGCGCTGGTTCCGCCGATCACGACGGCGAGATGGTACGGCGGGCAGGCCGCGGTTCCGATGCTTTCGATCTTCGCCTTCAGGAACTCGAGCATTCTCTTCTCGTCGAGGATCGACTTGGTCTCCTGATAGAGGAAGGACTTGTTGGCGCTGCCGCCACCCTTCGCCATGAAGAGAAACTCGTATTCCAGCCCCTGCCCGAGGCCGATCTCGATCTGCGCGGGCAGGTTGTTCTGCGTATTCGCCTCGGTCCACATATCGACCGGGGACATCTGGGAGTAGCGCAGGTTGAGGTCCTGGTACGCCTGATAGACGCCGTGGCTGAGGCTGCGAGCATCCGTTCCGTCGGTCTGGATGCGATGGCCCCGCTTGGCGGAGATGATGGCCGTTCCGGTGTCCTGGCACATGGGCAGCACTCCGCCGGAGGCGACGTTGGCGTTCTGCAGCAGGTCGAGTGCCACATATCGGTCGTTCGCCGAGGACTCCGCGTCGTCGATGATGCGGCGCAGCTGGGCCAGGTGGGTGGGACGCAGAAAGTGGGCCAGGTCGCGAAAGGCCGCATCGGCGAGGGCCTCGATCGCGGACTGGTCTACCTCGAGCACGGCCTCCTCTCCGATGCCGCGCACCCTGTAGCCGGCCACGTCGAGGCGGCGCATCGGGGTGTCGGTGGGACCGAGCGGCAACTGGTCGACATAGCTGAACTCAGCCATCACAGCACGCCCGCGCCGGTGAGCTCGTCGATGGCGGCGGCGCTGTAGCCGAGGGCACCAAGGATCGACCGGGTGTCGGCACCCACGTCGGGCACCCGGTCCATGCGCACCGCCTGCCCCACCACGGTCACGGCCGGGAGTAAAGCCCGCACTTGTCCAGCCGAAGTCTCGACGGTGCGCCAGCGGTTTCGCGCGCTGAGCTGCGGGTGAGTGAGTACGTCTTTCACCTCGCGCTGACGTGCAAAGGCCACCGTCGACTCGGCGAGGCGGCGTTCCATCTCCGGCCCATCGTGGGAGGCGAAGACCGCATCGACCACGGCATGCAGCTCGGTGCGGTGCGTCAGGCGCACACTGCTGGTGGCGAAGCGCTCGTCGTTGATCAGATCCGGCCGTTCCAGCACACCGGCGCAGAACGACGCCCACTCGCGGTCATTCTGCACCGAGAGCACGACGTCCACGCCGTCTCCGGCCCGGAACGTGCCGTAGGGGGCGATCGACGCATGGCTGGTGCCGGCACGGGCCGGGGCGGTTCCGCCGTATTCGGTGTAGTAAAGGGGAAAGCCCATCCACTCGACCACGGAATCGAAGAGGCTCACCTCGACCTCTGACCCTTCACCGGTGCGCTCGCGGTGAAACAGGGCGGTGAGAATTCCGGAGAGGGCGTACATGCCAGCGCCAATATCCGCCGTAGGAATACCAGTCTTGGCGGGAGCCTCCGCGGTGCCCGTGATCGCGACGAGTCCGGCCTCGCTCTGAATCAGCAGGTCATAGGCCTTGGCGTCTCGGTAGGGACCACTACTGCCATATCCGCTGATGGAACAGGTAATCAGGGTCGGGTAGCGCTCGCGCAACTCGGCGGCGCCGAGACCGAGGCGAGCCGCCGCATCCGGTGCCAGATTCTGCACGAAGACGTCGGCGGTGGCAAGCAGCTCGTGCATTATCGCCAGGGCCTCTGGCCGTTTCAGGTCGAGGGCGAGGCTCTCCTTGTTGCGGTTGAGCCAGACGAAGTGGCTGGACAGCCCGTTCACCGTTTCATCGTAGCCGCGGGCGAAATCGCCTGTGCCTGGACGTTCGATCTTGATCACCCTGGCACCCTGGTCGGCGAGGTGGCGGGTGGCCAGGGGAGCAGCTACGGCGTGTTCGCAGGAGATCACCGTGATGCCCTCGAGGGGCAGAGTCTGGGACATATTCAACCTTCAACGCTGACGATAAAATGCATGATTCTCTAAACAATGTATCATTTTGAAACGGAGGCATCTACCCCTCGTCCGGTGGATGCGGTTCGGATAGAGTGAAGCCTTGGACCGTCACCCCGCGAAAAATGCAAGGAAATCTGATGGGAATCACCGAGGCGCCCCCCACAAAGCGGGATCAGATCGTCGACGAACTGCGACGCCTAATTCTCAGCGGAAATCTGCCCCGCGGCGCAAAGCTGCCCCAAGATGAACTAGCCCGCCAGTTCAGCAGCAGCATCACCCCGGTGCGCGAGGCGCTGCGCGCCCTCGAAGCCGAGAACCTCGTGGTGAGCGAACCTCGGCGCGGAGTGCGGGTTGCCGGCATCAATTTCGAGCGGGCCAAAGCGACTTATATTATTCGTCGGCTCACCGAGAGCTACGCTATGCGGCGCGCGGCGATCCGACTCTCCCCGCTCGAACTGCGCCAAGCCGAACTGCTGCTCGCCGAGCTGAACGCGGCGACAGCCCGGCACGATTCGGATGCCGCCCGCCAACTGAACAAGCGCTTCCACTTCTTCTTCTACGAGCGGTGCGGTATTCCGAGTCTGGTCGAAGAGATCGACGTGCTCTGGCGCGTATTCCCGTGGGACCTATTACTCGACTCCCCCGAGCCGTCCGAAGACTCCGAAACCGAGCACCGGGCCATGCTCGAGGCCGTGCGCGCCGGCGACGCCGAGGCGGCCGGGCTGGCCCTCGAGCATCACGTGTCGCGCAGCTTCATCGCCCTGAACGCGCGCTATACCGGCAAGCCGCCCGCCGACCCGTTCGACATCGCCAACGACTGACGCGCGGCTCATCGGCCGGGGCGACGGATGCCGCATGTTGCGCTGGGCGCAACGCCCGGACACGTTCACGTTTGCGCGGCCTCTGCCCCGCGGCGGGCGAGGATGCGCTCTGCCCGTACGATGACCGGGCGGTCGATCATCTGCCCGTTCACCTGGGCTGCACCCCCGGTGGTGCCCATCACGCTGCGTGCCCAGTCGATCTCGGCCAGCGTGGAGCGGAACGCGGCCGCCACCGGTTCGAGCTGGGCGGGGTGGATGCAGAGCTTGCCGCCGAAGCCGAACTGCCGGGCGAGGGCGGCCGAATCGGTCACTGCCCCGGCGTCACTAATGTGCACGCTCGGCGAGTCAAGCGGCGCATCGAGGCCGGCCGCGCGCGAGGCGACGACGATAGCCGACCGCGCGTAGTCGAGCACGCGGTCGCCAGCACCGGCGTTGATATCGAGGGCGTAGTCGATGGCGCCGAAGGCCAACCGAGTCACGCCCGGCACCCGGGCCAGCTCGGGCGCGTTCTGCACGCCGGCGGCGGACTCAATCAGCGCCACGAGTGCGAGCGGCGGCCCGGCGACCCCGGCAAACGCGGCCGCGACCTCGCGGAGCAGTTCGGAGTCTTCGGCCTTGGGCACGACGAGGCCGAGCAAACCGTGGCCGGGCCGCGCGGCGAGGTCACGGAGAGCTGCGAGCTCCGCGGGCAGGCTCACTGCCCCCTCGGCGTTGACGCGCACGAGGGCGCGAACCGGGTCAGGGCCGGCGGCAAGGTGCTCCAGGATGGCTGCCAGGGCATCCGCTTTGGACTCGGGCGCGACGGCGTCTTCGAGGTCGATAATCACGACGTCGGCCGCTGAACCGGTGGCCTTGCGAAAGCGCTCTGGCCGGTCGCCGGGCACGAACAGGGCGGTGACGGCGCTGGCCGTGGTGATACGGGACATGGTGTCTCCTGGATTGATCGGCACGAGACCGGTGACGCTCAGTACGAGCGGGGCAGGCCGAGCACCTTGGTGGCCACGAAACTCTTGATCAGGTTATTGCTCACCGGAGCGGTCTGGAACATGCGTGTCTCGCGGAACTTGCGCTCCACGTCGTACTCGTCCACGAAGCCGTAGCCGCCGTGGGTGTCGAGGCACGCATTGGCGGCGGCCCAGCTGGCCTCCGAGGAGAGGTGCTTGGCCATGTTGGCCTCGGCGCCGCACGGCGCGCCAGCGTCGAAGAGGCGGGCGGCTTCGTAGCGCATCAGGTCGGCCGCGCGCACCTTCATGTAGGCGTCGGCAATGGGAAACTGTACGCCCTGGTTGCTGCCGATCGGGCGGCCGAAGACCTCGCGGCTGTTCGCGTAGGCGCTGGCCCGGGCACTGAACCAGTAGCCGTCGCCGATCGCCTCGGCCGAAAGCAAAATGCGCTCGGCGTTCCAGCCGTCCAGTACGTAGCGGAAGCCGCGGTCGACCTCGCCGATCACCGCGCTTTTGGGCACCCGCATGCCGCGGTAGTGCACCTGATTCGTGGCGTAGTTGAACATGGTACGCACCGGGATGGCTTCAAGGGTGTGCGGCTGCTCGGCACGAACCTTGCGCAGGTCGACGAGGAACAGGGTGAGACCCACGGTCTTGTCGGCGCCTCGGTCGCTCGTGCGGGCCAGCACCATGGCCAGGTCGGAGTCGTTAATGCGGCTTGTCCAGTTCTTGTGGCCGGTGATCACGAAATCATCGCCATCGGCCTCCGCGCGGGTGAGGATGCGCGTGGTGTCCAGGCCAGCGACATCCTCGGTGACCGAAAACGCCTGCAGTCGCAGCCGGCCGGCCGCGATCTCCGGCAGATAATCGGCTTTCTGGGCCGCTGTGCCGTGGCGTAGCAGCGCGCCCATGATGTACATCTGGGCGTGACAGGCGGCGGAATGACCGCCGGAGCGGTTGATCTCCTCCATAATCACGCTGGCCTGGGTGAGGGAGTAACTGAGGCCGCCGTACTCGGTAGGGATGAGGGCGCTGAGCAGGCGGGCCCGGGTGAGGGTCTCCACGAATTCCTGCGGGTAGCTGCGGTCGCGGTCGCTCTGGCGCCAATACTCGTCGGGGAAGCCGGCGCAGAGGTCCCTGGTGAACTGGCGAATTTCGTCGAGCGACAATCCCGGCGAGGCCTGCCGGGTGGCCGGTGCGGTGTCGAGCAGGTCTGTCATGAGGGCTCCTTGTCGAGTATCGGGCGGACCGGACGTTAATAGAGTACATAATATATTGAAACGGCGCCAGAGGTATTTGTCGTGCTTTGAGGAAGCAAATAGCTTGACTTGTCTGTGTTTCTCGCAGAAACTACCCCTAATAGATAATATATTCTGTACAAGGAGATCGACTCATGGCCGAGCACACCCTGACCCCCGAATCCACCGGACGCGTCGTCGCGGGCTGGACCGGACGCCTTTGGGAAGACTTCGCCGTCGGCGATATCTACTACCACCCGTTGGGTAAGACGGTCACCGAGGGTGACAATCAGATGTTCACGTTGATGACGCAAAACGTGGCCAAGACGCACATCGACAGCAACTTCGCGCTACGCACGGAGTACAAGCTGCCGCTCGTGAACTCCACCTTCATCCTCGCGCTCGTCACCGGGCAGTCCACCATCGACCTGTCGATGAACGTGTTCGCCAACCTCGGCTGGGACGAGGTACGAATGCCCAGCCCGGTCTTCGAGGGCGACACAATCTACTCGCGTTCCAAGGTGCTGGCTACGCGCGCCTCGAAGTCGCGCCCTCCCCTAGGCCTCGTGACCGTGGCGACCGAGGGCTACAACCAGAACAGCGTGATCGTGATGAGCTACCAGCGCACGTTCATGGTCTACCGCGAGGGGCACCTGCCCGATTTGGAGGATACCCGCCCGAACGAGGCGAGTCTGCCGGCGACGCTCGAAAAGAACTAGAGGATGCGCGCGCTGCCGCTGGCCGGGCTCACGGTCGTCTCCCTCGAGCAAGCCGTCGCCGCGCCGTTCGCCACTCGGCAGCTCGCCGACCTCGGCGCTCGAGTGATCAAGGTAGAGCGGGACACCGGAGACTTCGCTCGCGGCTACGACGAGACCGTGCACGGCATGTCGAGCTACTTCGTGTGGCTCAACCGCAGCAAGGAAAGCATCGTGCTCGACCTGAAGAGCGACTCGGGCCTGGCCGTGCTGCGTGAACTAGTTAGCCGCGCCGACGTGCTGGTGCAAAATCTCGCTCCGGGGGCTGTGGAACGGCTCGGTCTCGGACCCGACGAGGCCCTCGCTTTCAACCCGCGGCTAATCCACGCCTCTATCTCGGGCTACGGCCGCGGCGGTAGCTATGAGCAGAAGAAAGCCTACGACCTGCTCGTGCAGTGCGAAGCCGGCCTGCTCAGCGTCACTGGCACACCCGAGGACCCTGCCAAGGTCGGCGTCTCCATCGCGGATATCTGCGCCGGCATGTACACCTTCTCGGGAATCCTCACCTCGCTGCTGCAGCGCGCCACGACCGGGCGCGGCGACGTGCTCGAGGTATCGATGCTCGAGGCGCTCGGCGAGTGGATGCAGCAGCCCTACTTCTTCGCCGAGTACGGCGGTACTCCCCCGCAGCGCAACGGCGCACAGCACGCGTCGATCGCGCCCTACGGCCCGTTCGATACCGCGGACGGCACGGTCTTCTTCGGTATCCAGAACGAGCGCGAATGGGCGGCATTCTGCACTGATGTGCTGAAACGCCCGCTTCTCGGAGCGGACCCAAATTTTCTGGGCAACGCCCTGCGGGTGCAGAACCGGCCAGCGCTGCACGCGGTGATCCTCGATGTGCTGACCACCCTCACCTCCGTGGAGGTGCTCGCTCGACTGGACCGCGCGAACATCGCCAACGCGCAACTACGTAGCATGCACGACTTCTCGGCGCACCCGCAGCTGGCCGAACGCGGCCGATGGCAGAACGTCGACTCACCGGTGGGGCCGGTGCGCAGCCTGATTCCGCCAGTGACGAGCCGTGAGACCGGGTTTCGCATGGACCCGGTGCCGGCGATCGGGCAGCACACCGAGCAGATCCTGGCTGAGCTCGGGCTCGCCCCTTGAACCAAGCATCGTGACCCTGGCTCGGCCCCGGTGATGCCGTAACTTAGGAGTGACCCTGCCCGAGAAAGGACCCGCGATGGCCTCCCGCCGCCCCGCGACCCGCGCGCGCCCCCAGCTGAGCGATGAGGCCTCAGGCTACGTGCGCGGCATGATCATGTCCGGTGAGTTGCCGCCCGGCACGGCCGTGCGCGCCGAGACCATCGGCGCGGCACTCGGCATTTCCACCACGCCGGCACGCGAGGCGCTGCAGGCGCTGCGGGTGGAAGGTTTCCTCGAGCTCGTGCCCCGGCGCGGGTTCCAGGTGGCCGTGCTCACCGGGCAAGACGTTCGGGACCTGTTCACCGTGCAGGCGTTGATCGCGGGCGAGCTCGCCGCACGGGCCGCCGTCGCCGCCACTCCCGAAGATCTCGCCGAACTCGAGGCCCTGCACCACGAGCTGATCGCGGCGTCCGTGCGCGGCAACCTCGAGCTGCTCGAGGAGAAAAACCACGCCTTCCACCGAGAAATCAACCTGATCGCCGGTGCTCCCAAAATCATCTGGGCGCTCGGCCTGATGACGCGATATGTGCCGAGGCGATTCTATTCGAGCATCCTGGGCTGGCCCGAGGCCACCGCCGACGACCACGCCCAGCTGCTGGCAAGCATCCGCTCTCATGACGCGCAGGCCACCCGCGTAGCCATGCAGACGCACGTCGAGCACGCCGGCGAGCTGCTCGCCGCCCACTTCGACGAGCGTACGTCGGAATCGGCCTAGGCTCACGAAACGCTCGGGCCGCCCGACTGAGGCGGGCGGGCCGAGCCATACATTAGAGCGCGAAGGTCGACAGCTGCGGCACGAACGTCACGATGACGAGCGCGATCAGTAGCACGCCGACGCTTGGCAAGCATGCCTTCGCCACTCGAAGAATATTCATTCCCGTGAGCCCACTCGCCACGAACAGGTTGAGTCCGAGCGGTGGAGTCATCATGCCGATCTCCAGGTTAAGCACCATGATGATGCCGAAGTGGATCGGGTCGACGCCGAGCTCCATCGCCACCGGCAGCAGTACCGGGGCGAGGATAAGAATGGCGCTCGAGGTCTCCATGAACATGCCGACCACGAGCAGCAGCACGTTCACCATGATGAGGAACATCACCGGCGTGAGTTCTGACGCCAGCAGTGCCTCACTCACTTGGCCCGGAATGCGTTCGGCTGTGAGCACGAAGGAGAATAGGATTCCCGATGCCACAATGAACATCACCATCGACGATGTCCTTGCCGACGCCATCAGAATCGACGGCAGGTCCTTGAGCTTGATCTCCTTGTACACGAAGATCGACACGACCAGGGCGTAGAACACGGCCATGGCGGCGGCTTCGGTGGGGGTGAAGATGCCGGCGTAGATGCCGCCGAGTACAAAGAGAGGCAGAAACAGGCTGAGTGAGGCATCACGCAGGGCCGTGAAACGTTCGTACTTACTCATGCGGATGGCGTGAAGGCCCATGCCGTATTTTCTGCGTCGCGAGATGACCACGGCGAGGATGAGCAGCCCGATTCCGGCCATGATGCCCGGCCCGATGCCGGCGACGAAGAGGTCGCCGATCGACTGTTCGGTGGAGATTCCGTAGACGATGAGCGGAATCGACGGGGGGATCAGGATTCCGAGCGACCCGGAGGTCGTGACGAGCCCGGTGGAGAAGTCCTTGCCGTAGCCGCTCTTGATCATGGCCGGAATGATGAGCGTGCCCACGGCAACCACGGTCGCCGGGCTCGAGCCGGAAATGGCCGCGAAGAACATGCAGGCGAGCACGGCCGTCATGGCCAGGCCGCCGCGGAACTGGCCGACGAGGGCATTGGAGGCCGCGATCAAACGCTTACTGATTCCGCCGCGGCTCATGAGGTTCGCCGCCACGATGAAGAATGGGATCGCCATCAAGGGGAACGCATTGAGCGCGTTGAAGAGCCGCTCGGGAACCTGGGTGAGCGGGATGGCCGTGAAGAAGTAGAAGTAGATGAATGATGTGAGCCCCATGGCGACCGCGATGGGTGCAGACGTGAGCAACAGGGCAAACAGGATAACCAGGAGGGCCAGCAGTCCTTCGATCACAGTTTCGCCTCCCCTTCTCCCAGGCCGAGCGCTTCTTCTTCGCGCTGGAACTCGCTTTTATCTCCATCAACAGATGCCGGCAGGCCGCGAATGAGCCGCACCAGAATCTCGATCGCGCGCAGCAGCATCAGGGTGAAGCCCAGCGGAACGGCGACTTCGACTACCCACAGCGGCAGCTTGAGCGTGGGGGTGACCGTGGTGGTCGAGAACGGCTCGAACAACAGTAACCAGGCGAAGAAGCCCACGATCGCGAGGTAGGCGATGGTGACCAGAATGCCGAGGATGTCCATCCGGCGTCGGCCGATCCTACCGAGGAACGGTTCAAAGACCTTCACGGCGATGTGTTCGTTGTGGCGCAGGGTGATGACCGCACCGAGGAAGGTGGAATAGATGATGAGGTAGACGATGGTCTCCTCACCCCACCAGAGGTGAATATTCAAGATGGCCCTGAGCAGTACCTGGGCGATGGCAACAAGCGTTGCCACCGCCAGACAGGTGCACACCAGGAAGTTTTCCACCCGGGTTAGAGCGTGGCTGAACCTGAGAATGGGGGCGTCCTTACGATGGAGGGGCAGCACGACGAAACCCGTGCCGGCGGGTGGAAACGAGGCGGGGCTAGTTGCGGTTGGCGAGCAGCTCGGCGACGATGTCCGGGCCGAGTACCTCGGAGTACTCTTCCCATACGCTCGGGATGACCGTGGCCATCAGGGCATCGCGTTCGTCATCGGTCAGCTGGATGATTTCGGTCGATCCCTCGGCAATGATCGCCTGCTTGGCCTCTTCATTCACCTGCGCCGCGATCTCACGGTTATACGTGCTGGACTCGTCGACAGCGTCGAGAACAAGCTGCTGGAGGTCATCGGGCAGCGACTCGAAGAAGTCATTGTTGATAGCCGGAATGTAGCCGATGTAGCCGTGGTTCGATTCGGTGATGAAGTCCTGAACCGTGTGCATGCTCTGCGTTTCCATGTTCGACCAGGTGTTCTCCTGACCGTTGATGACGCCCTGTTCAAGCGCGCTGTAGACCTCGGCGAAGGCGAGGATAGAAGGGATGGCGTCCCAGGTTTCGAACTGACTCACCAGCACATCGGCCGGCTGGATGCGAAAGCTCAGCCCGGCCATGTCCGCTGCGGCCCGGATCGGAACGTTGGCCCCCATCTGTTTGAAGCCATTGTCCCAGAGACCGAGCGGCTTAATCTTCGCCGCGCGCAGGTCCTCGTTCTCGAAGATCGCCTTGCCCACGACGGAGTCACGAGAGGCGATCTCTGCGATGTCCTCGCTGCTCTCAAACAGGAATGGCAGGTCGAGCAGCTGCAGCTGCGGGGCGAGAGTGGTGAACTTGGCACTCGCCGGGGCGATCATCTGGATGCTGTTGGACTGCAAGGCCTGCAGCTCATCCTTGTCGCCGTACAGCGAAGAGTTGGGGTACAGCTCGACCTCGATGCGGCCATCCGAGGATGCCTCGAGGATCTCCTTGAATTTCTCGGCGGCGGCGCCTTTAGGCGTGTTCGTCGTCGTCACATGGGAGAAGCCGATCGTGTAGACCTCGTCCTCGTCTCCGCCCGACGCGGCAGACCCACGGGCGGATGAACAGGACCCGAGAACGAGGACGACTCCGAGCGCGATGGCCGTTGCCCCGATCAGGCGGGATTTACGGGTATGTTGTTGCATTGTTTCTTCCTTATCGTCATTGATGAGGCGATACGTGACGAGCATTGCGTCAGGTTCATCCAGAACGACGCTATCAAAAAAAATATGTTCCGAACCAAAATAATGCATTATTTTTATAACGAATGCATTGCTGCGGCTATCGAGTGGTGTTCACCTGGCAGGCGTTCAACGCTGTTTCGACAGCATCAGGTGAGGTGCCGACCGCACCGACCTGGGCCAGTATCTGCGCTGGTGACGCAAGCGGAGGCATCCGCCGTACCCGCGCTACGCTGACGTGTGCAACTTTCCCTATGGCTGGCCCTCGTGGGCGCCGGCGTGCTGATCAGCTTCACCCCGGGCGCTGGCGCGATCAACACCATGAACAACTCGCTGACCAGTGGGTTTCGCCGCTCGATCTGGGGAATTTTCGGGCAGCAGGCGGCGCTCGTCGTGCACGTGATCGTGGTGGCGCTCGGCGTCGGGGTGCTCGTCACCAGCTCTCCCGTACTCTTCAACGTCATTCGGTATGCCGGGGCCGCCTACCTGGTGTTTCTGGGCATCCGTTTAATTCTGCAGAAACCCGACCCGTCTCGAGACCTGGCCGCACCGCGAGCCAGGGAACTCGCCTGGTCGATGTTTCGCCGCGGCCTGTGGGTGAACCTGCTCAACCCCAAAGCTCTCGTGTTCTTTCTCGCGTTCATGCCGCAATTCATCCAGCCGGAGCAGCCGCTGCTCCCCCAGTATTTGGTGCTGACCGTGACCGTAGTGTTTATCGACGTCCTGGTGATGTGGTTCTTTTTTGCGGTGGCGGCGAGGTCATTTCAGCGGTTCACGAACACGGCCCGCGGGCAGCTGATTCTCAACCGCACGTTCGGCCTGCTGTTCGTGGCTGTCGCCCTGCTGCTGGCGCTGGTGCACTGAGGCGGCTCAGGTGACACGATCGAAAGTCGCCGTAACCCAACCGTGACCGAAGTATGAGAGCGCTCTCTTGACGGGAATCCTGTCCGCGCACTAGTCTCAAACCACTGCTCCTGAGAGCGCTCTCACGCTTTGTCAGAGTCCATTTCAGATCTGGGTAGCCCACACACAAAGGAGTGACCGTGAAGCTTTCTGCGCGCACCATTTTTGCCACCGTCGCTGGCGCAGCATCCATTGCCTTGCTGGCAACCGGATGCTCGGCCGACGCCGGCACCCCCGAGAGCGCCGACGGAAAAGTCGAGCTGACCGTCGCCACGTTTAATGAATTCGGCTATGAAGACCTGTTCGGCGCCTACGAGGCATTGAACCCCAACGTGACCATCGTGCACAAGAAGGCCGCGACCACCAACGAAGCCCGCGACAACCTCACCACCCGGCTCGCCGCCGGCAGTGGCCTGAGCGACATCGAAGCCATCGAAGTGGACTGGCTGCCCGAACTGCTGCAGTACCCCGATCAGTTCGTCGACCTCGCCGCCGCCGAAGTGGACGGCCGCTGGCTCTCCTGGAAGACCGACGCCGCCACGACTGCCGACGGCCAGCTGATCGGCTACGGCACCGACATCGGCCCCGAGGGCGTCTGCTACCGCGCCGACCTGTTGGCCGCCGCCGGCCTGCCCACCGACCGCGCGGCCGTGGCCGACCTGCTCGGCGACAGCTGGGAGAGCTACTACGCCGCCGGCGCGCAGTTCGAAGCGGCCGGAACGAACGTGCCCTGGTTCGACTCCGCCGGGGCTACCTGGCAGGGCGTCGTGAACCAGATCGAAAATCCTTACGAAGACTCCGACGGCACCGTGATCGCCACGGAGAACCCCGAAATTAAGGCGGCCTACGCGAGCGTTCTCGGAGCCAGCACCGACCTGTCCGCGCACCTGGCGCAGTGGAGCAGCGACTGGACGTCCAGCTTCCAGGACAACGGCTTCGCCACCATGCTGTGCCCGGGCTGGATGCTCGGCGTGATCGAGGGCAACGCCGACGGCGTCACCGGCTGGGACATTGCCGATACCTTCCCCGGCGGCGGCGGCAACTGGGGCGGTTCCTACCTCACCGTGCCCACGCAGTCCGCGCACCCGCAGGAAGCCCAGAAGCTCGCCGCCTGGCTCACCGCGCCCGAGCAGCAGCTCTCCGCCTTCGCTTCCAAGGGCACCTTCCCGAGCCAGGTCGAGGCCCTCGACAGCCCTGCCTTGCTGGAGAGCACCGATGCCTTCTTCAACAACGCCCCCACGGGACAGATTCTCGCCAACCGCGCCGCCGCTGTCGAGGTGACGCCGTTCAAGGGCGAGAAGTACTTCGCCATCAACGACGCCATGCAGCAGGCGCTCACCCGCGTCGAAGACGGCCTGATGACGCCCGATGAGAGCTGGGACAAGTGGGTCTCCGACGTGAACGCACTGGGCTGATCGACCTGCGCTGATCGACCTGACAAGGGCTTAGCGGCCGGAAGTCCAACCGCGCCGTCCCGCCCTCCGCCGGGTGCAGCACCGCTGCACCCGGCACCCCTTTTCCATGCACCATCGGCCGCGAGGAACCCGAATGTCCATTGCGATCAGAGCGGATGCCCGCAGCATCCGTCGTATTGCCTTCAGCCACACCCTCAGCCGGTGGGACGTGCGCTTTTCGCCCTACCTCTACATCTCCCCCTTCTTCATCGTGTTCGCGCTGGTGGGCCTGTTTCCCCTCGGCTACACCGCATGGGTCTCCCTGCACGACTGGAACCTGATCGGCGGTCAGGGCGACTTCGTGGGTCTGGAGAACTACGGCACCGTGCTCTCCCAGCCGTACTTCTGGACCTCGCTGCGCAACACGTTCAGCATTTTTCTGCTCTCCGCCATCCCGCAGATGGTGCTCGCACTGGCCATCGCCGCGTTTCTTGACAGCAACCTGCGTGCCAAGACGTTCTGGCGCATGGGCGTGCTGCTGCCCTACGTGGTGGCTCCGGTGGCGGTCGCACTCATCTTCAGCGACCTGTTCGGCGACCGGTACGGACTGATCAACGACGTGATCATCGCCCTCGGGGGCGAGCCCGTGCGCTGGCACGTCGACGTGATTCCCAGCCACATCGCGATCGCGACCATGGTGAACTTTCGCTGGACCGGCTACACGGCCCTGATCTTCCTGGCTGCCATGCAGGCCGTTCCGCGCGACTACTACGAGGCCGCCACCCTCGACGGCGCCGGCCGGCTGCGCACCTTCTGGTCGATCACCGTTCCGCTGCTGCGCCCCGTCATCATCTTCGTGGTGATCACCTCCACCATCGGCGGACTGCAGATCTTCGACGAGCCGCGCATGTTCGACCAGGCCGGCCAGGGCGGCGCCAACCGACAATGGCAGACCCTCACCCTCTACATCTACGAGCTGGGCTGGGGCCAACGCGACTTCGGCCGCGCATCCGCTGTGGCCTGGCTGCTGTTCCTAATCATCGTGCTGATCGCCCTCATCAACTTTCTGGTGAGCCGGCGCATCGCCGCGACCACCGAACGCATCGCCAGGATCGCTCCTGTCACACCTACGAAGGGCACCCGATGAGCCGCAACGTCGGCGGCTATGACCGCCCACCCCGACTGTGGGTCTACGGGGCGCTTCTCGCCGTGCTCGGTGCCTCGTTCTTTCCCATCTGGTGGTCGTTCCTGATCGGCAGCCAGGACGCCTCCGCCCTCAACCAGCCCGGCTGGCTCTGGCTCCCCGGCGGCAACTTCGTGGCCAACGCTTTGCGCGTGATCGACACGATCCCGTTCTGGACGGCCCTGATGAACAGCATCATCGTCTCCTCGGCCGTGGCCGTGAGTGTGGTGATGTTCTCCACCCTCGCCGGGTACGCCTTCGCGAAACTCAAGTTCCGCGGCCGGGAGGGATTGCTCATCTTCGTGATCGCGACGATGGCCATCCCCACCCAGCTGGGCGTCGTGCCGCTGTTCATCGTGATGAGCCGGCTCGGCTGGACCGGCAGCCTGTGGGCCGTGATCGTGCCCGGCATGGTGACCGCCTTCGGGGTGTTCTGGATGACGCAGTACCTGCGCGATGCCCTGCCCGACGAACTCATCGAGGCCGTGCGCATGGACGGCGCCAGCATGCTCGGCAGCTTCTGGCATGTCGGCCTGCCTGCTGCCCGCCCGGCCGCCGCCATGCTCGCCCTGTTCACATTCGTGGGCACCTGGACGAACTTCTTCTGGCCGTTCATCGTGCTCGACCCGGGCAACCCCACCCTGCCGGTGGCCCTGCAACAACTGCAGGCGGCCTTCTTCGTGGACTACTCGCTCGTGCTGGCCGGCGTCGTGTTGTCGATCATTCCGCTGATCCTCGTCTTCATCTTCCTGGGCAAGCAACTCGTCACCGGCATCATGCAGGGCGCCGTCAAAGGCTGATCCGCTACCTCGTTCCCGCCGCATTCCTTTCACGTTTAGGACCCCCATGACCTCTGCACGTCCCTTCCCCCGCGACTTTCTTTTCGGAGCCGCCACCGCCGCTTACCAGATCGAAGGCGCCGCCCACGAGGACGGCCGCACCGACTCGATCTGGGATACCTTCAGCCGAGTACCCGGCGCCGTGATCAACGGCGACAACGGTGATGTCGCCTGCGATCACTACCACCGCTACCGCGACGACGTTGCCCTCATGGGTGAACTCGGCCTGCAGACCTACCGCTTCTCCACTTCTTGGGCGCGCGTGCAACCCGACGGCGGCGCGTTCAACCCGCTCGGCCTCGACTTCTACTCCCGGCTCGTCGACGAGCTCGTCGCGGCGAACATCAAGCCGTGGCTCACGCTCTACCACTGGGACCTGCCGCAGACCCTCGAAGACCAGGGCGGCTGGACTAACCGCGACACCGCCGAACGCTTCCGCGACTACGCCCTCGCCGTGCACGACGCCCTCGGCGACCGCGTAGACATCTGGACCACCCTCAACGAACCGTGGTGCTCCTCGTTCCTCAGCTACACGGCCGGGGCGCACGCTCCCGGCCGCCAGAGCAAAGAGGCCGGCCTCGCCGCCGGCCACCACCTCTTGCTGGGGCACGGGCTCGCCGTTCAGGCGCTGCGGGAGCGCGACCCGAACCTCAATCTGGGCATCACCCTGAACCTCACCGTGGCCAAGCCGGTCGACCCGACCCGCCCCGGGGATGTCGACGCCGCCCGTCGCATCGACGGTCAATTCAACCGGTTCTTCCTCGACCCGATCTTTCGCGGCGAGTACCCGGCCGACGTTCTCCACGACGTGGCCGGGCTGGGACTCGACTCGGTGATTCACGACGGCGACCTGGCTCAGATCAGGCAGCCGATCGACGCCCTGGGCGTGAACTATTACCACGGTGAGCTGGTGAGCGATCGGGCGGCGCAGCATCCGCTACCCGGCGAAGCGCCCACCACGCGGGTCGTTCATTCCCCGTTCCCCGCCGCTGACGGTGTCTTTCACCACCCGCAGGGGCTAAACCTCACCGCGATGAACTGGGAGGTACAGCCGGCCGGGCTCACCGAGCTGCTGCAGCGAGTCGACCGGGAGTACACCGGCGCGTCGACAACCAGCCTGTACGTCACCGAAAACGGCGCGGCGTACGACGACGTGGTCAGCGATGACGGCCGGGTAGCGGATGCCGACCGGGCCGATTTTCTCACCGCCCACCTCGGCGCCGTGCTCGACGCCATCGACTCCGGAGTCGACGTGAAGGGCTACTTCTACTGGTCGTTGCTCGACAACTATGAGTGGGCGTGGGGCTACGCTAAGCGGTTTGGGATCGTGCGCGTGGACTACGGAACCCAGCAGCGCACGGTGAAAGACAGCGGGCACGCCTACGCGGCAATCATTCGGAATCGATCGCTTGTACCTATGCTGACAGAATGACGACCGATCTCGCTTCCGCCTCACGACTGCCCACCCTGGAAATGGTGGCCGCAGCGGCGGGGGTCTCGCGGGCGACCGTGAGCCGGGTGGTCAACGGCTCAACCAAGGTGCGTCCCGACGTGCAGGCGGTGGTGCAATCCGCCATCGATCAGCTGCACTACGTGCCCAATCGGGCAGCTCGATCCCTCGTCAACCGCAAAACGCAGGTCATCGCGCTCGTGGTGCCCGAAAATTTGGCCATGTTTTTCGGGGATCCCTATTTCGCCGCCATCGTTCAGGGCATCACTCGGCGCCTGGACGCGAGCGACTACACGCTGAATCTGCTCGTCGCCGCGAGCGACCCCGGCAACAAGACCATGAGGTATCTGCGCTCGGGCAACGTCGACGGGGCCCTGATCGTGTCGCACCACACCGGCGATGCCTTCCTTGCCGGCATCGTGGGCGCACTGCCGCTGGTCTTCGGCGGACGACCTTCGATCGAGGCCGCCGCCGACGTCTACTTCGTTGACGTGGACAACACGGCAGGGGCCGCCGATGCGACCAGATATCTCGTCGACGCCGGCCACCACCGGATCGGCACCATCACCGGGCCGCTGGACATGCCCGCCGGGCTTGACCGCTTCGCCGGCTTCACGAGCGTGATGGCCGAGGCCGGTCGTGAAGCGGATGCCGTGGAACACGCGGACTTCACGGCCGCCGGGGCCGCCGCGGCCACGAATCGGCTGC
The DNA here is from genome assembly GCF_004402355.1 of Cryobacterium sp. TMS1-20-1. Lineage (NCBI taxonomy): Bacteria > Bacillati > Actinomycetota > Actinomycetes > Micrococcales > Microbacteriaceae > Cryobacterium > Cryobacterium sp. TMS1-20-1. The sequence goes on along the minus strand of NZ_SOGF01000052.1, from coordinate 109,227 downwards.
TCGATCGCGTCCCCGACATCGACGCCCTGTTCGTGGCGAGCGACCTGATGGCCACGGGAGCGCTCGAGGTGCTGCGCGCTCGGGGACGCGCCGTCCCCGAGGATGTGGCCGTGGTCGGCTTCGACGATAGCCCCTCTGCCGTGTCGGCGAGCGTTCCCCTCACGACCGTTCGCCAGCCATCCGAGGAGGCGGGCTACCTGATGGCCGACGGCCTGTTGCGCCTGCTCAACGGTGATTCCACCGTCACCCGGCGCACCATCCTGCCGACAACCTTCGTGCGACGCGCCTCCGCATAGGAGCCAGCACGTCAACTTGCGCCGCAGTGACGGCTGGCACGACGGCCGCCGAGGCGCAGCACCCGGAGAAGAACCTTCCCATGGCAATCAACCCTTCCGGCGCTGAGCGACGCGCGGCGGAAAACTGCTGGTGCTGTCACGGGCTGCCCGCGCGACCGGCAGACCGGGCACGCGGGCAGTTGTGGGGCGCGCGAGCAACTCAGCGGGTGTAGTGCGACTCCTGCAGCTCGTACACCGGAGTGTCGAGTCCCTCCATGCGGGCTTTGATCTGCAGCGCGAGGTAGTTCGAGTAATGCCGGCTCTGGTGCAGGTTGCCGCCGTGAATCCACAGCTGCGGAACGTTCGTGGGCTTCCACATGTTGCGCAGTTCACCCTCCCAGGGCCCCGGATCCTTCGGGGTGTCGGACCCGTACCCCCAACAGCGACCCACCTGATCGGCAACTTCCGGCGAGACCAGGTCGGCCAGCCATCCGTTCATGGAGCCATATCCGGTGGCGTACACGATCAGGTCCGCGTCAAGCTCGGTACCGTCGGCGAGCACGACGGAGTGGGGAGTGATGCGGTCGAGCTGACCGGATTTCACGGCGACCCGACCGTCAATGAGCAACTGTGAGGCGCCCACGTCAATGTAGTAGCCCGATCCGCGGCGCAGATATTTCAGGAACAGACCCGAGCCATCCGTTCCAAAATCCAGATCGAAGCCGACATCGCTGAGCTTGGAGTAGAAGTCGGCATCACGCTCGGCCATCTGCTGGAAGACCGGAATCTGCGCGGAAGGCAGAATTCGGTATGGCAACGATGCGAAGAGCAGGTCGGCCTTCTCGGTGGTCACCCCGTTCGCCAGCGCCTGCTCGGAATAGAGCCCGCCAAGCGCGAGGTCCATGAGCGAGTCGCTGCGCGAGATGTGCGTCGAGGAGCGCTGCACCATGGTGACGTCGGCACCGTGCTCCCATAAGTCGGCGCAGATGTCGTGGGCCGAGTTGTTCGACCCGATCACGACTGCTTTCTTGCCGGTGTAGTCACCCCCGCCTGGGTGCTTCGAGGAATGGTGTTGCTCACCTTCGAAAGACTCAGCGCCGGCAAAGACCGGAGTATTCGGGTAACCCGAGACGCCAAGCGCAAAAACCAACTGCTTGGGTCGCAGGGTGACCGGAGTGCCGTTTCGCACAACCTGCACGACCCACTCCTGGGCGTCCTCGTCGAACGCCGCCTTCGTGCATTCGGTGCTCGACCAATAGTTGAGCTCCATGATGCTCGTGTAGTGCTCGAGCCAGTCGCCGATCTTGTCTTTCGAGGCGAACACCGGCCAGTCCTCGGGAAACTTCAGGTACGGCAGGTGGTCGTACCATACCGGATCGTGCAGGTGCAGCGACTTGTAGCGGTTGCGCCACGAATCCCCGGCCCTGGCATTTTTCTCGATCACAATCGTGGGAACGCCGAGGCGGCGCATGCGGGCAGCCAGGCCAATGCCGCCCTGCCCACCACCCACGATGACGCAGTAGGGCTGCTCTTCGTAGCCGAGGCGCGCCTCCTGCGCGGTCTTATTCTCGAGCCAGGATGTGCGGCCCTTTGTGATTTTGTGGGAGACGCCCTGGTCGCGGTTTCGGCCTTTCTTCTCTTCAAAGCCCTTGAGCTCCTGCATCGTGGTGAGCAGGGTGTAGCACAGGCCTTCGTTGAGGCGCAGGTGTGCGTAGCCGCGGGCCTGGCCGGTTTCAAAGGTCACCCACGCTTCGACGGCGCCCGCCGCATCGGTCGCCGGTTCGGCGAGCGCCCAGCTGTGCGGGTGCACCTCGTCGAGGGTGGCGGCGAGCATCCGTTCTATGTCGGCCTTGCCCTCGAAAGTTTTCAGATTCCAGGTGAACGACACGAAATCGCGCCAGTAGCAGTCATCGGCGAACAGTGCCAGGGCACCGTCGATATCGCGGTCTTGCAAAGCCGTGTCGAACCGGGCGAGCCAGTTTTCGACCACGGCGGTCGGTGAGTCGGGCATGTCACTCCTTTGTGAGCCAGCGGAAAGCCTGCCCGTTGTCGGACGCGACCTGTATGTTCAAGTACACGGCCGCAGGGGTTACACAGGCGTTACACCCGGTGTTTCTGCTCGGCGTCATGGTCGCATCCAACGGAGGAGAAGGCGCATGCTCGACCGGCCGAACGCTAGCGTTCCCGTTGCTGACCTGCGATTTTCCTCTCCACAAGACTATGAGCGGATGCTGCGGACCGCCCACGACCTCACCCTCGCCGGCGCGCACCCGCTCGCGGTCACCACCCAGGTGTGGGAATCCTGGCAGCGCTCCCTGGCTGCTGGCATCAATCCCGACCAGCACCTTCCCCGGCATTTACACGAGGTGTCCGACGTTGTGGCGCTGCGCCGCGGGCATGTCCTAAAGATTGTGATGCCCGCGCTCAGCGAGCTTCTGGCCGATGAGAGCTCGGATGGACGGCACCTGCTCGTACTCGCCGAAGCGAATGGCGAGGTGCTGTGGCGGGTGGGCAGCCGCACGACGTTGCGACAGGCCGACGGATTGGAGTTCGTGGAGGGCGCCGATTGGTCCGAGGGCGGGGTTGGTACGAACGCGATCAGCGAGGTGGTGCTGAGCGGGCGCGCATCACAGTTGTTCTCAGCCGAACACCTCGTGCGCACGCACCACACCTGGGCATGCACGGCATCGCCCATTCGGGACCCGGATAGTGGCGCGGTGATCGGAATTCTGAACGTATCGGGGCCGCTCAACACAGTCACGGCCGACAGTCTACGCATGGTCAAGTGCGGCGTTCGGCTTGCCGAAGAATTGCTGCGAGCAGCCCGACGAGAACCGGCACGGAAGGCCGGTTCGGCGACTGGCGAACGCTCATTCGCGGATTCGTCTCCCGTGGCGATAGAGCTACTCGGTGAACGCCCCGCGGTGCTTGGCGCCGACGGTCGTCGAACACCGCTGTCACTGCGCCGCGCGGAGATTCTGGCTCTGCTGGAGTCGCGGGATCGGGGTTGGAGCGCCGATGAACTCGCCTACGCCGTGCATGGGGAAACCGGCTCTGCCGCGGCTATCCGCATTGAGATGCACCGTATTCGCCAGGTGCTTGGGAATGCGCTGGAGTCCGCGCCGTATCGCCTCGCGCCCTCTCTGCGCGGCTCGACCGACGTGGCGCGGGTGTTGCGCTTGGTACGCGAAGGGCAGGTGACTGCAGCCCTCGCGGCATACACCGCCCCGTTGCTGGATCGGTCGACCTGTCCGGCAGTCGAACCGCTGCGCGCCGAGCTGACGAGCGCGGTGGGGGCATCCGTTCGCGCCAGTTCGAACGTTGCGCTGCTACGCCGCTGGTGCGCGACCGAGATGGGGTGCGATGACCGCGAGGCTGTGCGACACCTCGGGCGCCTGGCCGGTTTCGACGATGCCGGGTACCTGGCATCGTCGGCCCGCCTCAGCCGCATCGACCAGGAGCTTGGCTGTTAGGGCTTCGAGATAGCACCTGGCTGCGTCGCGCCGCCGAGCGCAGCCTGCGGCATCCGCTTAAGGGGGCGCGGGCGGGGCAGAATAGACGGATGAGCGACGCCGGCGACTTCGTGGATCGCACGCTGCAGTACGAGGCCACCTGGGAACGGGCTGCCGAGGCGCAGGCTCGGTTCGGAAACGAGCTCGAGTTCTACGGCGCCTCAGTCGGTGCCGTGCGCGGCACCATCCGCGATCTGGCCCGCCGGTACAAGAACATGACGCACGACGACGTAACGGCGCTGAGCTCTGAACTTTGGAAGGTTCCGGTCTTCGAGCGCCGCCTCGCCGCGATCGTGCTGCTGCAAGCCAACGTGACCCGGCTCGACAACACCGACCTCACCCGCATCGAGGGGTTTCTACGCGGCGCGGTCCTGCGGGAGCTGGTCGATCCGCTCACCAACGACGTCGTGCTCCCGCTCGTGCAGGGGCTGAGCGGGACGAGTCGTTTGAGAGCGGATGCCGCCCTCGCGCGTTGGGCGCACGACGGCGACCCCTGGCTCCGCCGCGCCGCCGACGGCGTTGCCGCGAGAATCACACCATAGGTGCAAGCCGGGTGCACGGAGTCCCAAGGCATCGAGGGCGATGGAACAGCGCACTTCGGCATCCACCGGCGTCGATTTCATGATTTAGGGGCGAGAATCATAATCTGCCTCGGGCATTCCATGCTTCCCCGAAGTCTTCTCGTGAAGTGCAGCAGGCTAACAACGGATGCCGCGACTTACTGACGGCATCCGGCTGATGAATGCGCTTAGTGCGCGGAGTACCCGCCGTCGACCAGGTGGTAGCTGCCGGTGATGAACGACGCGGCGTCGCTCAGCAGGAACAGAAGAAGCGCGGCAACCTGGGCGCTGGTGCCGAGGCGGCCCGTCGCGTGCTGGGCTTAGAGAGCCGTGATCGCCTCGGCGTTGAGCGAGGAACGCACCAAAGGAGTGTCGATGAAACCAGGGCCGACGGCGTTAGCGCGCACGTTTCGGGCCGAATATTTGAGGGCCGCCACCTTGGTCAGGCCGACGAGCGCGTGCTTGCTGGCCACATAGGCCGCATTGTCTCACGCCGAAGCGTGGTGCGTGCGCGTGAACCACGCGGCGGTGGGAAACTATCTCGCCATCAAGAGAGTCCACGCGTGTTCTATGCGTTTGTATGCATTCGAGCGACTTCTCCGACGCCGCTGTCACCTACACGCTTCCAGAGCGGGAGGCAGCAGGCGTTAGCGTCGCGTGCAACACCCCTGATCAATCGTTCAGAGCCAGTTCCGCAGCAAGTTCGCCGAGTTCGCGGGCCAGTTGAGCGGCCCTCGCAACGAGCTGGGCGTGGGTGCGCTGGTTGCCAGTTACCTCCGACATCGGCGCCGAGTCCGGCGAGGCATCCCGTTCCAGGTCGGGGTTCTGCAGCTCGGTACCGACGACGTCGAGGTCGAAAACCACGCGGTCGGCACGGTGCCACGTCGAGAACATCTCGATCGGAAGCCCGTTCTCGTCCAGGCTCGTGCCTTCGAGCAGCAACAACGGCTCCCCCACGCTGATCTCCAACAGCCGCGCTAGACCTGTGGTGGCAGCCACAGCGCGCACCTGACGGCGCCCGGAGACGATCGACACGCCCAGGCGAGAGCGAAGGACCGCGTGCAACGAGGCATCCGTCAGCTCGGAGATAGTGAGGTCGGCACCGATCGAAAGCGGCAGCCAGGTGTGAATGACAGCGAGGGGGCCGGTGCCGGCGGATCTCAGGCGCCGTATACCGACAACGGTCGACCCGCCGAGCGCCGCCGATGCTGCGGCGTTCTGCTCGGGGCCGAGCGCGAGCACGGCGGTGAACACGTCGGCACCCTCGGCCGAAATCTGGGTCGACAATCCCGACATGCGCTGTACGAGCCGATGGTGTTCGCCGCGCGGCGACACCACGCTGCCACGCCCGCGACCGCGTTGCACGAGACCTTCGGCGCTGAGGGCGGCCAGCGCTTGGCGCACGACCGAACGGGAAACGGAGAATCGCTCCTGAAGTTCCGCCTCGGTCGGCAGCTGCGACCCGGGCGGCAATGCGCCATCCACGATGTGGGAACGAATGACCGCCCCCACCTGGCTGTGCAGCGGTGTTCCGTTCGCGGAATCGACCGCGCTGGCGGGCACCTCATCTAGCCACATCACCCCATCGTAGGCCGGGGCGCGCCGGGCCCCGGCCAGCGCGACGGGCGAAGCAGCAGCAGCCGCTTGCCCGAGCACGACACTCAGGCCGCTTGCGCGGTCCGCCATACGTGGTCCCACCCGGGTGCGAGTGTCGCGGCACGCTCGAGCGAGAGTACGAGGCTGGCTTCGCGGGCGATTCCTTGCCCGGCGATGTCGAAGGCGGTACCGTGGTCGACCGAGACGCGCACGACCGGCAGCCCCACCGTGATGTTCACGCCGTCATCGCCGTAGACGGCTTTGAATGGTGCGTGACCTTGGTCGTGGTAGCAGACCACGGCGAGATTATACTTGCCGCGCACGGCCGCCGGGATCAGCGCATCGCCGGGCAGCGGGCCCACGACGTTCAGTCCACGGGCTCGGGCCGCAGCCACGGCCGGGGCCAGGATATCGGCGTCTTCATCTCCGAAGAGGCGATTTTCGCCCGCATGCGGGTTGAGACCGGCAAGTCCGATCAGTTCATCGGGCTTACCCATGGACTTAGCGAAGGCGCCGGCCAGTTCGAGTACGTTCAGGGTGCGCTCGACCGTAATGTTCTCGATCGCCTGGCGCATGGATACGTGCGTCGTGAGGTGAAAGAAATAGAGGTCGCCAGCCGAGAGCACCAGGGAGAAGTTCTTCACACCGAACTCGTGGGCGAGCAACTCGGTGTGGCCGGGCCAGTTGTGCCCGCCGGCGTGCATCGCGGCCTTGTTCAGCGGCGCCGTCACGATTCCCTGCACCTCGCCGGCGCGAGCGAGCCGGCAGGCCTCCACCACGAAGCGGTAGGACGCGTCGCCGGCCGCCGCGCTCAGCACGCCCTGCTCTACGTGGTCAAGTGACGGGCCGGTCTGCAGCAGCTCGATCGTTCCGGGCTCGTTGCGGGCGTCGGCCACACTCGTGATCACGCGAATCGCCGCCGGGTCGCCGCCCACGTCGAGCACACCCCGGCGCATCGCCGCCTCGTCACCGATTACGACGGGCACGCAACGGGTGCGTACGTCATCGTGACCGAGCAGCGACTTCGCCGTGATCTCGGGGCCAATTCCGGCCACGTCTCCAATGGTGACGGCAAGGATGGGAAGGGTCATAGGTCTACTCCTGTGTTCGGGTTGGCTGAGCGGCGGAGCGCCTGGTCCGCCAAGAGTTCGGGAAGAATGTCGGATATCGACGAGGTGACTCCGAAGCCGCCGGCCTTCGTGACAACAGTGAGACCGTCGGCGGAGCCGCCTTCGATCAGGCCCACCGGGATACCCTCGCGAATCGCATCCGTCACCAGGATGGCGCTGGCGCCGAATCGATTCAGCACGGCACGCGCCCCCTCGCCGCCCATGAGCACCAGGGCGCCCACGGAACGGTGCGCAAATAGAGCGGCAGTGATGGTCGCCAACCCGTCGGCGATTGTCTCGGCCGCGGTCTCGGTCTGCGGTCCTGTATGGGCAGCGGATGCGGGTGGTCGCTCCGACGGAGTCGCAACGATAACGACAGCGGGAAGGTCCGGTTGCGCAGCGATCTGCTCGGCGATCCAGCCACCGATCGCGCCGGGCTCCATCAGCATGTCAAGGCTCGGAGCGAACGTGCGCACGTGCGTGGACAAGGTGCCGTCGACGAGGTGGTCGTATTGGGACCGGGACATATCGTGCAAAGAACTGACCACGACGATCACGCGTTCAGCTCGCACCAGGTTTAATTCGGTGGAGATGTCCTGGTCGCTGCGCCAGACGTGGGACAGCGCGACAGCGAGGCCAGCGCTCCCGGCAGGGACGGCCTCGGCTCCGAGTTGAGCCACAGCTTGGGCGAGTGCCAGCAAATCGGCATCCGTGGAGGCATCGACGGTGACCACGCGGGTTGAGTTTTGGGCGGCGCTGCGCAACTGTTCTACGTGCTCAGCAGTACTCCCATTTCTAAGCGTGACGTGCCTACTTCCGGGCACGAGCTCAGCAAGCAGATTCGTCGTGATGGGCGTAACCGGGTCGATACCCACGGCCGTTGTCTCGACTCCCTGCCCATTGACGAGCACGCGCCCGCTCTGTACCGTGCGCCCCATCGCCGGATAGGCGGGACAAACCACGGCGAAGGCCGAGGGATGCCAGCGCCTCCAGGCCTCGAGCGCGCCGAGAATCTGCGCGTGGGCTGAGCCGCGCATCGTCGAGTCGATCTTGAGCAGCAACCGGTTCACGCCGGCGTCGCCGAGCGCGGCGACGGCCTGGGCCGTGCTCGTGCGGGCCAGCGAATCGGGCTGGGCGCGGGCGTCGGAGACCACGGCGAGAACGGATGCGTGGCTGAGGGTTTCGTTGTCGGGCGCTGTCAGCGTAAGCCGGGTGCGCCATCCGTCGCGCGCGAATTGCACAGCGGAGTCACCGCCACCGGTGAGATCATCTGCCACGATACCGACGGCGATGTGGCCCTCGGATGTGGCCGTGGCCTGCTGGTGCGGCACAATGACGGTCACGAGTGCTCGACCGCGCGCACCGGAACATTATCGTTGGCCGACTCGGTATCCGGCTCCTTGGCGACCAGGCCGCCTTCCCGCTTGAGCACCCAGGTGGCCAGCAGTGGCGCAAACACTGCCGTCACCAGAACGGCCGAGGCAATCTGGGCGGTGGCAACCTCGACGTAGGGCGCGAAGGTGGGGTCGGCGAGGGCGATGATGGCGGGGGTGGCGATGGCATTTCCGGCGGTAGTTGCCGAGGCGATGCCGATGCCGGACTTGTTGCCGCGGCGCAAAATAAAGCGGTAGCCGAGGTAGGCGAGCGTGCCGGTGAAGAGTGTGGCGACGATCCCCACAATGATGCCGGACAGTCCGCCAGAGAGCACATTCTGCAGGTTGATACCGGTGCCGAGCGCGAAGGCGAAGAAGGGGATGATCATGTTGGGGATCGGGCGCATGACCTCGGTCCACTTTTGGTCGAGGTTACCCACTAAAATACCGATCAACAGCGGGATGATGGCGGCAAGAAGCAGCTGGAAGGGAATGTTGGCCAGGCCAGCGACGCCGAGAAAGAGCATTGAGAAGAAGGGGCCATCGTTGATAGCGGAGGCCATGTACGCGCCACGGTCGCGGGCGTCACCATAGCGACCGGTGAATGCAAGCCAGAGTCCGCCGTTGCTGTTGTCCATGGTTACCAGCAGGGCCAGGATCGAGACTCCGAGAATTCCGTCGAGGCCCACGATCTGGGCCAGGATCACGACAACCGTGGCCGGGAGGATTGATTTGCACAGCAGCAGTACGCCGGCTGTGGCCAGCACCGGACCGGAAGTCTTAAGGGTGATCTGCATGCCCGTCGCGAAGATGAGCAGGCCGATCAGCGGAAGCGCGCTGGCCTGGAAGAGTGCTGTGGTGAAGTTGCCCAGCCCGAGGAAGCCGGGGAAGAAAGTGCCCACGACGGAGCCAAGAATGAGGGGAATGAGCATCAGCCCACCGGGAATGCGGTTCATGCCGTCGAACAGGGGCACTCGGCTGACAATTTTGAATTCGGCTACCATGGCGAATTTCCTTAGCTAGGGGCGACGATGCCCGCGGATAATGTGTACGTACACAATGTACCTACTCTATCCCGCGAGGATGCGATGTCAAGGCTCCATCTCCGCCAGCCGGCAGCCGCTCTGGCCCGCGGACGGATCATCGGTACGTTTGAACCATGGGCTACACCCAGAAGAGCCAACCGTGCCGCGCCGGCGTGGCTGCAGCTGCGGGTTTCGCGGCCGTGGCGTTTTACGCGATCATCGGGGCGCTGTAGATTCTGGTGCAGAACCCGCTGGCGGCTGTGCCGGGCGCAACGCTCGCGCAGATCCGGGCGGATATGGCCCGCGCCGATGAATCGCTCTCCGCAGACTGTGTTCTCACTTAGGGTGCGATTGGGATACTGCTGGCCGTCGTGGTTCTGCTCGTGGCTATCGTTCGGCAGACCAGTCAGGTCGGTCCGGTGGTCGCGACCGACCTCGCACTGCTGGTATTCGCGGCTCCCGGACACCTGGTCGTGGCCTTCGAACCCGGCATGTCAATCGCAGACACGTTCATGGTTTCGGGCGGAGATCACGCCCTGTGGGGCGTCGCCCTCTACCTGGTCAGTGCCGCAGCCCTGGTCGCCCTGATCGTGCTGATCATTCGGGCCGCGCGTGGCGCTGCCGCCCGCACGGTAAAGACCGGTTGATTCGGGCCAGCCTTCAAGCGGATGCCGGCTGCGGCCGATTGCTGCGACGGCATCCCCATCGTTACAGGCGGGGTCGGCCAGCCCAGCGGGCGGCTTTGAGAGCCAGGTGCAGCTCGAGACGAGCATGCCCACCCAGTGGGTCGACACCCAGCAGAGAACGGATGCGCCCCAGCCTGTTGTACACACTGGTTCGATGCAGGTGCAGGTGCTCGGCGACCTCGGCCACGGAACCGTCCTTGTCGTAGAGCAGCTCGAGCACGGGCAGCAGTTCCCCGTTCCGGTCGAGGTCCCGCAACTCGGAGAACAGCGATGACTCGAACGCCGACACCTCTCGACCCACAACGGCCAGAAATTGGTAGACCCCCAGAGCGCGAAACGAGACGACCCTGCCGAGTTGGGCATCCACCCGAGCCGCCTGCACGGCGCTCCGCGCCTCGGCGTAGGCGCCCGGCAGCCCGCGCAGGTCGGTGAAGGGTTCGCTCAGCCCAAGCAGAGCGGGCGCCGCCACCTGGCCCCCACGGCGCGCGACTTCGAGCTCGAACCGTCTCAGAACCTCGGACTGGTCGAAGCCGTCGATCTCGTCGTGCAGCAGCAGCACGGCATGCGTTTCGGTGCCGGCTGAGAACAGCACGGTGTCAATGCCGAGAGTGGAGTGAAGTGCGGAGAGCCGGTGCAGCAGACCACTCTCGGCAGGGTTGCGCTGAACGTTGTCACCGCGCTCCAGCAGCGTGGCGAGACGCCAGGGTCCTCGCCCGTGCAAGAATGGCCAACCGCCCACCGCCACCACGGCGTCGCGGTCGCCCAAACAGGCGGCGAGAAATTGCCCTTCGCTGGCGAGACGCCCGTTAGAATCCGCGCTCGAGCGGTTGAGAAGCATCTCCGCGAGGGCATCCAGCTCCGGGCGAATGATGCCCAACTCACGCAGAATGGACTCCGGCGTCTGCTCGTCGTCGAGCTGGAGGACCCACAGATAGCCCACCCGGAATCCACGCGCCAGCAGCGGCACGCACACGCGGCCCAACATTCCGAGATCGGCATTGGCCGGAACGGGAACCGGTTTTACCGCCGTTGCGATACCGTGGCTCAGCTGCCAGGCGCTGACGTCGGGCGGAACCAGCTTGCTCAGCAGAAAATTCGTGCGCACGCGGTCAGCCGTAGGCCGATGCGCACTATACGCAAGCAGCCCGCCGTCGAGGTCTTCGAGCGAGAGAGCACGGCCCAGATGGGCAGCGATAATAACTACCGCCTGGTCGATATCGGCCGCTGTCATAGCTTCAATCCTACGGAGCCGTGTGGACGCCTGGCGACAATCAACGAGCCGTGACGCTACAAATGTCGAGTCGGCCGCGGGGCGTCTGCCGAGTGGGACACATCGGACCCCGGCGTCGACAGCGAAGAACCCCTGTAAAGGCGGCAAATTTGGAGTGGTGAGGCGTGCGTGGGCCAGCCCACGGCATCCGCTGCCCGGCCGCCCCGCCGGGAGAGCCGCGAAAACCCGGGCTTATCGTTCTTACGCCGACCAAAGTCGATCGGCCTGCGTCTACCAGGAACAGGAGTTCCCCATGATCATTGGTGTTCCCACCGAAGTTAAGAACAACGAATTCCGTGTGGCCATCACCGCCGCCGGAGTGCACGAAGCCAAGCTCCACGGCCACACCGTGCTGGTGCAGGCTGGCGCCGGTATCGCCTCCGGCTTCGCCGACGCCGACTACATGGCTGCCGGTGCCGTGATCGCCCCGAGCGCCTTCGAGGTGTGGGCAAGCGCCGACATGATCCTCAAGGTGAAAGAGCCGGTCACCGCCGAGTACGCGTATTTTCGTGAGGGCCTGATCCTCTTCACTTACCTGCACCTCGCCGCCGAGCCCGCCCTCGCCGCCGCCCTGCTCGAGGCGGGCGTCACCGCCATCGCCTACGAGACCGTGCAGAAGGCCGACCGCACGCTGCCCCTGCTCGCCCCGATGAGCGAGGTCGCCGGACGCCTGGCCGTTCAGGTCGGCGCCGCATCGATGACCCGCCCCGGCGGCGGCCCCGGCATGCTGATGGGCGGCGTACCCGGAGTGCGCTCCGCCAAGGTGACCGTCATCGGCGCCGGAGTCGCAGGCTCCAACGCCGCTGCCATGGCCCTCGGCATGGGCGCGGACGTCACCATCCTCGACATCAACATCGACCGCCTGCGCGAACTCGACGCCCTGTACGCCGGACGTCTCAAGACCATCGCCTCCAACGCCTACGAGATCGACCGCTCGCTGACCGAGGCCGACCTCGTAATCGGCTCCGTGCTGATCCCGGGCGCCAAGGCCCCAAAGCTCGTCACCAACGAGCTCGTGTCGCGCATGAAGCGGGGCTCGGTGCTCGTCGACATTGCGGTGGACCAGGGCGGCTGCTTCGAAGGCACCCACGCCACCACCCACGAGGACCCCACGTTCCCCGTGCACGGCTCGATCTTCTATTGCGTCGCCAACATGCCCGGCGCCGTTCCGCAGACCTCGACCCTTGCACTCACGAACGTCACCCTGCCCTACGCTCTGTCAATCGCCGACCGGGGCGTGCGCGCCGCGTTCGAGCGGGACGCCGCCCTCGCCGGCGGTCTGAACATCGCCGCCGGAAAGATCACGAACCGCTCGGTGAGCGTCGCCCTCGACCTGCCGCTCGCGGACTGGACCGACCTCATCGTCGAGACCGACCTCGCCCTCGTCTAGTAACGCCGGGTAACGGATGCCGAGGGCCAGCTGACTACGCCAGCTCCCGGCATCAGTTTCCCGCGTTCTACTACGTCGCCAATCGCTCTGGACTACAAGGAAGTAACTCCGATGTCGCAATTGAAAACCAGCACCCGCCCAGCGCCGAACGCGCAGCCACACCTGGCCCGATCGCTCTCGAACCGTCATATCCAGCTGATCGCCATCGGCGGCGCGATCGGAACGGGCCTGTTCATGGGCTCCGGCAAGACCATCTCCCTCGCGGGGCCGTCCGTGATCTTCGTCTATATGATCATCGGCTTCATGCTGTTCTTCGTCATGCGGGCCATGGGCGAGTTGTTGCTCTCCAACCTCGATTACAAGTCATTCAGCGACTTCGCTGGTGACCTGCTCGGGCCGTGGGCTGGCTTCTTCACGAGCTGGACGTACTGGCTTTGCTGGATCGTGACCGCCATCGCCGAGCTGATCGCGATCGCGTTGTATACGAGCTTCTGGTGGCCCGATCTGCCGCTGTGGATTCCGGCGCTCGCAGCGGTTTTGGTCCTGCTGGGCTTCAACCTCACGAGTGTCAAGGCGTTCGGCGAGACCGAGTTCTGGTTCGCGCTGATCAAGATCGTCGCGATCGTCACGCTCATCATCGTGGGGCTCGTGATGGTGTTCACGAAGTTCCAGTCCCCCGGCGGCTCCCCGGCAAGCCTCACGAATCTGTGGAACGACGGCGGGATGTTTCCGACCGGCCCGATGGGGTTCATCGCCGGCTTCCAGCTCTCCGTGTTTGCGTTCCTTGGGGTCGAGCTCGTGGGCACGACGGCCGCCGAAGCGCAGCACCCGGAGAAGAACCTTCCCAAGGCCATCAACTCGATCCCCATTCGCATCATGCTGTTCTACGTGCTGGCCCTGATCGTAATCATGGCGGTCACTCCGTGGCGTGAGGTCACCGCCGATGTGAGCCCGTTCGTGGCGATGTTCGCCCTCGCGGGGCTCGGCGCGGCCGCAGCCGTGATCAATTTCGTCGTGCTCACGAGCGCGACATCCTCCGCGAATTCCGGGCTGTATTCCACATCGAGAATGCTCTTCGGGCTGTCGGTCGAGGGTACGGCACCGGGGCGTTTTCAACGCCTGAGCCGCCACCGGGTGCCAGCCAACGCGCTGTTGTTCTCCTGCATGTTTTTGCTCGTATCCGCTGTTCTGCTGTATGCGAGCTCGTCGATCATCGCCGTGTTCACCGTGGTGACGACCATGGCATCGGTACTGTTCATCTTCGTGTGGTCCATCATCGTGGTGAGCTACATCGTGTTCCGCAAGCGTCGCCCGGCACTGCACGCGGCCTCCAAGTTCAAAATGCCCGGCGGCGTCTACATGTGTTATGTCCTGCTCGCGTTCTTCGTCTTCCTGATCTGGGCGCTCACCCAGAAGGCCGATACCCTGCAGGCGCTGCTCGTGACGCCGGTGTGGTTCATCGGGCTCGGCGTCGTCTGGCTGATTATTCGCCGTCGCCCCGAACTGGCCGGCCATCAGGAACTTCACCGGGCAAATGTGCAGGCCGATCGGGCCGCGGCACTCGCCTTCCGGCGCTGATCCGGCCAAAGCAGCGTCACCGTTCGTCACCGACTTCGGAGGGTCGGGCCGCGCCCGAATGATCGGTACGCTGGCGGCATGGAGAACACCGAGAAACCGCAACCGCGCCGCGCCGTCGTGGCGGCTGCCGCGGGCTTCGCGGCCGTGGCCGCCTACGCGATTGTGGGCGCCCTGCAGATTCTGGTGTGGAATCCGTTGGCGGCAGTTCCGGGCGCCACGCTCGGGCAGATCCGCGCTGAGATGGCGCGCGCGGATGAGTCGCTCACCGCGAACTGGGTTCTCGCCTGGGGCGGGATCGGAATCGTGCTCGCCACCGTCGTTCTGCTGGTGACGATCGTACGGATGAACAGCCGGGTCGAGCCGGTGGTCGCGGCCTACCTCGTGCTGCTGATCTTCGCGGCTCCCGGACACTTTTTCGCGGGCTTCGGGCCTGGCATGTCGCTCGCTGACACCTTTTTAGTCTCGGGCGCGGACCACGCGCCCTGGGGCATGCTCCTCTACGTCGTCAGCGCCGCCAGCCTGCTCGCTTTGATCGTGCTGATCATTCGGGCTGGGCGCGCCGCCACCGCTCGCGCAGCGAGGCACGGGTAGTTCGAGTCTTCGTCAGTCGACGACTTCGATCTGGGTGCGAATGTATTCCTTCTCACGATCGGAGAGGGCGGCCGGGCCTGGCTCGATAGTCGCGTCACACAAGCGGGCCACTTCGGCCAACGCCTCCGTGCTCAAGGGGGCATCCAGGTTCGCCAGGATCTCGTGCTTGAAGTCGATGTCAAGGTGCGGCCACCAGCGGTCAATGGGGGGCAGAACGGTCGCACTCATGAGGATCTCCTGTTCAGCGGTCAGAGTCGTGAGCCGCAATTCCATGATGCGCCGAGTTCTGCCGTCCCGATAGGGGCGAAGCATCGGTGAAGCGGATGCCCGCCCGACACCTCTGCGCCGTTGGTCGTGTCGTACCCCACGCGTAGGCTGCGAGCATGCGCGCAATTATCGTGAACTCTCCCGGTGGTCCTGAAGCTCTCACCCTGACGACGGTGCCCGATCTCGTTGTCGGGGCCCACGACATCCGTTTGGCTGTGGCTGCGGCAGGTGTGAACCGTGCGGATATCGTGCAACGGCAGGGCCACTACCCCTCGCCGGCCGACGCGCCGCAGTGGCCGGGGCTGGAGGTGTCTGGTCTGGTCATCGAGGTGGGCGAGGACGTGACCCGGTTCGGCGTCGGCGACCGGGTGTGCGCGCTTCTCGCCGGCGGCGGGTATGCCACCGAAGCCGTGGTGCACGAAGATCTGGCACTGCTGGTTCCACTGTCGATGGACCTCATCGACGCCGCGGCCCTGCCGGAAGCCCTCGCCACGGTCTGGTCGAACGTGTTCATGAGCGCTGAACTCGCGCCCGGCGAGACGCTGCTCGTGCACGGCGGCGGGAGCGGAATCGGCACGACCGCCATCCAGCTCGCCCGCCTCATGGACGCCCGTGTGGCCGTGACGGCCGGATCCGCCGAGAAACTCGCCGCGTGCGCGAGCCTCGGCGCACAGATTCTGATCAACTACCACGAGCAGGATTTCGTCGCCGAGATCAACACCGCCACCGACGGGCACGGCGCCGACGTGATCCTCGACATCATGGGCGGTGCCTATGCGGCGCGCAATATTGAGGCGGTCGCGGTGAACGGGCGCATCATGGTGCTCGCCAACCAGA
Organism: Cryobacterium sp. TMS1-20-1; assembly: GCF_004402355.1. NCBI lineage: Bacteria > Bacillati > Actinomycetota > Actinomycetes > Micrococcales > Microbacteriaceae > Cryobacterium > Cryobacterium sp. TMS1-20-1. The sequence goes on along the minus strand of NZ_SOGF01000052.1, from coordinate 93,158 downwards.
GCGGCCAACCGGCCACGTTCGACCCGTTTCGCCTCATGCAGAAGCGCGCCCGCTATTGGGGCACCACCTTGCGGTCGCGGCCGCTGGCCGAAAAAGTCGCCATTCTGCGTTCCCTGGAGTCGGCGGTCTGGCCGTGGATCGCATCGGGCGAGTTCCGACCGGTGATCGACGGCCGGTTTTCGTTTGCGAGTGCAGCGGATGCGCACCGTCGGCTGGAAGCATCCACTCACGTCGGCAAGATCGTGCTGGTGCCGTAGCCTGCGCTTACCGGCCGGCTGGCGGCATCCGTTATTGGGATCAGTCGTGCGGTCGAAAGCTGCTCGCGCAGCCGGCCTGCCGGGGGCGCGAGCAGCTTTCGGGCACAGCCCGTTCAGCGGATGTAGTGCAACTCCTGCAGCTCGTACACCGGAGTGTCGAGCCCCTCCATGCGCGCCTTGATCTGCAGCGCGGGGTAGTTCGAGTAGTGCCGACTCTGGTGCAGGTTTCCGCCGTGAATCCACAGCTGAGGAACGTTTGTGGGCTTCCACATGTTGCGCAGCTCACCCTCCCCGGGCCCCGGATCCTTCGGCGTATCGGACCCGTAACCCCAGCAGCGGCCCACCTGATCGGCAACCTCTGTCGAGACCAGATCGGCTAGCCATCCGTTCATGGAGCCATACCCGGTGGCATACACGATCAGGTCAGCATCCAGCTCGGTGCCGTCCGCGAGCACCACGGACTTGGGCGTAATGTGGTCGAGTTAGTCCGATTTCACAGCGACGCGACCGTCAATGAGCAACTGCGATGCCCCCACATTGATGTAGTAGCCCGACCCACGGCGCAGGTATTTCAGGAACAGGCCCGAGCCATCCGTTCCAAAATCCAAATCGAACCCGACTTCGCTGAGCTGGGCATAGAAGTCGGCATCGCGCTCGGCCATCTGCGCGAAGACCGGAATCTGCGCGGACGGCAATATTCGGTAGGGCAGTGACGCGAAAAGCAGGTCGGCTTTTTCCGTGGTCACCGCGTTCGCCAGCACCTGCTCGGAGTGCAGGCCGCCGAGCGCAAGGTCCATGAGCGAGTCGCTGCGGGAGATGTGCGTCGACGAGCGCTGCACTATGGTGACGTCGGCACCGTGCTTCCAGAGGTCGGCACACGAACGGATGCTGCGCGCGGCCCATGAGGTGACTGGCCGGTTCGCCCCCGCTCGGGATCAGCACCGAGGTTTGGGAATCCTGGCAGCGTTCGCTGGCCGCGGGCATCGACCCCGACCGGCACCTGCCCCGGCATCTGCACGAGGTTGCCGACGTCGTTGCGCTGCGCCGCGGCCATGCGCTAGAGGCCGTGATGCCAGCCCTCAGCGAGCTTCTCTCTGATGAGAGCGCTAATGGGCAGCATCTGCTCGTACTCGCCGACGCGAGTGGAGAGGTGCTGTGGCGGGTCGGCAGCCGCGCGGCGTTGCGGCAGGCCGACGGGCTCGAGTTCGTCGAGGGCGCTGACTGGTCCGAGGCCGGGGTAGGACCGAACGCGATCAGCGAAGTCGTCCTGAGCGGGCGCGCCGCACAGATATTCTCGGCCGAACACCTCGTGCGCACTCACCACGACTGGGCGTGCACAGCTTCACCGATTCGGGACGCGGACAGCGGCGCGGTCATCGGCGTCTTGAATGTATCCGGGCCACTCAACACGGTTACGGCCGACAGCATGCGCATGGTCAAGTGCGGGGTGCAGCTCGCCGAGGAGTTGTTGCGGGCGGCGCGACGAGAACTCGGGCGCGGGTCGCAGTTGATGACTGCTGGGCGCTCAGCGGCGGTCTTGTCGGTGGCCTCGTCTGCGCTCACCTCCGTGGCATCGCTCGCTCTGCTCGGTGACAGCCCAGGGGCGGTCGGCGGCGATGGACGCCGAGTGCCGCTCTCGCTGCGCCGCGCGGAGATTCTGGCCTTGCTCGACTCACGGGATCGCGGCTGGAGCGCCGACGAACTCGCCTACGCCATTCACGGGGAAACAGGCTTAGCCGCCACCATCCGCATCGAGATGCACCGTATTCGCCACGTGCTCGGCGAGGCACTGGAGTCCACGCCGTATCGCCTCGGCCCCACGCTGCGAGGCTCGTCCGACGTGGGGCGGGTACTGCGGCTCGTGCGCGAGGGCCAGGTTGTCGCGGCCCTCGCGGCGCACTCTGCCCCACTGTTGGTGAGGTCGACCGCCGGGGCCATCGAACCGCTGCGCGCCGAACTCACAAGCGCGGTCGGAGCATCCGTTCGTGCAAGCGGAGACGCCGAGCTGGTGCGCGACCGAGATGGGGAGCAATGATCGCGAGGCGGTGCAGGCCCTTGGCAGCTTGGCTGGCATCGACGATGCCGGCTGCCTGGCATCGCTCGCGCGCCTCAGCTGCATCGACCGCGAACTCGGCTGTCAGTTCTGTGGAGGTGACCAACGCTGTCTCAACTCAGGACCCATGTCCGAACCCTGACCCACAAATAAATCTAGGCAACCAGGTTTAGGTCCTGGGAAATGGACTCCACTGCGGCGCGCAGCGCGGGAATGGCGAGTTCTGCAAACGCATCATCGACCCGGGACACCGGCCCGGAGACGCTGACGGCGGTCGGCGTCGGCGCATCCGGAACCGCCATCGCGAAGCAGCGCACACCAATTTCCTGCTCACCATCGTCGACGGAGTAGCCGCGTTCCCGGATTCGGGCCAGGTCAGCCAGGAGATCGTTCACGCTGCCGATGCTCATCGTCGTGGGAGTGGGCATGCCAGCCCTGGCCACAATGGCGCGAACGGCGTCATCGCTCAGCTGCGCCAGAATCGCTTTGCCGACTCCGGTGGCATGAGTATGCGCGCGTCGGCCGACCTCCGTGAACATGCGCATGGAGTGTTTGGATGGAGCCTGGGCGATGTAAAGCGCCATGTCGGCATCGAGAACGGCCATGTTCGCCGTCTCCCCCAGTTGGTCGACAAGGGCCTGGAGTTGGGCCCCAGCCAGGGCGCCGAGCTGCTTACTGGCTGCCGTTCCGAGGCGAATGAGACCTGGGCCCAGCGCGTAACGCCGATTGGCGAGCTGACGAATGTATCCCTTCGCCACCAGCGTGCGCAGCAGCCGATGAATGGTCGGCAGGGGCAGCTCGGTGGAGGCCGCGAGCTCGCTCAGCATCACCTGCCCGCCAGCGGCCGTGATCAGCTCGAGGAGTTCAAAAACCCGCTCCACGGATTGCACACCGCTGCCAGCCGTGCGTTCTGCCATCTTTATGCCTCCAGGCCGTACGTGGCAACGGATATCCGCATTGTGGAAATATCGCCAGGTTACCCAGATTACACAGAAGTTGACGCCGGGCCGCACTGACCGTAGTCTTTCCATAGAACAGAAACTAACTTCCACAATACGAAACTTGGTGGAATCAAGTCGCATAATCATCAATTCGAGGAGCAAGGACGCCCCATGCTGTACACCGTAAACTGCTCCATCCTGCTGACCGAACTGCCGTTGCTCCAGCGCCCAGCCGCGGCCAAAGCCGCCGGATTCGACGCGGTCGAGTTCTGGTGGCCCTTTGCCGCCGCCGTTCCCACCGAAACGCAGATTGCCGACTTTGAGAACGCAATCACGGATGCCGACGTTCGACTGACCGGTTTGAACTTTGCGGCCGGCGACATGCCGGCCGGGGATCGAGGTCTGGTGTCCTGGCCAGCCCGATCCGACGAGTTTCGCGACAATCTGGCCGTCGCCGCTGGCATCGGCGGGCACCTCGGCTGCACGTCCTTCAACGCCCTCTACGGAAACCGTATCGACGGCGTTGCCCCAGAGGAACAAGATGAGCTCGCTATCGAAAATCTCTCCCTCGCCGCACGATCCGTCGCCCCGATCGGTGGCACCGTGTTGCTGGAGCCGGTGAGCGGGGCACCGAAGTATCCCCTGCGCACGGCGGCCGACGTGCTGGCCGTGATCGAACGGGTGAGCATCCAGAGCGGCGACACGAACATCAAACTACTCGCCGATTTTTACCACCTGGCCGTCAACGGCGACGATGTCGAGGCCGTGATCTCCGAGCACGCGCACCGATTCGGACACATCCAGATTGCCGACGCACCCGGGCGCGGCGAACCAGGAACGGGCACGCTACCCATTCACGAGTGGCTCGCGCACAGTCACGGTCTCGGCTATGACGGCCCCATCGGGCTGGAATACAAGACGGTCGCAACAAATCCGTTTGCCTGGCTTGAAACCGCCTAACCGACCGCTGCGCTTCCAACACCCTTGAGAAAAGGACAAATAAAATGAATAATGTCGCCGTCATCGGCCTGGGAATAATGGGCTTGCCCATGGCAATCAATCTCGTGAAGGCCGGCCACAACGTCGTCGGTTTCAACCGCAGTTCGGCACGAATTGACGAGCTGGTCGCCGCGGGCGGTCGAGGCGCGGCGAGTATCCCCGACGCCGTGCGGGATGCCAACGTCGTGATCACGATGCTGCCAGACTCGCCCGATGTCGAAGACGTCGTCGGCGGCCCGGACGGTGTCTTCGCCCATACGCCGGCCGGCGCCTACTGGATTGACGCCAGCACCATCCGGCCCGACGTTGCCGTTCGCCTGGCCGGAGCCGCGAGGGACGCCGGGCTCAAGCCCGTCGACGCCCCGGTCTCCGGCGGCGAAGCCGGCGCAATCGAGGGCACCCTGTCGATCATGGTCGGCGGGGAGGTCGCCGACGTCGAGGCCATCCGTGGCGTACTCGACGCTATGGGCAGCACCGTGGTCCACGTCGGTCCGGCTGGATCCGGCCAAACGGTCAAGGCCGCCAACCAGCTCATCGTCGCCGGCACCATCCAGCTCGTCGCCGAGGCGCTCGTGTTTCTGGAGGCGCACTCGGTCGATACCGAAGCATCCGTCAAGGTTCTGGCTGGCGGGCTGGCCGGCAATCGCATCCTGGACCGCAAGGCCGCAGGTATGGTGGCGCGCACGTTCGAACCAGGTTTCCGGGTCGACCTGCACCACAAGGACCTCGGCATAGTCACCGCAGCGGCCCGCGCGGCCGGCGTCGCCATTCCGCTTGGTTCGATGGTGGCCCAGCTAATGGGCACCCTGCGCGCCGAAGGCCACGGCTCGCTCGACCACTCCGCATTGCTGCTGTTGGTCGAGCAGATGTCCGGCCGCTCGCACGCCTGAACACCAACTTTTCAGATTCAAGGAGAATCACATGTCTAAAATGCGCGCAGTAGACGTTGCCGTCGCCATCCTCGAAAAGGAGGGGGCCACCCAGACCTTCGGTGTACCGGGGGCTGCCATCAACCCGTTCTACTCGGCCATGCGCGCCCACGGCGGCATCGACCACATCCTCGCCCGCCACGTCGAGGGTGCCTCGCACATGGCCGAGGGATTCACGCGCACGAAGGCCGGAAACATCGGCGTGTGTATCGGTACCTCCGGACCGGCCGGCACCGATATGCTGACCGGCCTCTACTCCGCGTGGGCCGATTCCACGCCCATTCTCTGTATCACCGGCCAGGCTCCGGTGAGCAAGCTGCACAAGGAAGATTTTCAGGGCGTCGACATCGCCTCCATCGCGGCCCCCGTCACGAAGATGGCCGTTACAGTGCTCGAGGCCGGGCAGGTTCCCGGCGTCTTCCAGAAGGCGTTTTATCTGATGCGCTCCGGCCGCCCTGGCCCGGTGTTGATCGATCTGCCGATCGATGTGCAACTTACCGAGATCGAATTCGACATCGACACTTATGAGCCGCTTTCGGTAGCCAAGCCCGCAGCATCCGTTGCCCAGCTCGAAAAGGCGCTCGACATGCTGCTGCTCGCGAAGCGCCCGGTGATCATCGCCGGCGGCGGCGTAATAAACGCGGACGCCTCGGCGGAGCTGGTCGAGCTGGCCGAGGTGCTGAACATCCCGGTGATTCCCACGCTGATGGGCTGGGGCAGCATTCCCGACGACCACCGGCTCGCGGCCGGCATGGTGGGGCTGATGACGTCGCACCGCTACGGCAATGCAACCATGCTCGAATCGGATTTCGTACTCGGCATCGGTAACCGTTGGGCCAACCGGCACACCGGCGGCCTCGACACATACACGAAGGGCCGCACATTCGTCCACATCGACATTGAACCCACCCAGATTGGGCGGATTTTCTCGCCGGACTTTGGCATCGTCTCCGACGCCGGTGCAGCACTGCGCGGTCTGGTTGAGCTCGCACGCGAACGCAAGGCCGCCAACGCCCTCCCCGATTGGGAGAGCTGGGTTAAGGACTGCGCGCACCGCAAGGCCACGCTTCAGCGCAAGACGCACTTCGAGAACGTGCCGATGAAACCGCAGCGCGTGTATGAGGAGATGAATCGGGCATTCGGCACCGAAACCCGCTACGTGACCACGATCGGGCTGTCGCAGATTGCGGGAGCACAATTTCTGAACGTCTTCCACCCGCGGCACTGGATCAATTGCGGCCAGGCCGGGCCACTCGGCTGGACGCTTCCCGCCGCCCTCGGCGTGGCCGTGGCCGACCCGTCGAAAACGGTCGTGGGGCTCAGCGGCGACTACGACTTTCAGTTCATGATCGAAGAACTCGCGGTGGGTGCCCAGTTCCACATCCCGTATATACATGTCGTCGTGAACAATTCCTATCTCGGCCTGATCCGTCAGGCGCAGCGCCGCTTCGATATGGATTACCAGGTGTCGCTCGCGTTCGAGAACATCAATTCGCCCGAACTTGAGGGCTATGGCGTCGACCACCTCAAGGTGGCCGAGGGCCTCGGCTGCAAGGCCATCCGGGTGCGCGAAGCCGACGATTTGCAGGCAGCGTTCGCGCAGGCCCAGGCGTGGATGGTCGAGTTCAGGGTTCCCGTTGTCGTCGAAATTATCCTCGAGCGGGTCACAAATATCTCGATGGCCGCCGCCGAGATCGACGCCGTAACCGAGTTCGAAGACCTGGCCGTGACAGCGGCCGATGCGCCCACCTCGCTCTCGATCATTGTCAGCGCCACCGAATAGTCTGTTTGCACGTGCACGTCGAAAACAAGGGAGTTTTTGTGAGTACAACAACCGTTAGCTCCGAGGCTGGCACCGCGATGTTCGGCGCGCTGCGTGCCGCCGTTGGCGACCCGGCTCGGGTGAAAACTCGGGCACTCGACCTCCACGCGAACGCCCACGATGCCTCACACTTTCTGCTTATTCCCCAGGCCGTGGTGGTGGCCACGGATGCCGCGGAGGTCGGCGCCTTGTTGCGCGCCGGCGCCGCGCAGGGCGTGCACCTCACGTTTCGCTCGGGCGGAACCAGCCTGAGCGGCCAGGCCATCACCGACGGTGTGCTGGTCGACGTGCGCCGGAACTTCAAGAACATCGACGTACTCGACGACGGCCTGCGCGTGCGCGTGCAGCCGGGCGTCACGGTGCGGGCGCTCAACACCCGCCTCGCCAAGTACGGGCGCAAGTTCGGACCCGACCCGGCGAGCGAATCCGCCGCCACCATCGGCGGCGTCGTGGCGAATAATTCCTCCGGTATGGCCTGCGGCACCGTGGACAACACCTACCAGACGCTCGAATCGGTCACCGTGGTGCTGCCAAGCGGCACGGTCATCGACACCGGGGCAGCGGATGCCGATGAGCAGTTGCTGAAGCACGAGCCGGTTTTATACAACGGCCTGCTCGAACTCGCGCGGCGCACCCGCGATAACGAGGCATCCGTCGCCACCATTCGTCAGCAATTCTCCATGAAGAACACCATGGGTTACGGCGTGAACTCGCTGCTCGACTTCGACCGTGCCGTGGACATGCTCGCGCACCTGATCGTGGGCAGCGAGGGCACGTTGGGATTCGTGGCCGAGGCGATATTTCGGACGGTTCCCAAACTGCCGCACGTCACCACCGCCCTGCTCGTGTTTCCCGGGCTCGAGGCAGCCACCGCCGCTCTGCCCGCCTTGGTAGCGACCGGTGCGGCCACCCTGGAACTCATGGACGCGCTCTCGCTCATTGTGGGGCAGAAGATGCCGGGGGCGCCCGCGATCGTGGTCGATCTCATGGTGGACCAGCACGCCGCCCTGCTCGTGGAGTACCACGCCGAGTCACCAGAGAAACTGGCGCAGATGCTCGCGACCGGCATGCAGACCGTCAACACGCTCGGTCTCACCCTGCCAGCCGATTTTACGACCGATGCCGGCATCCGCGGCCAGCTGTGGTACCTGCGCAAGGGGATTATTCCGGCTGTGGGCGGTACCCGGCCGCAGGGCACGAACGCCCTGCTCGAAGACATCGTGGTTCCGGTGCCAGCGCTCGCCCGCACCTGCATGGAGCTCATTCGGCTGTTCGCCAAGTACGAGTATGAGAACTCTATGATTTTCGGTCATGCCAAAGACGGCAACGTGCACTTCATGCTCACCGACGATTTCGGCAGTGCCGTGGGTCTCGAGCGGTTCAGCCGGTTCACCGAAGATCTCGTCGACCTCGTGCTCGCCGAAGGCGGTTCGCTCAAGGCCGAGCATGGCACCGGGCGCGTAATGGCGCCGTATGTGCAGCGCCAGTTCGGCGACGAGCTCTATGACGTGATGCGCCGCATCAAGGTGCTCTTCGACCCGGCTGGCATGCTCAACCCCGGCGTACTCATCAACGACGACCCGAACGCCCACTTGAAAGATCTCAAGGCCATCCCGGCCGTGGCGAAAGAGGTCGACCGCTGCACCGAGTGCGGCTGGTGCGAGCCGGTGTGCCCGAGCCGCAACGTGACGCTCACGCCGCGGCAGCGCATCGTATCGTTGCGTGCAATCGAACAGGCCAGGCTCGACGGCAATCTCGCTCTCGTGGCCGAGATGGAGAAAGACTACGAGTACGACGCCGTGCAGACCTGCGCCGCCGACGGCATGTGTCAAACGGCCTGCCCGGTCAACATCAACACCGGCGACCTCATGAAGAGGCTGCGCCACGACGAGGCGAATCCACTGGAAAGCGCGCTGTGGAATGTGGCCGCCAACAACTGGGGCACGGTCACTCGGGGCGCGGGGCTCGCTCTCAAGGCGATCGCCTCGGTTCCGGTGCCGCTCGTACTCGGCCCCAACCGCCTCGCGCGCACCGTGCTCGGCACCGACACCGTGCCCCTCTACTCGCCCGACCTGCCCGGCGGGGGCCGACCCCGCCACGCCCACTCCGGTCAATCCCAGAAGGAGAATCACCATGGTTGATGCAGTAGTTGCCACCGAGCGGATGCGCCCTGCCCCGCGCCAGGCGCCGGCTGCCGTCTACTTTCCCGCCTGCGTGCAAACGATGTTCGGTCCGGCCGTTGCCGGAACTCCCGGCACGCAATACAGTTTCGAGCAGCTCTGCGAGCGCGCCGGCGTGACCCTACTCGTGCCCGACGGCATCGACGCGCTCTGTTGCGGTACCCCGTGGGCCTCCAAGGGTATGACCCGCGGACTCGCCACGATCGCGGCGAAGACCCTGGCCGCCCTGCGCACCGCGACCCGCGACGGCGAGCTGCCGGTGATCTGTGATGCTTCCTCGTGCACCGAGGGGCTGCGGCACATCATCGAGGGTGACCGGAGCGAGCATCCGCTGACGGTCATAGACGCGGTCGAGTTCGCCGCCACGAGCATTCTGCCCGGCCTGCCCGAATATGTGAAGATCGAGTCACTCGCGCTGCACCCCACGTGCTCGTCAACACGGATGGGCGCCAACGCTGCCCTACAGACTGTGGCTTCCAGCGTGGCCGAGCACGTTGAGATACCCGAGAACTGGGGCTGCTGTGCCTTTGCCGGCGACCGCGGCATGCTGCACCCGGAGCTCACCAAATCGGCTACGAAGGCTCAGGCCACTGACGTGCTCGCCATGGACGCCGTGGCGCACGCTTCGTGCAATCGCACCTGCGAGCTCGGCATGACCCGTGCCACCGGCAAGCCGTACCGGCACGTGCTCGAACTGCTCGAAGAGGTCACTCGACCGTAACTTCCAGGGCGCACAACCGGAGTAGCTGCACGCAGCTACTCCGGTTTTTCGTGTGCTGGGGTCTGCCGCGCGCGGGTCCACAAGCCGTCGTCTGTTTCACCTGGCACGACAAAGCGGGCGACAACGGTGTCTCCGCTGCCGCCCGCTCTCGCGTGACTGACTTAGACGCGCTCAGGTTCGGGCGCCAGCACGGCCGCCTTCTGGCGCAGCATCCACCGCACGATGAATCCGAGCGTGCTCATCAGCAGCACGAGCATGATCGTGCCGAGGTTGAAGCCGAGCCCGTAGATAAAGATGAATGAGATCGCTCCCCCGGCGATGCAGTAGTACAGCGTGACGAGAATTGTCTTGCGCAGCAGGTCGCCCTCGCGCCCGAGCAGCCCCACCGTGGCTGACGCGGCCACAATGTTGTGGATGGCGATCGGATTACCGCCAGCGCCGCCGACGGCCTGGGCAGCCACCACCTGCTCCGGGTTCACCCCGATGGCATTGCCCGTGGAGAACTGGAACTGCGAGAACGTAAGGTTGGACACCGTGTTGGAACCGGCGACGAAGGCTCCGAGCGCACCGATAAATGGGGCGATGAACGGCCACGAGCTGCCCGAGATGGCGGCAGCGCCCTCAGCGAGCGTCACCGGCATGCTCGAGAGACCGGATGCGTTGAGCTCCGGCCCCGACTGGATCAGCACGCGCACGAGCGGCACGGCAAAAAGCAGGGCCACGGCCGTTCCAGCGAGTTGCCTGCCCGAAACCTTCCACGTCTCGCGAATCTGTTGGCCATTCATGCGATGAAGTCCATACGCGAACAGCGATGCCAGAATGAGCAGGAAGGCTGGCGAGTAGAACGGCTGCACGGCGGTGGAGATGTCGGTGCCGAGAATGTTGTTGAACGGGATGGCGATACCGGTGAGGAATTCCGTGACCGGTGTAATTACCCGGCTGCCGACCAGCAATACGGCCATCAGCACGTAGGGTGACCAGGCGCTCACGATGCCGATGCGGCGAACGGATGCGGCGGGTTCCGCCGGTTCTATTGTGCCCATCCAACGCGGGCTCCAACTGGCTCGTGGGCCGAAATCGAAGGTTTTCTTCGGCATCAGGAAGCCCCTGCTTGACGTGAACATCACGACGATCAGTCCGAAGAGGCCGCCGAACAACGAGGGAAATTCCGGGCCGAGAAAGCGGGCCACGAGCACGGAGGGAATCGTCATAGCGACCGAGGCGTAGAGCGCGAATGGCCAGATGGCCAGTCCGTCGCGGAAGCGCCGCTCTGGACCGAAGAACCCGGTGAGCATGCACACCAGAATCAACGGGATGAGCAGGCCAACGATCGCGTGGATCGAGGCCACCTGAAAGCCGATCGACGCTACGAACTCGGGCATCGTCACTCCCAGCAGGGAGATGCGCTCGGCGACGGCCGGATCACCGCCGAGCCCACCGCCGACACCCACGATGATCGGCGTGCCCACCGCTCCAAAGCTCACCGGTGTGCTCTGGATAATGAGGCCCACCATCACGGCGGCCATCGCTGGAAAGCCCATCGCCAGCAGCAGTGGGGCGACGACCGCGGCTGGCGTGCCGAAGCCAGATGCTCCCTCGATGAAGCTTCCGAATAGCCAGCCGATGATGACCGCCTGAATGCGCCGGTCGGGCGAGATATTGTTGAATCCGCCGCGGATGGTGGCCATTGCTCCACCGACGGTCAACGTTGACAGCAGCAGAAGCGCCCCGAACACGATGTACAGCAGGGTTGCGGCCGTGATGACACCTTCGAGGGAGGCCGCGATGACTCCCCGAAAGTCCATCTTCCACACCGCGAGGGCCACGATTACCGCGGCGATATAGCCCAGTGGCATGGCGTATTTGGCAGGCCACCGGAATCCGGCGAGCAGTACGCCCACCACAAGAATTGGTGCCAACGCCAGAAGGCTGAGCACAGCAAGATTATCCACGATTAGGTCCTCTCTGACCAATTTTCGCATGGTGAAATTTTATTATTGTGTGGTGGATATCATCGTAGGCGTAACCGCTCTCGGGGTCAACGAATGTGCTCGCTTCGCCACTCCTACCGATTCGCCCCAGCGCATCACGATGTTCCCAATGCGCCCGGACGCATGGAGTCCAACCGCCTGCTGCACCTGACCGTGGATGCGGCCAATTCGTCGATTTGTGCCCCAGGTCGTCATCGATGTGTAAGTTGCTTTCCGTGACCATAATTCGTCGCCCAGGGAGTTCTGGGCGCATTCGACCGCAGCCGGAGCCGCGTTTCAGAACGAGCGGTGCCGCCGTTCACGGGCACGGCACACGTTCCCTGGCGGGCTCCCGCCGAGTTCCTCGTCGGCGGCCTGCGGAATTGATGATTCCCAGCTGAGCCTTGCTGCCGGGGATCTCGCAGCGCCGGCGCCCACAGCCACCCTTGAGCTGGGCCCGCACTCTTGCTAGCCCTCGTCGTGGGCATGCTCGCGCTGGTTTGGGCCACCGTGGAGAACGTGGTGGCCGCGGCGCGGCGGGCGGTCGCGCGCAGCATCCGCTTGTAGACGCGGCCGGATCTGCGCGGCCGAAATTTGCTAGCGCACGCGGCTGGCCTGCCGCGCGCTCGAGCAGCTTTCGAGCGCACGCGCTCTCGGAGGCCACCAGAAAAGGGCTTAGCTGGTGCGGGTTGCGCCACGACCCCTACGATCGAAGCTATGGCACTTCTCTACGACGCCGTCCTGCGGCCCTCCAAGTCTGAGCTCATCGCCGCGTGGGCTCCGACGCAAACGTGGTTTGTGGGCGACGTTGGGGCCGAGGTGGAGCGCGTCGCATCCTTCCGCTTCGACGATCCTGATGGAGGGGTCGGTATCGAAACCATCCTGGTGCGCTTTGGTACCGGGCCGCTGCTGCAGATTCCGCTGACCTATCGCGGCGCGCCACTCGAGGGCGGCGAGAATGAGCTCGTCGGCACCATGTCCCACTCCGTGCTCGGTGACCGCTGGGTCTACGACGCCACCGGCGACCCGGTCTATCTGGCGGCGGTCGCTGCCGCAGCCCTGACCGGCGGGCAGCAGGCCGACCAATTCACGCAAGGGAACGGTGAACTCATTCCGGTCGCACCGACCGCTACCGTGCGCGGCAGCGGCACCCCCGGAACCCCCGTTCCGGAGCGTGCTCCGACCATCGACACCGTCTCGACAGCGGGCACCACGATCGCAACGGCAGGCGCCCTGCGCGTGACCGTCGTGCGGGTACTCGACGGCACATCTGCGAGGGCCCTCGCAACGGATGCCGCCACGGTATTGGGTACTTGGGTCGAGCAGTCCCAGCCCCAGTTGCTCCTGACAGTCGGGGTATCGCCGGACTAAGACGCGGGCCGTCTCACTGCATCCGGGGTTCCAGGACGATTGTTGCCACGTTCTCCACCAGCGGATGCCAATGGTCGCCGGCCCGGATGACTCCCTTCTCCCACCGAATGGTGAGGCCGGCGGAGGTGTCGTCGAGGCTCGCCAGACAGTTGTCGAACCAGGGCCCCTTGATACCCGCCCAGCGGAACGGCGGCGACGCGACTCCAGCGGAACGAGCCAGCCGGGCACTCAGTCGCGTGGCGATGCCGTAGGCGAGTACGGCGGAGAACGATCGCATGGCCATGGGGAGCGGATTACGAATCGGCGAGCAGACGGCCTGCACGATGCGGCTCCCCGAGGTTCGCCCGACCTCGGAGACGGTGGAGTAGTGCACATCGCCCGATAGAAACGTCACCGTATCGGGCGCCATCCCGCGTTGGCCGTCGGCCACCTCGGTGGCCATCCGTGCCACCTCGCGGAAGCTGCGCTGGAAGGCGCCCCAATGCTCCAGGTCGACCAGCTGACGCAGCCGTTCGCCGACCCGCGCGGCCGGCTTGCCCCAGGCTCCTTCGGAAATGGCTTCGTCCCAGGATTCCAGGTGGTGGAGGCCGGGCGGAAGCAGAAACGGCAGCGAGGTGCCGATCAAAAGGTGGCGGAAGCCGCCTCGCATCCGCTCATCGAGCCAGGCGATCTCGTCTTCGTCCAGAAGCGCCCGCCGGGCCGGGTCGAGTTCGCGGGCTGCGCGGGAGTCCACCACGATCAGCCGAACATCGCTGATGTCTCGGCAATAACTCCATCGGTAGCTGGTGGGCTGCTGGTCACACCGTTCGGCAAATGCGTCGAGCGCGACGCTCAGGTCGAGTTCATCCGGGCCATCGTGGGCAGCGATCAGGCGCCAGATGTCATCGTCGGCTCGTTCGGCGGGTGACATATTGCCGAGATGCTGATACACCCAGTAGGAGGCCAGCCCCGCGATGATCCTGCCCCGCCACCACGACGTCGCCTCCATCTGGCGCTTCCAGCTCTGCGAGGTATTCCAGTCGTCGCGAATGTCGTGGTCGTCGAAAATCATCGCGGTCGGCACTGTGGAGAGCAGCCAGCGGTTGGCTTCGTCCGACCAGGCCAGGCGATAGAGGTGCGCGTATTCCTCATAATCGGCCAGCTCTTTGCCGGGAGGCTTCGTGATATCACGCCGCGCCCTGATGAACTTTTGCATCTCCTCGGTGGTCAGGTCGGCATAAACCTGATCGCCCAGAAAGAGGATCAGATCTGGGCGCGGCACGTCGTTGTCGGGCGAGGCAAGGCGCAGAGCACAGGCCCGCAGAGCGTCAACGCCGTGCGTTCGGTTGCCGTCCTCGTCATGGGGAACACTGGTGCGGCAGGATCCAAACGACATCCGAAGCGGATGCCCGCCGCCGAGCGTCGCGATGACCGCCGCCGGAAACGAGGACTTCGAATCGGGCCAGACCGGACGTCCGTCGAACTCCACCGTGTACGGCAGAGTCGTATTGGGGTGCAGGCCGTCGACGTGCACGAGGGCGTAGTGGTGTGCATGCACGGCGAAGGTACGCGCCGCCCAGGAACGACCAGCCGCGGTGACCACGATCCGACCGGCATCCCGAGTCTCGAACCAGATGCTCGCCGAGACATTATCGACGTAGCGCATCATCGGTCCCAGAATCAGAGGTGAACTCGTCATGATTCAGTTGTACCGCTCCAGGAGCGGGTCGGCTACGCCCTGCGGCGGGTCGCGCGATATTGCCGACTCGTCGGGGCCGGTGATACGCGGATTCGTGGGGCGTCGCGGCGGTTGTACATGGGGCCTGCACGGCTGCGGAGAATATTGGCCTCAGTGCCGACAGCTGGCATCTTAAGTCGATTCTGACGAAATTCTCCGCTGTGCTGCACAGCAGGTCGGGCAGTCCGGCGCCGTCTAGACTCGGCGCATGCCCCGCCTCGTTGTCGTTCTGCCGCTGACGCCGCTGCAGACCGGCGAGAGCTTCACCGTCGAGAGTTGGCCGCTGCACATTACCGTGCTCGCTCCCTTCAAAACGGATGCTGCGCCCAGCGCGATTGCGCAGATCATTGCCGCGACGATGGCCGGGTTCCCGGCGCTGACGGTGTCCGTCGGGCCGGACGCCCTGTTTGGCCGCCGACACGATATTCCGGTGACACTCATTGACGACAACGCTTCGCTGACGAGACTGCACGACCGGCTGGTCGAAGCGCTGCTCCCGTTGGCCACAGCCCCGAACGAGCTGGCCTTCTCAGGACCGGAGTTTCGGGCGCACGTCACGGTCAAGCAGCATCGGCGCGTGCACGCGGGCGATGAGCTCGTGCTGGCCCAGATCGCGCTCGTGGACATGGCGCCGCGCGCGGCAGCGAGCGGACGCACGGTGCTCGCGACATTGGCCCTGGCTGACTGAACTAGTCGGACGACCCGAGGCGGCACGGGCGGCGAGTACTCTCGAACTGTGCTGTCCCGCGATCTGATCCGTCTGTACCCCGAGCTCTACCACGTGGCGGCCGATGGCAGTTGGCCAGCCATCGAGCGCCACGGGCTGCTCAGTCCGGCCGCGCTCGTGACCCGCTGGGGAGTCAAACAGGGCGCGCCGCAGGTGGCAATTCTGGGCAAGCGGCGCGGTGAGTCACGCGTGCTCGAGCATGCGGAATTCGGGACCGCGGTCATCCGTCATCAAAAGGCGATTCACGAGCCGTCGCTGGAGGATGCCCTCGACGATATGACGCTCGCCGAGTGGTACGCCGCGCTGAACGACCGGGTGTTCTTTCACCTGCAGCCACGCTTTCTGCAGGAACTTCTGCAGGCCCGGTCGTATGGGGATGATGCCCACACCGTGATCACCCTGAGCACCAAGAGCCTGGTCGCGGCGCACGAAGACGAGATGGAGCTGAGCGCGATCAACTCCGGCTTCGCTCAGCGCCACAGCAAAGAGCCGCGCGGGCGCGACACCTTTCGGTCGATCGCGGACTATCCGCATCCGACCCGGTCGCACGCCGCGACCAAGGGGCAGGATGTCGCCGAACTCGCGATCCCGCGCGGCGTGCGCGACCTGCGTGACCACGTCGTGCGCGTCGAACGGATGCGCGAGGGCACCGTTCTCGAGCGCCTCGCCTAAATCTTGCGCCGTCATGGTGGCTAAATCAGGATCTCTGGGTCGATCAAGCAGGCGGTGGCCCGAAAACACCGGACACCAGGCTGCCGGTGGTCCCGATTTGCTGATCTAGCCACCAGCGCACCCTGCCTTAGGTCACAACTTCTGCAATTTGGAGGAGCGGCAGAAAAGTTGGGCGGAATTCGGCGCATCCGCTTGCGGCCGACCACAATTTGCAGGAGTTATGCCGTCCGCGGCGCCAGCAGGGCCAGCCGCGGACGGCGCGCGGCATTCGGGTTAGGGGGCGGCGAGGTACTCGACGACGGAGACGATGACGGGCAGCGTCACGATCGCCAGCAGGCTGGCGCCCAAGGCGGCGGCGAGAACCGTGAACGTAGTGCGCCGGATGCCGGCCGCCGAAACCTCCTGTTCGAGCGCGGTGAAGCGTGCGTGCAGGTGGTCCGGCGCGCTCGTTCGCACCGGCGTGTGCCACGTGGTCGGGTCGTCAATGACCGCGGTCAGGGTCGCCTGCTGCTCCGCGCTAAATTGCCGCGGGCGCCCCACCAGCCACCGGCGCAGCCTGGGCGAATCGATGACGGTCACGACGTCGGGCTTGCGATTGAGCCGAATTTTGTGCGGGTTGACCAGCACGATCATCGGCTGAACCACGGCCGTTGCCGGCATTGCCCCGGCCAGCAGTGCCGTGATCTGAGTCGACTCGAACCGCGCATCGCGCAGGTAGGGCATGGTGTGATCACCGATCGGAATCGTGCGCACCGACCCGGTCAGGTCGTGATCCCAGCGGGTTTTGGAACTCAGCGCGAAAATTCCGCCGGGCCCGACGACGAGGTGATCCACCCAGAACGCCGTATTGCGAATGGGCAGCGAGTGGAAGACGCTGTAGCCCTCTGGCAGCCGGGCGAGAATGTCGCCCACCACCATCTCGGCCTGCGCCGCGCGCAACCAGGCCAGGCCATTGGCATCGAGCGGGGAGAGACCGAGGGTGCTGGCCAGCCGGGAACGCGGAGCGCGATCCTCCTGTTGCCGCAACAATTCTTCCACGAGGGATTGCCCGGCGAACCGCCCGGTGGCCGGTGACGGGTCAGAACCGGGCAGCATCGACACGGCTGGCGCCGCCAAAACCACTGGCGCCGGCTCGCTGTCGCCGGCGTGCACACCATTGCCCAGCGTTGCGTTGATCACGTTCTCGCCTCACCTCGGGCTTTCGCCCGAAACCATTCTGTTGCCGCGGAGTCCCCGTTCAGGGATAACAGTCGGCCGGCGCGCGACATTGGTTAGCAAATCGGAGTAATTCTCAGACCGGTTGAGGAAGTGGCGCGCGAGGCTGGCGCGGAGCATCCGCTTGTCAATATAGGGGTACGGCCCCGACCGGCGCCTCCCCCACTAAATAGGCCAAGGTCGGCTAGCCTGACAGTCACCCCACCGATTGGATTTGCCCCGTGAAACACCTGACTTTCAACGTTTGCGCCATCGCGGGCCTCGGTTTCAGCGGGCTGGCCGTGCTGCTGCTGGTGGGCAACCTGATTTCGGGCAATCAGTTCGTCGACTTCATTTTGCCGGCGGCCGTCGTTTCGCTCGTGATCGGCGGCGCGTTCTCGGTGCGGGCGCGCCTGCTCTCCGCGAAGGGGAACGGGCCCAAAAAGCGCTAATTCCGCACGGTACCGGGCCGCGGCAGGATAGACGGACGGATGCCCCAGGTCAGCGGGTTGTCGATGGCGGCGGCCAGTTCCATGCGTTCGATCGGACGCAGCACCTGCGGCCGGGAAGCCAGCCAGTCGCCCAGAGCGCGCGCCCCGAGAACCGCCACCGGAGCAGGACGACCCGGCGCCGCCCAACTCTGCCCAGTTTGGCCCGGGGCCCAGAGCGCGCGGGCGCCGAGCACGACAACGACGGGCTGCACCGCGGTGCGCAGCGGTACCCGCCCGCGCAGCAGCGTGGTGAGTCGTTGCGCGCCAGCCTCGGCGGTGGCCAGGTCGGGGGCCCGACGCCCCGCGACGTGCACGGTCTGGCGATACACCCAGGCGATCCGCCCGTCGCAGAGCTGCGCGTGCAGCGCAAAAACGCCGCCGGGGCCGACGATGAGCCGCGCCGCGCTTGGGCCGTCGCCGGTCAGGGCAGGCGAGGTGAATGCCGCCCAATGTTCGGGCAGCGTCTCCAGAAAGGTGTCGACGGCCAGCTCGCTGCGGGCTCGCGCCAGCGCCAGGTCGGTGGGCGTCGGTTCGGGTCCGCGCGGGGCGCGATCGAGCAGCCAGGCCAGGCCGGGTGTTGATCGAAGCGCTCCGGTGCGATTCGATTCGGGCAATTCCGGGGGCGTCGCGAGACGCCGCCGCGTGGAGAGTATGTGAGTCATGAGTGCTCCTCGCCGGGTTCTATATCCTGCCAGTGCGGCCCCCGAAAGAAGACCCCCAGAATGGGTGTCTTTTCATCAAGCGGATGCCGCGGCCTGACCCGACGGCCGCAGCGCACGCCGTATATTCGAGGGGTCGTGCCTTTGCGGCCAGAAGGAGCACCATGGCCGTCCGCCGCCCGAAGAAGACTTTCGTGATCACGGCGGTGATCGTGGCCGCCCTCGCGGCGATTCTGGTGGGAACGTCGCTCGCGGGGACATCCGTTTCACCGGATCTGGCCGACACCGGAAGTTCCGCAAGTGCGACGCCATCAACGCATGCCACTGCGGAACCGGCCACCGCACAGCCAGCGCCCACGTCCGACTCCGCAGCCCTCGCCGTGCTCGCAACCCTGCCGGTAAAGGGTCGCGCGCCGAAAACCGGCTATGACCGCACGGAAAGCTTCGGATCGGCCTGGCAAGACGTCGACCAGAACGGATGCGACACCCGCAACGACGTCCTAGCCCGCGACCTGACCGTGCTCGTCATTGCGGGCGGCTGCGAGGTGCAGAGCGGCACCCTGGTCGGGCCGTTCACGGGCCTGACCATCGATTTTGTGCGGGGCCAGGCGACCTCCTCGCTCGTGCAGATCGACCACCTCGTTGCCCTGTCGAATGCTTGGCAGACCGGGGCTCAGCAACTGTCGCAGGAGCAGCGGGTGGCGTTGGCGAACGATCCGCTCAATCTGCTCGCCGTCGACGGCGTGACCAATTCGCGCAAGGGAGACGGCGACGCGGCCACCTGGCTGCCGCCGCTGAAAAGCTACCGGTGCACCTACGTCGCCCGGCAGATCTCGGTGAAGGCGACCTACGCGCTGTGGGTGACCGCGGCCGAGCGCGACGCGATGACGCGCATCCTCTCGGATTGCCCCGACGAGCTCGCGAGTACCGGTGAGCCTGCAGTCGTCACGCCGGTCGAGGTTTATTTTCAGAACTGCACCGCAGCTCGGGAGGCCGGCGCGGCGCGGGTGCACTCCGGCGAACCCGGCTATGGCAGCCACCTCGACCGCGACGGTGACGGAACCGGCTGCGAATAGTCTCGGGCTAGGCGCGTGCCAGGGGCAGCGTCAAGGCGAAGCGCGCACCCGTCGCGACCGGTTCGAGGCACTCGAGCGTACCGCCGTGCGCACGGGCGAGGGCCCGGGCGATCGACAGGCCGAGGCCGGATCCGCCGCGATTGCTGGCCCGTGACGGGTCGAGGCGCACGAACCGTTCGAAGATGCGCTCGCGGTCTGGCGCGGGAACGCCGGCGCCGGAGTCGTTAACCTCCAGCCGGGCGGTGCCATCAACGATTGCCAGGCTGGTGCGGATACTGCCACCCGGCGCGGTCGCAGTGCGCGCGTTCCCGAGCAGGTTGGTCACGATCTGCGCCAGGCGCTGGGCGTCACCGCTCACCCAAACCTCGGCCGCGACCGCTAGGTCGAATTCGCGGCTGGCCCCGAGCATCCGCTGCTCGGCAACGACGTCGCGGGTGAGCGCGGACAGGTCGACCGGTTCGAAGGCCGCGCCCTCATCGCCCTGGTCCAGCCGGGTCATCAGCAGCAGGTCATCGACCAGTCGGGCAGCCCGCTGGGTCTGCTGAATCATGCCGACCGTGAGGCTCTCGCGCTCAGCGCGGGCCGGATTGTCGCGCAGCAGCGTTTCAGCGCTGGCCTGCAGGCCGGCCACCGGGGTGCGCAGTTCGTGCGAGACATCGGCGAGAAGCCGGCGCATCCGTTCCTCGGCGGCAGCCGCGACCTGCGCGGCATCACGGGCCGTGATTTCTGCGGCCTGCGCATCGGCCGCGGCCTGGCGAGAGGTGTTTTCGGCGGTTTCGAGCGCCTGCAGCATGTCGTCGAAGGCGCCGGCGGTGCGCCCGATCTCGCTGCGCGGATTACTCGGGCGCAGCCGGCCACCGCGCCCGCCCTGGGTGATGGCGAGCGCGAGCTCGGTCATGCGGGTCAGTGGTCGCAGCGCCACCCCGACCACACCGGTCAGTAGCAGCCCGGTGACGACAATCGTGAGCGCACCGGCGACGACCTCGATCGTGCGCAGCTGGGCCAGGGCCGCGTCGATGCCGGCCTCACTCGAGCTGAGGGTGAGGGTTCCGCCGGCCACGGTCTGGGTGACCGAGAGACGGTCACCACTCTGGGTGACGACGGCGCCGGGCACGGTCTCGGCGTGCGGCGGAGCGCCAGGGCCGCGGTCGCCGCGGGGAGTGGGATCGGTGCGGCCATAGACGGTGTCGCCGCCGACCGAGTAGGTCACGGTGACGTCATCGCCGGTCAGCCGGTTGGCCAGGCTCTGCGCCGCCAGACCTTCCTCGGCCAGAATCTGCGCGTAGCCGGCCCGGTCGATCAGGCGCTGCTGCAGGTCGGCCCGCAGCTGGCCGCCGAGCACGACGTTGATCAGAATACCGACCGTGACCAGCACAATTGTGAGCATCGCCAGAACAGCGGCGACGACTCGCAATCGTAGGGACGTGGTCCGCATGAGGGGTGCTTTCTAATGGGAGCGGGAGATAAACGGATGTCGCGAGCAAACGGCATCCGCTGGCCGAGACGAGCCGGTCAGCCCGTGAGGCGGTAGCCGATTCCGCGCACGGTGTGGATGAGGCGCGGACCGTTGGCGTCGAGTTTGCGGCGCAGGGTACTCACGTAGGCCTCGACCAGGTTGGGGTCGTAGTCGTCGTAGCCCCAGACCTGGGTGAGGATCTGGGTTTTGGAGAGGGTGCGGCCGCGGTTGTGCACGAGGTAGGTGAGCAGGCGTCGTTCGGTCGCGGTGAGGTCGATCAGCTGGCCTGCCCGGGTGGCTGTGGCGGCCTCCTCATCGACGACGAGGTCGGCGACCTGCATGGTCGGTGAGACCAGGCGGCCGGTGCGGCGGAGCACGGCGGTGACGCGGGCAACAAGCTCGGCCAGCACGAACGGTTTCATGATGTAGTCGTCGGCACCGGCCTCAAAGGCGGCGAGCCGGTCATCGACCGCGTCGCGGGCGGTCACGAACAACACCGGGGTGTTGCCGGCCGCCCGTAGCCGCTGGGCCAGGTGCAGGCCGTTTTCACCGGGCAGCATAATGTCGAGCACCGCGGCATCCGGTCGAAAACGGGCAATGCGTTCGGCGAAATTCGTGCCGTCCGGCGCGGTATCGACCACAAACCCGGCGTGAGTGAGGGCCTGGCCGATCGCGCTGCGCAGCACGTCTTCATCTTCGACGACGAGGACGCGGGCAGGTTCAGTGGGCACGGTCTAACAGTGCGGGGCCAAGCTGGGCGTTTGCTATGCGCCCGCTGACCGTTTGGCGGCGTCGGGCGAGATTCAGTTCGTCTTCAGATTCGCGCCAGAAGCTGAAAACAGATCCCCCACTCACTTCAGTTCGTCAGGAGACAGCATGACCCGCACCAACGATTCCCAGCCCATCGATCCCGCCGACGGTGCCGACGACACCGTCGAGCCCCGCACCACGCCCGACGCCTTGGACACCAGCGCGGACACGACAGACACTAAGAAGACAGACACTGCCCAGTCCAGCACCGATACCGCCGCGACCGAGGCCTTCGACGCGCAGTCGGACCTGCCGTACGACGCGCAGCAGACCCTGCCCTTTGACTCCAACGCGACCGTTCCCCTAACGGGAACGCCGGTCGACGCGAACGCGACGGTTCCGTTCGCGGCAGCCTCAACCGGTTACGCCACCCCGAGCGTGCCCTTCGATCCCGCCGCGCCGAAGCCCCGCGCCTGGTACCGCAAGCCGGTCGCTATCGGCGGAATCGCTGCCGCGGTCATCATCCTCGGTGGCGCCGGAATCGGCTTCGGCATTGCCGCGAATTCCGGTTCGAACGCCGAGCTTGCGTCGAACAATTCCAGCATTTCCGATGGCCCCGGCCACGGTGGCTCCGACTCTGACGGCGGCCCGGGGTCGTCCACCGGAAGGGCCGCCCTCGGCGCTTCCGGTCCGAGCATCTCGGGCACCGTGCTGACCGTGTCGGGCGACACCATCACGATCACCGACAACGACGGGTTCGTGCGCACGATCAACGTTACCGACGACACCGAGTACGGCGACGGGCTTGCGGCCGACCTCGAAGATGGCACCGAAATTCGCGCCACCGGAACGGTCAATAACGATGACACGAGCCTCGATGCGACGTCGATCACCACGGCCTCGGCGGGCCATGGCATCGACGGCGGTATGGGTGATCCCGGCATCGGTGGTCCCGGCATGGGCGGCGGTCACGGCGGCCCCCGGGGAGCGGATGCCGGCACCAGCGTCACCCCGCCGACCGACGGCACCGCACCCGTCGCCCCGACCGACACCCCGAGCACGCCCGCCGCGTAACCGCTCACCGATTTGCGCCGCTCGGCGGCCCTCTACCGGGCCGCTGAGCGGTTTCTATTGGCGCCGGGCGGGCAGCTTCAGCCAGGGAATTGGGCCTCCTGACCGGCGACCAGTGAATAGGCCATGGCTTGCCCCCTCACATTAGGGGGTGTACATTGCTTCGCTTATGCTGAACCCAGCAACTTGGGCACGGCCGTTCGGTCTCCGGCTTCTGGGGGCACCGACGTAAGGCACTGCACCATGAACAAGAAGAATATTCTCATCGCCACCGCCGCTGGCGTGGTTCTGCTCCTCGGCGGCGCTGGCATTGCCCTCGCCGTGAGCGACAACGACAACGACGGCCCCCTCACCGGTGAGACCCTCGACCGCGCCAGCAACGCCGCTCTGGCCGAGGTCGGCCCCGGCACCGTGACGAACGCCGACCGCAACGACGATGGCGGAAGCGCCTACGACCTCGAGGTGCGTCTGGACGACGGCACAACCGTCGACGTTGAGCTCAATGACGCCTTCGACGTGGTTTGGGTCGGCGATTACGACACCGACGACAGCAACTCATCCCCGTCGAGCGCCGCCCCGAGCGCTTCCGCAAGCGCCACTCCGAGCGCCACGGCCGACACCAGCTCCGCCGACCAGGCCGCCAGCGACCGTGCCAGCGCGGAGGCCGCAGCCCTCGCCGCGATCGGCAGCGGTCGCGTCACCGACTTCGACCGCGATGACGACTGGGACCACCTCTACGAGGTTGAGGTCACCCTCGACAACGGCGATGACCGCGACGTCGACCTCGACGCCAACTTCGTCGTCGTGAGCATCGACGACGTTCTGCAGTAATTCCCTTTTTTCCGCGCAGCGTTGAGCGATTTCGCTCAGCGCTGCACGCGTTTAAGGGGTCAGCGCTCGACCAGAATGCCGTCCTCGTCGCAGTACACCGTGCGCCCGGGGGTGAAGACGACGCCGGCGATCTCGACGACGGCATCCGCTACCCCCGAGCCGGTCTTGGAACTCTTGCGGGGGTTGCTGCCGAGGGCCTTGACTCCGAGGTCGAGGGCTCCGATGGCGACCCGGTCGCGCACGGCGCCGTTAATGATCGCGCCAGACCAGCCGTTCGCCACGGCGAGGTCGGCGATCATGTCGCCCATGAGCGCTGAGCCCAGCGAACCACCCCCGTCGATGACGAGCACGGCGCCGTCGCCCGGCGTGGACAGAATCGACTTGAGCAGCGCATTGTCCTCGAAGCAGGTGACCGTGCGAATCGGGCCGCTGAACCGGGCCCGCCCGCCGATCGTCTGAAACTGCAGGGGTACGGATTGCAGCTCGTCGCCACGTTCGTCGTACAAATCGGCGGTCAACACGGTCATTGTTCCTCCAGGGTTTCGTTGCTTACAGAGTAGGCCCCGGTCGGGCGTGCGCGTCCGCCGAGCTACATGACGCTGTCGAGGAATGCCTTGGTGCGCGGATTCTGCGGATGGTCGAGCACGCTCGCTGGCGGCCCGCTCTCCACGACGACCCCGCCGTCCATGAAGACGACCTCGTCGGCGGCACCGCGGGCGAAGCCGATCTCGTGGGTGACCACGACCATCGTCATGCCATCGGCGGCGAGCGCCCGCATCACATCGAGCACATCACCGACCAGCTCCGGGTCGAGCGCGCTCGTCGGCTCATCGAACAGCAACAGCTTCGGATCCATGGCCAGGGCGCGGGCGATCGCGACGCGCTGCTGCTGCCCGCCTGAGAGTTGCGCGGGGTACGACTGCGCCAGGTCGGCGAGTCCGACCCGGTCGAGCAGCTCCCGGCCGCGAGCCAGGGCGGCCGGCTTGGCCAGCCCGCGCACCCCGATCGGCGCCGCCGTGATGTTCTCGAGGGCGGTCATGTGCGGGAACAGGTTGAATCGTTGGAACACCATGCCGATGCCGCCGCGCTGCTTGGCGACCTCGCGGCGGTTCATCTCGAAGATGCGGCCGTGTCTGGCCGCATAGCCGATGAGTTCGCCGTCGACGGAGATGCGGCCGCCGTCGATGCGCTCGAGATGGTTGATGCAGCGCAGAAACGTGCTCTTGCCGGAGCCCGATGGCCCGAGCAGGCACATCACCTGCCCGGCCGCGACCTCGAGCGAGATGCCCTTGAGTACCTCGACACCACCGAAACTCTTGCGAACCTTGCGCGCGCTCAACAAGGGTGCAGAAACGGATGCCGTCGGTGCGGCTGTTGGGACGCGCGTATCGGTCATGGGGCATCCGCTCTCGGTGTGGTCGGGCGGGGCGTTGGGCGCAGGACCGCCCAGACCCGTCCGAGTGGGGTCGGCGGCAGCGTGCGGGCGTTGCCGCGGCCGTAGTGGCGTTCCAGGTAGTACTGCGGAATCGACAGCACCGAGGTGAGAAACAGATACCAGCAGCTGACGACCACGAGCAGTTCGACCTGGCGCAGGTTCTGCGAGGAGATCTGGGTGGCGACCGTGTACACCTCGAGTACCGCGATCACCGAGAGCAGCGAGGTGTTCTTGAGCATCGAGATGGTCTCGTTGCCCATCGGCGGAATAATCACCCGCATCGCCTGTGGCAGCACAACCTTGAACAGGGTGAAGGTGGGGCTCATACCGACCGAGTAGGCGGCCTCGTACTGGCCTTCGTCGACCGAGAGCATTCCGGCACGCACGATTTCGGCCGAGTACGCGGCCTGGTTAAGGGTGAGCGCGAGGAGCCCCGCGACAAAGGCCGGAATCAGCGTGTTCGTATCGACCGAGAACAGGCTGAAGTCGGTGAACGGAATTCCGAGCGTAATCTGCGCATAGAGCAGCCCGAGGTAGCCCCAGAATACGATCTGAATCAACAGCGGCGTGCCGCGAAAAGCCCAGACGTACAGCCAGGACAGCGCGTTCATCACCGGGTTGTTGGAGAGCCGCATGACGGCCAGCAGCACGGCGAGCACCGTCGACACGACCATCGACACGACGGTGAGCACGAGCGTGAGTACGACGCCGTCGAGAATGCGCCGGTCGAAGATGAACTCGTTGATGGTCGGATGGTTCACATTGTCGTTCTGCCACAGCGACACGGCGATTCCGGCGAACGCGAGCAGGAGCAGCACCGCGATGACCCAACGCCACGGATGCCGCAGTGGCACCGCGTCGATGTCGTCAGGGTCGCGCGCCACTGGGGCTCGCGGGTTGCGCGGGTCCGGATCGCGAGAGTCTCTTTCGCGGGTGGCCACGGCGCGTGGGTTCGGCATCAGGTCACGACCCGAGGTTGAAGCCGGCCTCGTCGAGCCCGTAGTTGGTGAGGTCGTACTTGGCCAGAATCTCGGCGTAGGTGCCGTCGGCGATGGTCGCGACCAGGGCGAGACGGATGGCCTCGCTGAGTTCGCTGTTCTCCTTGAGAATGCCGATTCCGCTGTAGACCGGGCTGTACCCGTTCGGGTTGGCCTCGTCGGTGACGACCTCGAACATCTCACCGTCACCGGCGGTTTGCGCGGTGTAGGCGGCGACGGCGGAGTCGACGACCTCGGCAACGGCCCGGCCGGACCGCACTGCGGTTTGCACTTCAGTCTCGCCGGGCAATTCGGAGATGATCACCGGGCCGGGGCCGGCCGCGGTGCACTCGTCGTCGTAGCCGCGCAGAATATCCGCCTGCACGGTGGCCTTGGGCACCGCGACCTCCTTGCCGCACAGATCGAGCACCCCGGTGATGTTCTCGGGGTTGCCGGCGAGCACGAGAATCGAGAATCCGGCGTGGAAGTAGTCGACAAAGTCGAGGGTGCCCTGCCGTTCCTTGGTGTCGTTCATGCCCGACATGATCACGTCGTTCTTGCCGGCCTGCAGCGACGGAATCGCGGTCGCGAAGGCCTGCTTCTGCAGTTCGAACCGCACGCCGAGCTTCACTCCGAGGGCGGCCGCGAGGTCATGGTCGAAACCGGTGATGTTCTGCTCGGCGTCGTACATTTCCATCGGTGGGTAGGGAATGTCGGAGGCCGCCCTGATGATTCCGGCCGATTTGATCGATTCGGGCAGGGCGGCCGCGGCAGCCGGGTCGACGTCGCCGGTCACGGCGGCGGGTTCGGTATTGTCGACGGTGGCGGAGCATCCGCTCAGGGCCAGGCCCAGGGCCAGGCCGAGCACCGGCCAGGCCAGTCGGCGCGAGATGCGGGTTTCGAGCTTCACGTGCAGGGTCATGACGGTCTCCTGTTGTTGGTTAAGGCTAGAAACGGATGCTGTCGGTGCTGGCGGTGACGCTGGCCAGCACGTCGGGCAATACCTCAACGCCGATGCCGGGCCCGGTGGGCACCCGCAGGTGCCCGTTCTCGAGCTCGAACGGCGCGGTGAGATCCTGCGCGAAGTACCGGTTCGAGGCCGAGGTGTCCCCCGGCAGCACGAAGTTCGGCAGCGCAGCGAGGGCCACGTTCGCAGCCCGACCGACGCCGGTTTCGAGCATGCCGCCACACCAGACCGGCACGCCGTGGGCCGCGGCGACATCGTGAATGCGCCGAGCTTCAAGGTAGCCGCCTACCCGGGCCGGTTTCACGTTGATAATGCTGCAGGCACCGAGGGTGATCGCCGTTGCGGCGTCTCTGGCCGATTCGATCGACTCGTCGAGGCAGATCGGCGTGGAGATGAGCTTGGCCAGATTGGCGTGGCCGAGCATGTCGTCCTCCTTCATCGGCTGTTCCATCAGCAGCAGGTCGAAGGGGTCGAGCAGGGCGAGGTGGCGGGCATCGGCGAGGGTGTACGCGGTGTTGGCGTCGACCTGCAGCAGAATGTCTGGCCCGAAGCGTTCGCGCACCGCGCGCACCGGAGCGAGGTCCCAACCCGGTTCGATTTTGAGTTTGATGCGCAGGTAGCCTTCGGCGAGGTAACCGGCGACCGCGTCAAGCAGCTCGGGGATTGAGTCCATGATGCCGACGGAGACGCCGGCCGGCACGGTGTCCCGTACGGCGCCGAGGTAGCCGCCGAAGGACACCCCGGTGGTCTTGAGCTGCGCGTCGAGAATGGCCGTTTCGAGGACGGCCTTGCTCATCATGTGCCCCTTGACCGGTTCGAGTGCCGTGGCAACCAATTCGGCTGTGAGCCGGTTGCCGAGCGCCTGCAGCCGGGGCACAAGGTGGTCGCGAATGACCAGGTCGCTCGCGTCCAGAAATTCGGAGCTGTAGAGGGGGTGGGCGTCGGCGGCGCACTCGGCCCAGCCCTCGGCATCCGCTGTGATGACACGTACCAGCGTCACTTCACGCTCGGTCGACGTGCCGAACGAGGTACGGAACGGCCGCACCAGCGGCAGGTGTACGCGGCGTAGCTCGATGGTCTCGATTTTCATGCTGTTCCTCCTGGTGCGAGTCGGTACCAGCCGTCACGGCTGACCCCACGGGCTATATGCCCCGAAGCGAATACGTCGGTAAAGATAGAACGGATGCTGCGCCGCCACTCGGCCGCGAGCTGCGGGTTTTGCGCGCGCAGTGCCACAATGTCGGTCGGAACCCGGCACCACAGGGCGCCGGCTGCCATTACGAGCACGGGGTCGCCGTCGGGTCCTACTCCGAGCACATCGCTCGGGCTGTAGGAGGGGCCGTCGATCGGGGCCTGGCGGTTCTCGCTGCAGGCAGTCGATTGCGCGCTCGTGAGCGGCCAGACCGCGACCAGGCGGTCACTCTCGTCGTTCGCGTTCATCTCGCCCTGCATCGGGCCGTAAAAGTCGACGGCGTACTCGCTCGCCGAGGCGCCGAGTTTGGTGAGGTTGAAGCGCGCGTTGCGGCTGACCAGGGGGTCGAAGGTCCAGGTCATTTCGGTCAGGTCGCGCGCCAGGCCCCAGGCCCGCTGGTGCTGCTTCAGGGCGAAACCGACGCCGCGGTCGCTGATTCCGGGCAGAACCCCGGCAATCAGGGAGTACATCGACGCGGACTTCGGACTAACGATGGCTGCAGCGGCGCCCACGAGGCGGCCGGTCTGGTCGCGGGCCGCCGTGACGTTGCAGCCGGCGTGGCTAATGCTGCGTAAGAGTTCGGAGGGGATGGCGCTCTCGCCGGGCGGCAGCAGCCAGACCGTATTGAACAGCTGCTCGACCTCGAGAAAGCCAGCCAGGCTGGCCTCGTCACTCACCCGTACCCCGGCCGATTCGGCGGCGACCCGGGCCGCCTGCTGGGCCTGGTCCGTGAGTGCGGCGAGGGGCCGGTGCGGGGACATCTGCCTAGTGTGGTCGGGTCGCAGCCTCCGATCTTTAGCGGGCAGCACCAAGAAAGAGCATAGTTATGGTCGTGCAGCACAAAGCGGATGGGTATGGTGAACGAATGACTACCCTGGGATTGCCGGTCGGTGACCTGTTCGCGCTGGCAAATGCGATCGCCGCGATGGTCGGCGGCGCGACCGCGATCGAAGATCTGCAGACTCGGGTCCTCGCGTATTCCACGCTGCCAGACCAGCCGATCGATGACACCAGGCGCGACGGAATTCTGGGCCGTCAGGTGCCCGACCTACCCGATAACGCAGAGGCCTACGCCGCACTGTTTCGGGCGTCCGGCGCGGTTCGGCTACCCGGGGCGATGACACCGAGCCTGCCCGGCGAACCAGCCGTGCCGGTGGGGCTGGCCCGACTGGCGGTCGCCGTGCGGGCCGGCGCCGAGCCCCTTGGGTCGATCTGGGTCGTCGACGTCAGCGGTTCGCTCGACGATGCTGCTGCCACCGAGCTTGAACGCGCCGCAGCCATCGCGGCGCTGCATATTCTGCGCGCCCGCAGCGCGGCCGACCTGGCTCGGGCGCAACGCGCTGTGCTCCTGCGCCGGCTGCTCGACGGCGATGCGGATGCCCGACTCGTCGCCGCTCAGCTCGGCCTCGACTTGGCCGGCCCGTTCGTGGCTCTGGCTTTTCAACCGCAGTTCGGCCCCGCGGGCGACGAGCTGCGCCTGAACCGGCTGGTTGATCTGGTGGCCATGGCCTGCGAAGCGCACCAGAGCGGCACGGAGTGTGTGGCCATCGGCACCACGGTCTATGCCCTTTTTTTCGGCGGTCAGCTCGACGACACGCAACTGATCGGCATCGAGGCGATAGCAGCACGGTTGGTGACCCGGGCTACGGGAGCGATGCGGATCGTGCTGCGGGCATCCGTTGGGTCGCGGGTGACCGGTGTCGACACGATCAGCCGGTCGCGGCGGGACGCAGATTTGGTCCTTCTGTTGACGGACCATTCAGCCGATACCGGCCAGGTCGTCAGCGCGCGGAACGTCGGCAGCCGATTGAGTCTGCTCGAACTCGGGCAGGTTCTTCGGGATACCCCGCGGCTCTTTTCGGCACAGGCGCAGGCGGTGCTCAACCTCGATGCTCGCTCCGGCACCGAGTATGCCGCAACCCTGCGCAGCTACCTCGACTGCGGGCGAGACTCGGCCAGAACGGCCACCTTGCTGTCGGTGCACCAGAACACGCTGCGCTACCGACTGCGGCGGGTGCAGGAACTGTTCGGCATCGACCTCGACAACGCCGACGACACACTCATGCTGTGGCTGAGCCTGCGGGTGGGCGACTAGCTCGGCGGAGCAGAATAGTCCCGTGATACGTAAACGAGTGCTGGCCCACGGCGAAGTTCAGGGCGTCGGATTTCGGTACCACGCTACTGCCCAGGCCCGGCATCTGGGACTCGTCGGATATTGCCGCAACCGCCCGGACGGAACGGTGGAACTCGAGATAGAGGGCCGGGAGGCATCCGTTTCGCGCATGCTGCGCTGGCTCGAAACCGGCCCGCGATATGCCGTCGTCACGGCGCTCGACGTGAGCGACATCGCCGCGACCGGCGCAAGCGACTTTCAGATCACCGACTAGGGTCAAAACGCCCCCAACGCTGGCGTAGCGTTGCATTATGACCGCGCGCGAAAGCCCCGCCGGGGGACGCCAATGACGACGCGCACAGCGTTCGCTCTGGCGCGCCTCGGCCTGGCCGCCGCCGGAATATTCGCTCTGAGCGGCTATTTCTACTACACACTCGGTGTCGCAACCTTTGCCATCGCGAATTTCTTCAGCTATTTCACCGTGCAAAGCGCCATCGCAGCGGTCGCCGTGATCGTCACGGCAGCCATCGTGGCCCTGCGGCGACCGACCGACCCGGCCTGGGTCGACATGCTGCGCGCCATGGTAACGACCTACATTCTGGTCTCCGGAGTGGTCTACGGAATCATCGTCTGGCAGTCTTCCAGCGCCAATTATTCAATCGAGGTGCCGTGGTCGAGCCAGCTGCTGCACTTCGTCATTCCGGCCTGCGCCCTGATCGACTGGATGGTCGACCCGTTCAAGGCTCGCCTGCCGTGGAAATATCTCGGCTGGGCCATCGTGTTTCCGGTGTTCTGGCTGGTGTTCACGCTCATTCGCGGGCCGATCGTCGGCTGGTATCCCTACTTCTTCCTCGACGCCCGGCAGGTCAGCGGCCCCGGTGAGACCGTGTTCTACTGTCTGATCATCGTGGCGATCATCACCGGAATCGCAGCGTTGCTCACCTGGATCACCCGATTGAAGCGGATGCCGCGGCACCTGCTGCCGCCGTGGGGTTCGTCCCTCTGAGCCGCGCGCCTATTCGTCAGAAACTGCCGCGTCGGGAACGGCCAGGAACGGCTCGAGCGCGGTGAGCGCCGCGGAGAGAAACTCGTCGTCATCGAGCTCGGACAGCCGAGTGGCGTTCTCGGCGGCCACGACCCCCATGAGAATGGGCTCCCCGGTGAGCGGCATCATGTTCACCCAGACCGGAAAATCGGCGTCTTCGCCGACGATGGTCCAGAGCCGGGCCTCGGTGTCCCAGAACGGCTCGTCGAAGCGCAGCCAGACCTTGTCCAGTACCCCCATTCCCAGGGCAGCAATGGCACCGCGATGCGCGAAGGGCAGCGCCGGCGAAAATTCGATCGCGGCAGTCTGCAACACGCCAAGCGGCACGGTGAGAATGACCCGGTCGGCCGAGAGCGACTCGCCGGTGCCGAGGCGCAGACTCACGCCACCGTCGTCGTGGGCGACCCGGTTGACCACGCTCGATAGCAATAGCTCCAGACCGTCGGCGTCACTTTTCAGCAGAGTGGAATAGCCGCCGATCACGATCTGGTCGTCGTCGGCGCTGCCGATGTCGGTGGTGTACCAGGCGGATTGCTGACTCGGTGTTGCCCCGGTTTCAACCTTGAGTTTCGTGGCGATCTCGTACTCGAGCCAGTCGGCATCCGACAGGCCGTCGGCGTTGCGCGTGCTCGAAAGTTTCGCTTCACCCGAATCGATCAGGGCACGTTCAACCGAGACATCCTGCTGCTGATCCGCTGCCCAGTCGAGGGCACCGGCGACAGCCTCAGCGCCCAGCGTCGATACCTCGACGACGGCCCCGGCCCGGGTGCGCACCTCCGGGGTACGCACGAACGGCAGCAGGCTGACCCCGAGCGTGGTCAGTTCATCGTCGAGAAAATTGTCAGAAGTGCGATGCACAAAGGAGGGCCCACGTTCGATCGGAAAGGGCCAGTCGCTGCTGACGGTGTCGATGCGCCCGCCAATGCGGTCGCGCGCCTCGATCACGACGACGTCGTAGCCGGCATTGACGAGTTGGCGGGCCGCTGTGATGCCGGCAATCCCGGCGCCGACGATGGTGATGCGTTCGCCGGGAGCCGCGACATCCTGCACCCGTCCGGCCGCCAGCAGACCAGAAGCGCGGGCGCCCTGCACAGTGCCGGGCTCGTCCACTGCTGTGGCTTCACCGGCGAAAAACACCCGGGCATCGACGGCCTGACCGAGCGCAACGCGGTGTTCCGGGGTGGCCCCAACGGCGGCGTAGCTGAAGGATCCGCGCGAGAAGGGGTCGGTCGACCAGTTGGTGCGGGAGACGGCGAGGGGCTGCGGAACCAGCGAGGGGGTGAGTGTGGTTGGCGCCGGGGATGTCGTCGGCACCGGCGTCTGCTCCGGCTCCACGCACGCCGCAAGCGCCAGGACTGAAAACCCCGACGCCGTGCCGAGCAGAAAAGTGCGCCGCTTCACGATCGGTCTGCTTTAGAACGGCGGATCCCGGGCGCGCGCCCGCAGAGCTTCAGTACGGCGCCAGTCATGAGTCCAAACTACCGCAGACCGTGCCGCTTGACATTTTCTTCTCGAGAGCCGCTGGTTACCGGCGCTCCTCGGCCACGGAGTTACCGCCGTCGACGACGATCACCTGCCCGGTGACGTAGGCGGCTCCTGGCGAGGCAAGAAACGCGATGACGGATGCGACCTCCTCCGGAGTGCCGCTTCGGCCGGCCGGAACCAGCGCACCCTCCAGAGCCTCGCTCGTGAGCTGGGAGCCGGTCGAGATCCAGCCGGGCGCGACGGCGTTCGCCGTGATGCCCACTTCGGCCTCGTCCACTGCGAGCGCCCGCACCAGCCCGACCAGCCCGGCCTTCGCTGCGGCGTAGGCGACATCATTGCGGCTGGCCATGATCGACCCGCTCACGCTCGACACCATCACGATACGACCCCATCCGGCCGCGCGCATGAACCGGATCACCGTGCGAGTGGCATGAAATGCTGTGGACAGGTTTATGGCGAGGCCGTGTTCCCACTCGGCCGGACTGGTCAGGATATCTCCGTGGCCCATCTCGGCGTCGCCGACCGCGACCATGCCCGCGTTGTTCACGAGAATCGTCGGCTCGCTCCCGGTCGCGGCGAGCGCCACCCGCAGTCCCTCGGCACCGTCGACCGAGTCGAGGGAACAGACGATTCCGCTCGCATCGAGTCCGTGTGCCGTCAGTTCGCGCGCCCGGTCGTGCACCCGCGCCGTCGTGCCGGTGAGGATCACCCGGCAACCGAGTTCACCCAGCATCCGTGCTGCGGCGAAGCCGATACCGGTGGCGCTGCCCGCCCCGGTGATGAGTGCGGTGTGCCCGCCGAGGTCGAAGGCGGCCGGGAGCGCGGGTGCGGGAGTCATGGCGTCAGGTTAGTGCCCTCTCACCGCAGACCGTGCCGATTGACATTTTCCCCTTGACGTAGTTAGTTGCAGAGTTATGCCGGGTGGCCGAGCGTACCCGGGGGCTGGGGGCCGAGTTAGACGGGATCAGGGAATGTCAGGAAGCCGTCGACGAGCAGGGCGCGCACCTTGGGCAGCAGTTCGGCGGCAAGCGCTGGCTCGTCGGCGTCGAGCAGCTGGGCGAGCGCGCCGATAATGGCACCGACCGCGAGGTCACCGTCGCAGGCACCGACCAATCCGGCCAGGGCGGTGTCGAGCGGCACCGAGCGGCCGAATCCGCTGCCCTGGTGCAGGGTCATGAGCGTCGGATCCGACTGGCCGGGCCAGTAGTGACGCTCTTCGGTGACGTCGGAGGCCACGGTGAGGTTCGTGCGCAATAGGCGCACATCATCCGTTGCCGCCTGCCAGTCGTGCGCGGCGAGACACTCGGCGAGGTGCGCGCCGAGCCCGGCCGGGTTATGGCCGAGGGCTTCGGGCAGCCGTTCGAGGCGGCGCAGGCCGGGAGCGGTGCCCCGGGTGGATGCAGCATCGGGCAGGCGCAGCAGCAGGTAGCCGAAGCCGACCCGGCCCACTCCGCGCGCCTCGAAGTCGTTCAGCCAGGCGTTGTACAGCCGGTCGAAATCGGGACCGGGGCGGGTGCCGCCGTCGCGGATCCAGGTCTCGGCATACTCGCCCGGCGTCTGCACCTCGCGCTCGATGATCCACGCGTCGAGGGCACCCGGCGTGAGCCAGCGCTCGAGCCGTTCGAAGGCATCCGTTTCATCGTGGTATTCCCAGTTGCCGAGCAGCTGCACGACGCCGCCGGGGGTGAGATGGTCTGCGGCCCCGCGCACGACGGCCTCGACCAGGGCGTCGCCGACCATTCCGCCGTCCCGATACTCGTAGCTCGGCACCCCCTCGGCGCGCGGCGTGATCACGAAGGGCGGGTTCGAGATAATGTGATCGAACCGCTCCCCCGCCACCGGCTCGAACAGGCTGCCAAAGCGAAACTCGATATTGTCGATCTCGTTGAGCTCGGCGTTCAGCGCCGCAAGCTCGAGCGCCCGCACCGAAATGTCGGTCGCGACGACCTGCTCGGCGTGCCGCGAGGCGTGCATGGCCTGGATTCCGCAGCCGGTTCCGATGTCGAGCGCCCGCTCCACCGCCGTCGGCATCATGAGTCCGCTGAGGGTGCGCGAGGCTCCGCCGATGCCGAGAACGTGCGTTTCGCCGAGCGGATGCCCGAGCGCCAGCTCCCCCAGATCGCTCACGATCCACCAGCTGCCGGCGCCGTGCGCGTCGATGAAGCTGTACGGGCGCAGGTCGACGAGCGGGCATACGTCGGCCGAACCGTCCGCCGCCACGAGCCCGAGCTCCGTGGCGCCGACCGCCCCGAGCGTCGGAAGCGCGGCGTCGAGGTCGGCTCGCGGCACTGCGTCACCGAGCAGGAACAACCGGGCGAGGGTCGCGGCGGGCTCGTTCCGGCCGAGCTTCGCGGCGAGCGCGGCGAGCGCGGCGAGCGCCCGCTGGGCCGGAACCCGCTGATTGCGGCGGAGGGCGGCGTCCGCTTCAATGCCCCACAATCCGGTCAGGCCGGGAACCGAGAAGTGGGCGGCGGCGAGGTCGGTGCGGAGGCGGGGAACGAGATTTGCAGAAGTCACCCGTCTATTCAACTCGATCTGCGGCCCCCGCCCGAACGTCAGGCCGGTGAATCTGCGCCCCGCTGAGCGGAGCCGGCGTGTCTTACGTTAGCCCGGCGACCTACCCGTCAGGTCACAGCCAGCGCATCGTGAACGCGCGGGCGACGAGTTCGTTGGCCGGCGGCAGGGTGAGCGAACGCACGAAGGCGTTGCGGGCACCGAGCCGCAGGCCATGGGCTGGCCGGCCCATATTCATGTTGAATCCGGCCTGCACGGCCGCGCGGTGAGCGGCACTCCGGCGGGACCGGTCATAACCACCCAGAACGGATGCCGCCGCCGCCGGCTCGAGCAGCGCCCGCTGCAGCGCCGGCGCGAGCGCAACGGCGTCGAGCCAGCCCAGGTTCATGCCCTGCCCGCCGATCGGACTAATCTGATGTGCGGCATCGCCGACCAGCACGATGCGGCCCGCCCTCATGCGTCCTGCAAGCCGCTGCTGCACTCCGAAGGCGCTTGCTGCCCCGAGCGGTTCGGCCACCCTGACGTCGGTTCGATGACGGACGAGCGCGGCCAGGTCGGCGCTGTCGGCTTCCGTGGCGAGAAAATCGGTCATCGCCACCCAGCGGCGCCGGCCGCCGGGCAGTGGAAAGGACTCCACCACGCCGCCGCGCTCGAAATAGAGCACCGCACCGTTGTCGCCCGGATCGGGGTCGGCGAAGTCGCCCATGAGATAGGTTTCGCTGCGGCCGAGCTGCCGCCAGGCGATGCCAGCAGCCGCCCGCACCCGGCTGCGGGCACCGTCCGCGCCAATCACATAGCGCGCCTCGATTGGGCCGGCGTCGGTCGAGAGCACGACGGCATCGCCGCGATCGTGCACTCCGGTCACCGTCACACCGCTGCGATACTGCCCCGGCCTGAGCTGGTCGAACCGGGCGCGCAACAGGGCCTCCGTCTCGTATTGCGGCACCGCGACCACGAATGGATATTCCGGCGCTGCCCGCTCGAACGACAGCTGCCCGAGCCTGCGGCCGTCGCAGCGCACCTCCCCCTGGTGAATGCGTACCGCCCGGTCGATCAGGGCGTCGGCGACACCGATAGAGGCGAGGGCGCGGAGCGACGGCGGGTGGATGCCGATCGCCCGCGAGCGCAGCGACGGCAGCTCGCGCTGCTCGACCACCTCAACATCGAGCCCGCCGACGGCGAGCACACAGGCGAGCATCGTACCGACCGGCCCGCCACCGACGATGACAACGTCACGCATCCGCTGCTTCCCAGCCCAGCACGAGCCGCGACGGCCTGCCGCGCGACACCGTCCACCCAGCGGGCACCGCGGCCCGCAGCTCGACGGCGGTATAGCTGCGTTGAATCGAGGTGAGCCCGTCCGGCCGGATATAGGAGTGTCGAAAGAACGGCCAGGTAGCCGCCGCGAACCCGAGGTAGGCGAAGTTCGAGCGTTCGAGATCGGCGTGCAGCACCCGACGCCGTGCGAGCGATTCGGAGTCCACGAGCAGCCCCTTGAGCTCGTCGACGCTCAGGTGGTGCAGCACATGGTTGGAGACCACGAAGTCATAGTGCTCGCCCTCCGCGACAAGATCCGAGCTCAGCGCCCGCCGAAAAGTCAGCCCGGCAATCTTCGGTTGCGACGTCGCGAACACGTGCGCGCGGGCATCCGGATCGATGCCGGTCACCCTCAGCCGCAGGCCGTCACGCACCGCCCAGCCGGCCAGCGCCCGCGACACATCGCCGCCGCCCGATCCGACATCGAGCAGCGTCAGTTCGGTCGTGGTTGACAGAGCGGGGCGGATGCTGCGGCGATAGATCCCCCACCAGCCCGAGACGACCGCATTGACCACCCGAAAATCCTGATAGGTGCGGGTGAGCATGGTCGGGTCACAGAGCGGGGAATCCATGATCTCCACCGCGTCGTGGGCGCGCACGCGCAGGGAGGGAAGGGCCATTCAGCCCTCGATCACGGTCATCAGGCCGGACTCCACAGTGAGTCCGGGGCCGAACGCCATGGCGCAGACCCGCTCGCCGTCGGCCGTGGCCGGACCGTCGAGAATGGCCTTCATCACGAACAAAATGGTCGCGCTGCTCATATTGCCGTTGGTGCGCAGCGTCTGGCGCGAGGGAAACAGCTGGTCGGGGCGCAGTTCAAGCTTCGCCTCGGTCTTGTCGAGAATGCTGCGGCCGCCGGGGTGGATTGCCCAATGCTCGATCACCGAACTGAGCGAGGCGGGGGGCGCGAGGGTGAGCACTGCCGCGCCCAGAGTCGATCCGACGGCATCCGCTTCGAGGGAAGCAGTGGCTGCGAGCTGCCCGGTGATCGACACATCACGGGCGAACAGCGGGGCGAGCGCGCCCTCGATGTGCTCGTCGATGATGTGCGGAACGTAGGTGCTCAGAATCATCTCGAAGCCCTCGTCGCCGATTTTCCAGGCCATGTCGCCCTCGCCGACCGGCGTGATCACCGTTTCGAACAGGTCGAGGCCCAAGGCCTTCTCGCCCGCGAGCGGGGCCCGCGCGCTTACGATGCCGGCGGCCGCGCCGTCGGAGAATAGCGAGGAGGCAACGATGGTATCTGGATCGCTCGAGGTACGCAGGTGCAGCGAGCAGAGTTCGGCGCTGACCACCAGCACGACCGCGTTCGGGTCGGCCTCAACGAACTGCTTCGCGGTGCGGAGGGCCGGCATCGCTGCGTAGCAGCCCATGAATCCCAGGTGGTAGCGCTGCGTGCTGGCGTTCAGGCCAAGCTCCCGCACGAGCATATAGTCGGGGCCGGGCGCGTAAAACCCGGTGCAGGAAACGGTGACAACGTGCGTTATGTCTTCGGGACGAATGTCGCCGCAGGCGGCGAGCGCCCGGCGGCCGGCCTCGACGAACAGTTTGGTGGCCTCTTCGATGTAGAGCTCGTTGCGCACCCGGGTGCTCGGCATGAGCAGCAGCTGTTTGTGCGCGTCGAAGAATTGCGGTTCGGTCGAATCGTTGTCGAGGGTCAGCTCGGCGATCACGGTATGTCGCGTCTCGATACCCGACACGTTGAAACTGGTGCTGACCAGCCGTTGAGCTAGTCGGCTGAGTCCGGGCTGGGCGGCGAAGATATCGCGCACCTGCTCCTGGATCAGAATCGTCGGGGGTACTACGGTCTGGAGCGCTCTCAGCGTGACGGCCATGAGTCAGTGTTGCACGCGACTTCTGTTCCGTACAGCCCTAGTGCGCCGAAAAATCGGCCCGACACAGCTTTTCGGGGGCGCCAGGCCACAGAACTCCCAGCTGCCGTGCATAACGGCGGAGATTGTCGGAACACCCTCTGCGTCAAGCTGGTTGTGAACGGGCAGCGAGCGAAATCTACGGAAGGCGGGCGAACAGCCGCGTTCCACTGAGCGCCAGCAGCAGGCCTGCGGTAACGATGGCCGCGACGCCACCGAAATAGGCCACGACGGTGCCCAGCGTTCCGACGCTGTCGAACAGGCTGCTGTTCACCACGAGGGTAGCGACAAAGGCCAGCACGGAGACAGCACCGAAGCCGACCGACAGCCAGCGAATAACGCGAATGGTGGATCGGCGCAGGCCGATGAAGGCGGGCCACCGCGAGCTGGAGCCGTCGCCGTCGGCGCGGGGCAGCGCCCCGGCCCGCGGCCAGGCCAGCACGGCACCGGCCAGGCAGCCCCAGAAGGCAACCCAGAGCAGCCCGGCAATCACGTCACTGGGCCGATGCCACTGGTTGGCGAGCGTTGCGACCCCGGCCAGCACGGCGAAGGCGGTGCCCCAGCCGGCGACCATTGGCCGGGTGCGCGGGCTCGCCACCAGAAACACCACGAGAGCGGATGCCGCCGCCACCGTCGTATGCCCCGACGGGAAAGAGTTTCCGGCGTAGCCCTCGACGGCCAGATCGGGGCGGGCCAGGATGCCGTACTTGAGCAGCTGCGCGGTCGCCGTCGCTGCCCCGGCCGCCACCAGGGCGACGAGCAGGGTGCGCCAGTTGCGGCGCACGAGCGCGATGATCGCGGTCAGCGCGACGCCGAACACCACGGCCACATCGGGCACAGAGTCGAGCACCCGACCGGTGAACGGGGTGATGCTGCGGCGGCCGAATTCGGCGCCGTTATAGGCGAGCTGGTCGGCCTCCTGGCCGGCATGGCCCCGCACGAAAAATAGGTAGAGACCGACGAATACGAGCGCGATCAGCGCGGCTCCGGCGAGGTAGCCATACGCCCCCTGTAGCGGAGCGTTCGGTTTGGATCTGGTGCGCACGATCAAGCATGCCACAACCGGCTGGGAGCCCGAGCGGGTCGGCCTGGAGCGACCACGTCTCCGGAACAAATCGCAGACCAGCCAGCGCGCCGTGCCGGCGAGCCCCTTTCCCGGCCAGGAACGGCCGGACCGTGGCCCCGAGCACCCGGGACTCGCCTACCGGGTCGCGAGCACGACCTTGCCGCGCAGGTGCCCGGCCATCAGGTGGCGGTAGGCGCCCTGCACCTGCTCGAGCGGGAACACCCGGTCGATCGGCAGCACGATCTCCCCGCTCCCGATAAGCGCGGAGAGGGCACGGAGGTCATCAATATCCGCGGCCTGTCCGCCCACCTCGGTAATGCCGGCGCCAGCCCGGTGGCCACGCGCGGCGATCGTGTTGATCCGACCGCCGGGAACGCCCAGCTCGAGTGCCGCATCGATGGTCGCGGCGCCGTTTTAGTCGAGGGCGGCAGTCACAACCGGCGCGGCTGCTCGTCGTGCACGATGCTCAGAACGCCTGGGCCACCAAATTCCTCAATGCGTACGTATCGAGCCATGCGGCCAGCCTAGAGTACGAATCCTGAGAACGATTCAATAACGGCACTTGCCCATTTACCCCGCCCGATGCAGGATTAAGGTGTGGCGTACACCGGTTGTTCAAGTACGTCTGATCGAATAGTCCCAATCATCGTGAAAGCGCGCCGGCAAAGCGCGTCCGCGACAAACGAATGGACGCTCCGTGAGCTTTCGAACGGCTGAATACCCCCGGCCGGATCATTTCCTGTTACACCTGAGCGACACCCACCTGCTGGCGGGGGGCTCGAAACTCTATGGCAGCGTCAACGTTGAAGCCCGCCTGGCCGAGCTGTTCGCCGAGGTCGAGGCCTCTGGAGCCCAGCCAGAGGCCATCGTCGTCACCGGTGATCTCGCCGACAAGGGTGAGCCCGGCGCCTACCAGCTGCTGCGTCAGATCGTGGAGCCGGTCGCTGAGCGTCTCGGCGCCCGAATCGTCTGGGTCATGGGCAACCACGACAATCGCTCGGCTTTTCGCACCGAACTGTTCGGTGAGGTGGCCAGCGACGCGCCGATCGACCGGTCCTGCGACCTCAACGGCCTGCGCCTGATCACCCTCGACACCTCGGTGCCCGGTCACCACTACGGCGCCGTGACCGACCAGCAGCTGCAGTGGCTCGCTGAAGAGCTGCGCGTACCGGCCCCCGACGGCACGATTCTGGCGATGCATCACCCGCCCATTCCGAGCGTGCTCGACCTGGCCACCGCCGTCGAGCTGCGCGACCAGGACCGTCTGGCCGACGTGCTGCGCGGCACCGATGTGCGCAGCATCATTGCCGGCCACCTGCACTATTCATCGATGGCTATGTTCGCCGGCATCCCCGTGTCGGTAGCATCGGCCACCTGCTATACCCAGGACCTCAACGTTCCCATCGGCGGAACCCTCGGGCGTGATGGTGCCCGAGCGTTCAACCTGGTGCACGTCTACCCCGGCACGGTTTTGCATTCCGTGGTTCCGCTCGGCCGCTACCCAACGCTCGACTACGTGGATGCCGCCGAAAGCGCGCGTCGTCTGCGCGCTTCCGGCGTCGAGATCACGCCGTCGGAAACTCTGCCTGCACTGCGTGAGCCGCCCATGACACGGCCGATTCCGGTTCTGCACTAGCGGCCAGGCTGGCCCGTTCCCACGGTGCCACGATGGGAAAGTACAGGTTCAGGAACTCGGTGACCGCGGCGCGCCGCGCATCGGGCGTGATTTCCGGGTGACTGCCGTCATTGAGACAGAACATGTCCTGATCGCGGCGCTTGCGCAGATGGTTCATCTGCCGCAGGGCGATGCGCAGGGTCGTCTCGATGTAGAGCGAGCGCACCTGCGTCTGCGCGACCGCACGCCCGGTCATTAGGGCGTAATAGTGGTACAGCGAGTTGGTGACCGAGATGTCGGTCGCCGAGCGGAACCGGCTGGCTGCCGTGCGGCTGAAGTCCGCGGGGAACTCCTGTTCCAGCTCGAGCAGTACGCTCTTGCGCATGGGCGCGGGCGTGTGCTCGAGGTGGCGGGTCGTGACCTTGCCGAACCGGCCACGCAGCAGCGCTCGGTTCACGCGCGCGGCGTTCTCAAACCCGCTGCGGGTCGGGTCGTTCTCGCCAAGTCCGATTCGAGTGGATGCCTCCACGAACTTGGTCACTCCGCCCGGTGAGAAGAACAGTTCAGGGCCGACCGGGCGGCCGAAGAACATGTCGTCGTTGGAGTAGAGAAAGTGCTCGGCCAGGCCCGGAATGTGGTGCAGCTGGCTTTCGACGGCGTGCGAATTGTGGATGGGCAGCACGCTCGTGTCGACGAAGAAATCTTCGCTGCGCATGATGGTGACGCGGGGATGCTCGGCAAGCCACGCCGGAGCCGGTGAATCGGTCGCGATGAAGATGCGTCGAATCCACGGGGCAAACATATAGACGCTGCGCAGCGCGTACTTAAGCTCGTCGATCTGGCGAAAACGGGCATCCGAATCGTCGCCCTCGCCGATGACATAGGCCTTCATCCGCTTGGCGCGTTCCCGCTGGAACTCGTCGCTCGAGCCGTCGACCCAGCTGAAGACGAGGTCGATGTCGAACGTGACATCACTGGCCAGATCGTCGAACATATTCTGCAGGGTCAGCCAGGTGCGCCCATACAGGTCGATCGTGGTTTCGCGGGCCTCGGAGCGCGGCAGCCGGGTGCGCATAAGCGCGTTTTCGACCGGAGCGACGATTTCGTCCTCGCCAAAACGCCACAACTCGAACTGGAACGCTGTCTGGGCTCCGTAGCGCAGGCGTCCGATCGGTTCGATGCGCGGGCGGTAGACCCGAAAAACGCTGGACTTGCGCAGCATGGTGAGGGCGCCGTCGGCGAGGAGAAACTGCTGGTTCACGTTGCCGTCGAGCGGCTTGGCGTAAAAGGGCTCGTTGGCGAACGCCTCGCTCAGAACCTGAGTGATTTCCTTGCGACGCTTGCGGTCGACGGCGATGACCGGACGATTGTGGTCGCCGCGTACCAGCAGAAAGTCGATTCCAGCGCGGGTGAGGGCGTCGTAGACGGCAAGGAGGTCCTTGACCATGGACTCGTGCGGCGTGTAGTGGCCGTTGATGAGCGCGATCTCGCCCTTGCGCACGACGACGTCATCACGGTTGAAGCGGCGGGTGCGGGCATCCGGTGTGATCAACACCAACTCGGGCTCACTGCTGAGGGAGAGAGTCGGGATCAGGCCGGTGTTCGTGGGCGGCTCGGGTTCGCTCGAGTCGTAGCCGACGGAGTCGGAACGAAAAGCGTCGGTGTCAAAAATGTCACCGCCGAAGGAATCGGGGTAACCGTCTTCTGGGGGTTCCGTGCGCGCATCCGGTTGTGCGTCTGGAATATCGAGTGTCGCCATGGTCCTCCTTGAAAAAGTGGAGCACTCAAACGCGGGGCAATTCGTGCCTGCGCCGGGGAGTGCGGCCGAAAAAGCCGGCGTGAACGCTGCTCTGCCTGTGTCTCGAACAGCTGACTCTCAGTATGGTGCCGCCGAGATTCTCGATGAGCGACCAGCGGCCGGTGACACGCAGGGGCGTTCACCTCAGTGTACGTCCCTGATGCCGGTAGTTTGCTGCACCCGCGCGACGGCGGGTGGCCTGCGAAACGGATGCTGCGGCATCCGTTTCGCACAGTCGGTGCACGTTAGAGGGCGGAGATGCCGAACAGGCCGATAATCAAGGCCATGAGCAGAATGGTCACGAGTTCGTGGGCCAGGTTGAGCACGGTGAGGCCGGCCGGGCGGCGGTCGAAGGTGTCGTGGGTGACCATGCGGGCCGCGGTGAATCCGGCCCAGAGGATGAGCCCGGTGAGCAGGGTGTTGAACAGAAAGTTGCCGCCGTAGAAGTTCTGGGCGATCGCCGCGGCGCCGGCCAGCACGGAGGCGGTGACGAAGCTGACGATGACCGTGATGATGATGGCGCCGGTGCCGCTGCCCTTCATGCTTTCCTGGGTGTGTCCGACGGCTTTCATCCAGTACCGGCCGAAGACCGCGTGGGTGTACCAGATCGAGCCGACGACCATGCTCGATGCGGTGGCCAGGAGCACGGCCCAGATGTTAATTTCGGGAACCATGAGGGATCCTTTCGACTGGTCCTGAACGTGGGGCGTAGGCGGTATCCCGATGTTAGTGCTTGTGCGGCCCGCCCAATTGTTGCTGTTCAGCGGCAATTTTGGCCAGAAGCGCGGCTGTGGCGTCGATCGGCGGCAGTTGAGCCGGGTCGGTGACCGGCAGTTGGCAGACGAAGTCGCGGCAGAGGTACGCGGTGGACTGGCCGGTCTGCGCTGTTCGAGCGGCAAAGAGGTCGAATCCGGCGTCGGCGAAGGCGCAGGCCTGCGATTCGGTCACGGCGACGACTACGTCAGCCGGATGGCGCCGGGCGAGGTCGATCAGGGTGGGGTTGAAGCCGATGGCGCCGTGGGCGGTGGGGTCAGGGTTGGTGGGGTCGGCGCGGACTCCGTCTGGCTCGTCTGGCGAGACGATGACGAGCTGCTGGATCGGGGCGTTGAGCGCGTCGAAGAGGCGCAGCGCGGCGCCGAAGGCGAGCGGACGCTGCGGAG
Organism: Cryobacterium sp. TMS1-20-1; assembly: GCF_004402355.1. Lineage (NCBI taxonomy): Bacteria > Bacillati > Actinomycetota > Actinomycetes > Micrococcales > Microbacteriaceae > Cryobacterium > Cryobacterium sp. TMS1-20-1. Next base: position 48,716 of record NZ_SOGF01000052.1, on the reverse strand, counting down.
CGAGGGTGGCGACCAGGCTGAGTCCGGCCGCCGCGGCTCGGCGGTAGCGGTCGTCGCCGGTGAGCTGGTGGAGTAGTACGGCCGCGTCGACCGTGGCGGATAGTCCGGAGGGGTAGGCGCCCTCCGACGGGTCAATGGCGCTGACCAGGCCCTGCGCGGTGAGTACGGTATCCGAACCGTGCGGCGGGCGAAAAGCGGGGCTCGATGCCGTCGTGCTGACACCGGGGTCGGTCACTGCACCGGCCCGATCAGCAGCGTCGGTGGTGTCCGATAGCGTTCTGTCGAGCAGGTGACGAGCCTGGGTGGCGTATGTGACGTCACCGGTGACGAGAGCAAGTTCAAGGAGTCCCCGTGAGTACATGCCGTAGTCCTCCAGCGTGGCCTTCGCATCCGAGGAACGTTCGCCGGAGGCAGATCCGCTGACGGAGGCCCGTACCAGCGTGCCATCAGCGCGCTCGTGGTGCACGCGCAGATAGTCGGCCGCGCGGCGGGCGGCGGCGATCAGGTCGGGCTGGTCGAAGGCGAAGCCGGCTCGGGCCAGTGCTTGGATGGCGAGGCCGTTCCAGCCGGTGAGTACCTTCTCGTCGCGGGCTGGCGGGGTCTGCCGGAGGCGGTCGCTGGCTTCGAGGGCGTAGTAGCCGCCCTCGACCCGCTGGCCGTCGACTGTGCTCTCCGAATCCTGGGCACTCGCGAAACCGCCGCTCGGCAGCTGCATCACGTCGCACAGAAAGCGTGCGATTCCCTCGGCGACGTGGCGTGCCCACGGCGCTTCGGTGAGCATCCAGGCGCTGGTGTAGAGGCCGAGCAGTTGGGCGTTGTCGTAGAGCATGCGTTCGTAGTGCGGATCGCTCCAATCGCGATTGACGGCGTACCGAAAGAAGCCGCCCTCGATCGGGTCCCGCAGGGGTGACGCTCCCATGAGTTTGAGCGTACGCACGGCGAGCTCGGGGCCTGGGCCGTCGATCCCACCGTGCCCGAGCAGAAAGGAGAGTGCCGGCGCCACCGGAAACTTCGGCGCGCCGCCGAAGCCGCCGAACGAGGCGTCCTCGTAGGCGACCAGTTCGGCCACCGCCTGGTCGAGCCGGTCGGCATCGGGTCCAGCACCGGGCCCACTGCCGGACGCGGAGCCGACCCCCGCGGCCAGGTCACGCGCCGACTCGGCGAGCATCTCTGCGACCCGAGCCGCGCCCGCCGTCAGGTCCGCGCGGCGCGTGACCCAAGCATCCGTCACCGCGGTCAGTACGTCGCGAAATGACGGATGCCCCGGCTGCCCGACCGGCGGAAAGTAGGTTCCGGCATGAAAGGCCCGGCCGTCGGGCGTGACGAACACGTTGAGCGGCCAGCCGAGCCCGTCGATAAACGCGCTTGCCGCGGCCAGGTAGCTCGCGTCGACGTCGGGGTGCTCCTCACGGTCGACCTTGATGCTCACGAAGTGGGCGTTGAGGTACTCCGCGATGGCCGGGTCGCTGAAGCTCTCCCTGGCCATGACATGACACCAATGGCAGGTGGAATAGCCGATCGAGACGAGCACCGGCACGTCCCGCTCGCGCGCTTCGGCGAAGGCCTGCTCGCCCCAGCCGAACCACTCCACCGGGTTGTCAGCGTGACTGCGGAGGTAGGGACTGATGGCGTCGGCGAGGTGATTGGGCATGTTCCATTCTGCTCCCGCTTGGCCAATTCGAGCGATACGGGCCTAAACGACGCCGAGTAGTGCACTCCGGCGGCGTTGTACCCGCACCCAGACGATGAACCCGATGATGGTGAACGCCCCGTAGAACAGATACAGCACGGCGGAGGCGTAGTAGCCGGCGCTGATCAGCAGCGGCACCCCGACTACGTCGACGGCCACCCAGATCAGCCAGAACTCGGTCCACCCCTTGGCCATACCGTAGGTCGCGAGCAGCGAACCGGTGAAGATCCAGGCATCCGCCCAGACCGGTTCGAACGAGCCGAGCGCACGAAAAATCGGGGTGAGCACGAGGGTGCCGGCGATCAGCCCAGCGGCGAGCAGAATGCGGGTGCGGTTGCCAGCCCAGTGCGGCGCGACGGCAACGTGCACGGCGGAATTGCGGCTGCGCTGCCACTGCACCCAGCCGAAGATCGACACGACGATGAACATGATCTGACGGCCGGCCTGCCCAAGCAGGTTGACCGGGTTAGGCGTCCCGAACACGGCGCCGAGGAACACTGTGAACAACAGCACGTTGCCGACGATCCCGACCGGCCAGGCCCAGATCTTGCGGCGCATGCCCCCGACGGCGCTCGCAATTCCGAAGGCGTTGCCGATGACCTCGCGCCAGAGAATGGTCTGGGTGCCAAGCTGCAGCTGCGCGTCGAATAGCCATTCAATGGGATTCATGGGTTCTTTCTGCGGGGCGGCGCGCAACCGCGCTCAAGGGAGCGCAGCACACCCCAATGTACGCCGTTGCACAGCCGTGGCCCCACGGACCGTCGGTCGCCGGGGCCACGCATAAGCGGATGCTGCGGGCTAGTTCACCGCGTTGGGGTGAGCCGAGTCGCGGGCCAACCCGCCGCGCTCCCGCGACCTGGCTAGTTCACCTCGTTAAGGTGAGCCGAGTCGCGGGCCAACCCGCCGCGCTCCCGCGACCTGGCTAGTTCACCTCGTTAAGGTGAGCCGAGTCGCGGGCCAACCCGCCGCGCTCCCGCGACCGGGCTAGTTCACCTCGTTAAGGTGAGCCGAGTCGCGGGCCAACCCGCCGCGCTCCCGCGACCTGGCTAGTTCACCTCGTTAAGGTGAGCCGAGTCGCGGGCCAACCAGCCGCGCTCCCGCGACCGGGCTAGTTCACCTCGTTGGGGTGAGCCGAGACTCGGCCGGCGCGCTCGAGCGCGGAGATCATGGTCACCTCGGTGTGGGTCAGTTCGAAGTCGAACACGTCGAAGTTCTCCGTCATGCGCGCGAGGCGGTTCGACTTGGGGAACAGAATGTTGCCGATCTGCAGGTGCCAGCGAATGACGACCTGCGCTGGCGACTTGCCGTGCGCGTCGGCAGCATCCGCTATCACCTGCTCGTCGAACAGGGGGTACTTGCCTTGGCCGAGCGGGCCCCAGGCTTCAATGTTGATGCCGTTTTCGCGAGCGAAAGCGATGACCTCCGGCTGCTGGTGTGCCGGGTGCAGCTCGATCTGGTTGACGGCGGGCACGATGCTGGTCTCGTGCAGCAGCCGGTCGAGGTGCGGCACCAGAAAGTTGGACACGCCGATGGAACGGGCACGGCCCGACTCCTGAATCTTTTCGAGGGCGCGCCAGCTCTCGACAAACTTGTCGTTGGCCGGAGCCGGCCAGTGGATCAGGTAGAGGTCGACGTAGTCGAGGCCGAGCTTCTCGAGGCTCTCCTCGAAAGCGTCAAAGGCTGATTGGGTGCCCTGACGGTCGTTCCACAATTTGGTTGTGATGAACAGCTCGGAACGGTCGATGGCCGAAGCGGCGAGTGCCTTGCCCACACCCTCCTCGTTACCGTAGATGGCAGCGGTGTCGATGTGGCGGTACCCGACCGACAGCGCGTCGGCCACAATGCGGGTGGTTTCGTCGGGCTCGACCTTGAACACGCCGAAACCGAGCTGAGGAATCGTGTGGCCGTCGTTGAGGGTGATGGTGGGAACTGATTTCGTCATCGCCCCAGCCTATAAGCCGGGGTCCTCGACGCTCTCTCCCAACCCCCAATGTTCACTGACCGCGAAAGCGCCCACGCTGGCCAGCACGAGCGCTTTCACGTCGCGGGTGGGGGCGAAGTAATATTGAGACTTCATGGAAACGCTCAATATCACCTTCCCGCCCGAACTGCCGGTCAGCCAGCGTCGGGAGGACATTGCCCGCGCCATTCGTGACCACCAGGTCGTGATCGTCGCCGGATCGACCGGGTCGGGCAAGACCACCCAGCTGCCCAAGATCTGCCTCGAGCTCGGCCGTAAGAACATCGGCCACACCCAACCGCGCCGGCTCGCCGCGCGCACCATTGCCGAGCGCATTGCCGAGGAGCTCGGCCAGGAGGTCGGGCAGCTCGTCGGCTACCAGGTGCGGTTCACCGACAAGGTCGGCGCGGATACCCGCATTAAGTTGATGACCGACGGCATCCTCTTGAATGAAATTCACCGCGACCGCATGCTGCGCAAGTACGACACGATCATCATCGACGAGGCGCATGAGCGCAGCCTCAATATTGACTTTCTGCTCGGGTATTTGCGGCAGTTGCTGCCCAAGCGCCCCGATCTCAAGCTCATCATCACCTCGGCGACGATCGACCCGGCCAGTTTCGCGAAGCATTTCGCGGCCGCCGACGGTACCCCGGCGCCTGTCGTCGAGGTGTCAGGGCGCACCTTCCCGGTGGAGATTCGCTATCGCCCGCTCGTGGCGGAGCCCGGAATAGACGACGATGATGACACGACGGATGCCGCTCCCCCGGTTGACCGCGACTACATCGAGGGCATCACCACCGCTCTCGACGAGCTCGAGCGGGAGTCGAATGGTGACGTGCTGGTCTTCCTTTCCGGCGAGACCGAGATTCGCGACGCCGCCGACGCGCTGCAGGGCAAGTACGCCTCCTCGGCCAGCCGCAATCCCACCGAGGTGCTGCCGCTGTACGGCCGGTTGTCGTCGGCGGACCAGCACCGGGTGTTCCAGCCGTCGACCGTGGCCGGGGTCAAACGACGCATCGTGCTTGCGACCAACGTGGCTGAGACCAGTCTGACGGTGCCGGGCATCCGTTATGTCATCGACGCCGGAACGGCGCGGATCAGCCGCTACAGCGTGCGGTCCAAGGTGCAGCGGTTGCCGATCGAAGCGATCTCGCAGGCCTCTGGCAATCAGCGCAGCGGCCGCAGCGGCCGCACCAGCGACGGTATTGCGATTCGGTTATATTCCGAAGAAGACTATATGCGCCGCCCGGAATATACCGAGCCGGAGATTCTGCGCACTAACCTCGCCGCGGTCATTCTGCAGATGATTTCGCTCGGCCTCGGCGACATTGCGTCGTTCCCGTTTCTGACCCCGCCGGACAGCCGCAATATCAAGGACGGCCTCGACCTCCTCGCCGAACTCGGCGCCATCGAGGCGGAGGGTACCGGCCGCACCAAGAGCGGTCGCCGCCCGGTTGAAACGGATGCCGCCCCCGCCGCCGGCCCGGCCACCCCGCGCCTGACCCGCATCGGCCAGCAGCTCGCGCAGCTGCCGATCGATCCGCGCTTTGGCCGCATGGTGATCGAGTCGAAAACGCAGGGCACCAGTAGGGAAGTCATGGCGATCGTCGCCGGGCTGACCATTCAGGATCCGCGGGAGCGCCCGCTCGAACGGCGCGCGCAAGCCGACCAGTTTCACGCTCGGTTCGCCGACCCGACGAGCGACTTTCTCAGCCTGCTCAACCTTTGGAACTACCTCGAGAAGCAACAGTCCGAACTCGGCTCGAGCGCCTTCCGTCGACTGTGCAAGAACGAGTACCTGAACTACCTGCGGGTGCGCGAATGGCAAGACGTCTTGCGCCAGTTGCGCCAGCTCGCCAAGCCGCTCGGCCTGCACCTCGGTGAACCGAGCGCCAACCCCGACGGCGTGCACCGGTCGCTGCTGGCCGGGCTGCTCTCGCACATCGGGCTGAAGGACGTCGCCAAGAAGGACTATGTCGGCGCCAGACAGCAGCGCTTCGTGCTGTTTCCCGGCTCCACCCTGGCCAAGAAGCAGCCGAACGCGGTGATGAGCGCCGAACTGGTCGAAACCAGCCGGTTGTTCGCCCGCATGAACGCGGTCGTCGACCCGGCCTGGGCCGAACCGCTCGCCGGCAACCTGTGCAAGCGCAGCTACTCCGAACCGCACTGGGAGATGAAGCAGGGCGCCGCCGTCGTCTACGAACGGGTCACCCTGTACGGCGTACCGATCGTGGCCCGCCGCCGGGTGCAGTTCTCCCGGATCGACCCGGCGTATGCCCGCGAGCTGTTCATTCGGCACGCGCTGGTCGAGGGCGAGTGGGACCGCGCGTCTGGACCGCAGTCTGCTTCGGCCGAGAAGGAAGCGGATCGCGGCTCCCGCGGACCATCCCGCAACGAACGCGTCAGCATCTCAACCGACGGCGGCGACGCCAGCGGTGGGCGCGGCGCTGGCCGCGCACCCGCCGTTGGCTCGAGCGCCAGCCGCGGCGGACGGCCCGGCCAGACGGGCGACCCCGGCATGTGGGCGTTCGAACGGGCCAATGCGCGGCTGCGGGAGGAACTGGCCGAGCTGGAGGAGCGCACCCGGCGCCGGGACATCCTCTTTGATGATGAAGCGGTGTTCGACTTCTATCAGCGTCGCATTCCGGCCGACGTGTCGTCGACCAAGAGCTTCGAGGGCTGGTGGCGCACTGCCCGGTTCGACACCCCCGACCTCCTGACCATGACCGCCGACGCACTCGTCGCCGAGGACTCCCCCGAGATCGACGAGGGACTCTTTCCGCCAAGCTGGCAGCAGGGCGACCAGCGCCTGACCCTCGGCTACCGTTTCGAACCCGGCGAAGAAGACGACGGCGTGACCGTGCGCATTCCGCTCGCGCTGCTCGCCCGCCTCTCGCCGAACGGTTTCGACTGGCAGGTGCCCGGCCTCCGCGCCGAGCTCGTGACCGCCATGATCAAGTCGCTGCCGAAAAGCATCCGGCGCAATGTCGTACCCGCCGCCGACTGGGCAGCTCGGCTGCTCGGCGAGCTCCCGAGCGAGCCCGGAATCGTGGAGGCGCTGCCGACGCCGGTGCCGGTGCCGCAAGGCTCGTTCGCCGAGACGCTCGCCGCGCTGATTCAGAAGCTCACCTATGTGCCGGTTTCCGCGCGCGACTTCGAGCTGGGCCGGGTTCCGTCGCACCTGCGCATGACCTTCGTCGTCACCGACGAACGTGGGCGCACGGTCGCCGCCGACAAGGACCTCGCCGACCTGCAACGGCGGCTCGGCACCCGCGTTCGGTTGAGCGTCGCGAAGGCGACGAGCGCCGCGGCTCCCAGCAACGCGATCGAGCGCGGCGGCATCACCACCTGGGACCTCGGCGAGCTCCCGCGCTTTCTCGACACGAAGCAGGGTGACACCACGATTCGCGGGTATCCGACGCTGGTCGATGATGGGGCATCCGTTTCTATTCGCATGATGAGCACCGAGCTGGAGCAGGCGCGCGCGCTGCCCCGCGGGGTACGCCGGCTGCTGCTGCTGGCGACGCCGTCGCCGGCCGCGTATGTGCAGCAACATCTGACCGCCGCCGAGAAACTTTCGCTCGCGACCAGCCCGTATAAGAGCACGCAGGCCCTGTTCGAGGATTGTCTCGCGGCCGCGGTCGACGACGTGCTGTTTCGGGTGCGGCCCGACGGGCAGGTGTTCATGAAGGCCGAGTTCGACACCATTCGCGACCGGGTGTCGGGAGTCGTGATGGACTCCATGTTCGAAACGGTCGGCCTGGTTGCCCGCATTTTGACCGCTCATCGGCTGGCCGACAAGGCGCTCAAGGCCGCGACCAGCATGGCCTTGCTGCCCGGAATCAGCGATGCCCGCCAACAGCTGACGGCGCTGGTCTACCCAGGATTCGTCAGCGAGACCGGCCTGGCCCAGCTGCGGCACCTGCCGCGCTACCTCAGCGGAATCAGCGCCCGGGTGCCGAAACTGGTCGACAACCCCAGTCGCGACCGGGTCTGGATGAACGAGACCCAGGCCGCGACCACGCGGTTCGAGAACGCCGGCGGCACGATGCCGCTCAAAGCGGATGCCGCGGCGCCGGTCCTGCGCGCCCGCTGGATGATCGAGGAGCTGCGCATCAGCCTGTTCGCGCAGGAACTCAAGGCCGCCGAATCCGTGTCGCTGCAGCGGATTCAGAAGGTGCTCGCCGGGTAGTTTGCCGCTACGGCCGTATTCTGCTGCCCGGGCCCACCTTACGGAACCGGGCCCGGGCCCGGAAAGTAGAGAGCGGGGGCTAGAGGACCTTGGAGAGGAAGGCCTGGGTGCGGTGGTGCTGGGGGTTGGCGAGCACCTCGGTGGGGATACCGCTCTCGACGACGACTCCGCCGTCCATGAAGACGAGCGAGTCGGCGACCTCGCGGGCGAAGCCCATCTCGTGGGTGACCACGATCATGGTCATGCCATCGCGGGCCAGGCCCTGCATGACGTCGAGCACCTCACCGACGAGCTCGGGGTCGAGCGCGCTGGTCGGCTCGTCGAACAGCATGAGCTTGGGCTCCATCGCGAGGGCACGGGCGATCGCGACCCGCTGCTGCTGGCCGCCGGAGAGGTGCGCGGGGTAATAGTCGGCCCGTTCGGCAAGCCCGACCCGGGCCAGCAGGGCGCGGGCGTTGGCCTCGACCCCGGCCCTGGACAGGCCCTTGACCCGGATCGGCGCTTCCATCACGTTTTGCAGCGCGGTCATGTGCGGAAACAGGTTGAAGCGCTGGAACACCATGCCGATATCCCGGCGCTGCCGAGCGGCCTCCTTGGGGCGCATCTCGTAGAGCTTGTGGTTGGCCTCGCGGTAGCCGATGAGCTCACCGTCGACGCTGAGGCGCCCTGCCGAGACCACTTCGAGGTGGTTGATGCAGCGCAGGAACGTGGACTTGCCGGATCCGCTCGGCCCGACCAGGCACATGACCTCGCCGCGCTTGACCTCAAGCGAGATGCTCTTAAGCACCTCATTGGAGCCGAAGCTCTTGGAGACACGGTCGGCGACCACCATGGGCGTCTCAATAACAGCGGGCATCAGCGGTCCCCCTTCGGCGAGTCGATCGGCGAATCGGTCGGCGAGTCGGTCGGCGGCGTTTCGCGCGGCAGCTGCGGCGGCAGGACCACGGTCGGTTGGCCGCTGCCGACGACATGGGTGACGCCGGTCGTGACGCCCGTGATCGACGAGGTGGCGTCATCCGCTTTCTTGTTCGGACGACGGTCACCGATGCCGCGGGCGAACCGCTTCTCGAGAAAGTACTGACCAACCATGAGAATCGAGGTGAAGAACAGGTACCAGATCGACGCGACGATGAGCATCGGCACCGTCTCGAAGGTGATGGCGGCAATGTCGCGCGAGCGCGTGTAGAGCTCGAGCGTGAAGGGGATGGCGACCACGAGCGAGGTCGTTTTCAGCATCGAGATGACCTCGTTGCCGGCCGGTGGAATGATCACCCGCATCGACTGCGGAACGACCACGCGCACCATGGTCTGGAACCAGCTCATACCGAGGGCCTTGGCCGCCTCTTCCTGCCCACTGTCCACCGAGAGCAGGCCGGCGCGCACGATTTCAGCCATGTAGGCGGCTTCGTTGAGGGCCAGTCCGATGACTGCGAGGATGAAGGCGCTCAGCGCGACCCGGGTCGGGAACGATACTAACGGTTCCGTGAACGGCAGCCCGATGTCGATCGACTGGTAGATCGTGCCGATCAGGCCCCAGAAGGCGAGCTGAACGTAGACCGGGGTGCCCCGGAAGATCCAGAGGTACACCCAGGCCATGCTATTGACCACCGGGTTGGGCGACAGCCGCATGATCGCCAGGGTCACGCCGAGAATGATCGCGATGACCATCGAGTAGACCGTGAGCTGCAGGGTGACGAACGCCGCCTGCGAGATGCGCTGGTCGAACAGATACTTGCCGACGGCTGGCCAGTCATAGGCTGGCCGCATCGCCGCATCGGCGATGAAGAGCGCAACGAGCAGCAGTAACACGACCGCGAAGGTGTTGCGCCACGGGTGGCGCAAGCGAATCGCCTTGATTCCGGGCTCCGTCTTGCCGCCGGGCGCGGCCGTGTTCGTCATGATGCGGGTCGCTTATTCTCTAGCCGTTGGATGCGGCGTTGATGGTGATGGTGTCGATGCCACCGTCGGTGACTCCCCACTCGGAGAGGATCTTGCCGTAGGAACCGTCGTCAACCATGGACTGCAGGGCAGCCTGCACGGCTTTGGTCAGTTCCGAACCCTTGTCGACGGTGATGCCGTACGGCGCCACATCGAAGCTTTCGCCGGCGGGCTCCAGCTTGCCCTCGGCCTTGGAGATGGCATACAGGGCGACCGGCGAGTCGGCGCTGAGGGCATCAGCCTTGCCGAGCACGACCGCGTTGGTCGCTTCGTCCTGCGATGGGTAGGGCAAAACCTCGATTGCCTCCAGCCCGGCGGCGGCACAGGCCGCGTTCTTGGCGGGAAGTTCGTCGGTGTGCTCAACCGTGTTGGCCTGTACAGCGACGGCCAGGCCGCAGGCGTTGTCGGGGTCGACGGTACTGCCGACGGGCGCGGCCCAGAGGATGCCGGCGTTGAAGTAGTTGACGAAGTCGACCTGCTTCTCGCGTTCGAGGTTGTCGGTGAACGAGGATTCGCCGATGTCGACGGTGCCGCCGGTGATTTTGGGAATGATGGTGTCAAAGGACGCGATCTCGTACTCGGTGTCCAGGCCGAGCTTGGCCGCGATGCCGTTGGCGAGTTCAATGCCCCAGCCGATCGGTGCGCCGGACTCGTCCTTGTACTCGTTCGGCGGGTACGCCGCGTCGGTTCCGATAATGAGCACGCCCGCGCTCTTGATGTCTTCGGGGAGCAACGCGACGGCTGCGGCATCCGCTTCGATCGTGGTTCCGGAGTCTGAGGGCGTCGTGGCGGTCGTGGTGGTGTTGTCGACACAGCCGGTCAGTAGCAGAACGGCGGTGGCGGCGAAAGCCGGAACGATATAGCGTGCGCGCATGGCACTTCCTTCTTGATTTGGTCGAAAATGCGCGGATTCTACGGTGAATCCACACGCGAGTAAGACCTAACGATCCTAGTGCAACCGCAGCCGACTGTTTTCGAGCCCCTGGAATTCAAGCGGTTTTGACCAGCGGATGCTGCGGATCTATCGTCAAAAGGTGCCCAACCTGAGACCGAACATCCTGTACACCTCACCGACCGACCCGCTCGCGGCAGCGCTGGTGGCCGAACTCTCGCGGGAGTATGACGAGCGCTACGGCCTGAACAACGGGATTCCATCGTCGGTCGAGCTCAGCCGGTATCCGGCCCGGCGCTTTCAGCCGATCGATGGCGGCACCTTTTTGCTGCTCGTCGAGAACGGAAAAGCGGTTGCCGGCGGCGCGTTCATGCGGGGCGAGAATGATTCCGTCGAGGTGAAGAGAGTCTGGACGCACTCCGCGCATCGCCGCCGTGGCCTGGCCCGCCAGGTGATGGCCGAGCTGGAGGCCGAGGCGGGGCGGCGGGGCATCCGTTCTATTGTGCTGACCACGGGAGCACGACAACCCGAGGCGGTGGCGCTGTACCTGTCGCTCGGGTATGAGCCGCAGTTCGACCTTGACGACGATTGGGAATCGATCGGGTATTTGGAGTTTCGCAAGCAGCTCGCCGTGGTCGACGAGCAGTTCAGCTAGAACATGCTGAATACGGAATATGTGTACGAGGCAGCCGATTCGGCGGCTTCGAGCAGCTGCACGGTCTGGTCGACGACCTCGGTGAAAGGCAGGTTGTGCGCCAAGAGTGTGCAGAGCGGGCACCAGCCCGGTGGTTGACCGGCCAGCCGGGGCCGGCAGCCCGGCGGCGGGAACCCGCAGCTCAACCAACGGGGTATTACCCACAAGGTCCGCGACGCTCGCGAGCACGCCTTCGCGCAGCGGTTCTTCCGCCGACGGCATCGGTGCCGCGAGGTGACCGGTACTGCTCATCTCTCCATGGTAAATCTCCCGGCCCACACTGACCCCAGGGGTGCGACCATTACCGGCACGCCGAAAACGGATGCCGCGGCGCCTGCTGGCTTACGCTGCATCCGTTCTGAGAAAAGTTACTGAACCGCGGCGGAGAGCAGGGCGACGTAGTCGTCGAGTCCCCAGCTCAGCGAGAGTCCGGTGGGCGGAGAAACGGACGAGATGAAGGCCGCGCCGACCGGGCTTGCGACCGTGCCGGCCTGCACCTGCGGCATGGCCTGGGCGTAGCTCGCGTTCAGGAACGCGTCGGACTCTTCCTGGGTGGAGCCGAAGTTGACCAGCAGGTCACTGTCGAGCTGGTCGAGCTGCTCGTAGCTGAGCGTGTAGTAGAAGCTCGCCTCGTCGGTCGCGAGGTCGTCGACGGCGGGAGCGCTGACGAAGCCGAGGTCAAGGGTGAAGTCGACGCGCGGGTCTTCCTTCTTATAGATGTAGAAAGTTCCGGCGCTGTCGCTGGTGAGGGCGATGGTCTTGCCGGCGAATTCGGGGTGCGCGGCGGCCTGATCGGCGATTTCGGTGTCGATCGATGCGAGCAATTTGTCGGCCTCATCGGTCTTGCCGAGCGCGGTTCCGGTGATTTCGATCAGTTCGCGCCACGGGGTGGCCCAGGCGTCGCCCGGGTAGGCGACGACCGGGGCGATCTCGCTGAGCAGGTCGTATTCCTGCTCGGTGATGCCGGAGTACGCGGCGAGAATCACGTCCGGCGCGGCCGCGGCGATGTCTTCGTAGGGCGGCTCCTGGGTGTCGGGCAGAATGACGGGCATCTCTTCGCCTTCGAGCGCCTCGTTGATCCACGGCAGCACGCCGTTTTCATCGCCGGCGTAGCTTTGGAACGGCATCGCCACCGGAGTCACGCCGAGCGCGATCGCGTCGTCGGCGCTGCCCCAGCCCCAGGTCACGACGCGGGTCGGCTGCTCAGAGATCGTGGTTTCGCCGAACGCGTGCTCGATGGTGACGGGAAAGCTGCCGGATGCCGCGGTGTCCGCGGCAGGGTCGGTCGCGTCATCCGCGGCGGCCGTGCAACCGCTCAGGGTCAGAGCGAGAATGCTGGCGGCGGCAGCCAGTGTGACGGTGAGGCGTCGGGACACGAAAATCTCCAGTTCGTCGGACGCGGGCGACATTCTCGCCCTACGTGATAAGGGTAGCCTACCCTGACTTTATACGCGTTCGATTTGTCGGGATTCGGGCGCAGCCTCTGGGACCGCTGCCGGAGGGGCAGCAGGCGCAGCGCTGGGGACAGCGCTGTCCGGCCCCGAAGCCGGCGCCCGGCCGTGGAACCGACCGATCGGTACGACCATGGGCGAGCCGCAGACCGGGTCGGGTCTGATGAGCGCCTCGAGGTCGAAGGCCTCGCGCACGATCTCGGCCGTGAGCGTCTCGGCCGGCGCGCCATTGGCGACGATGCGTCCCGCCCGCATAACGACGAGGTGATCGGCATAACGGGCGGCCAGGTTGAGGTCGTGCAGCACCATCACAACGGTCGTGCCGCGCTCGCGATTGCGTTCGAGCAGTAGGTCGAGCACCTCAATCTGGTGGGTGACATCGAGAAAGGTGGTCGGTTCGTCGAGCAGCAGAATCTCGGGATCCTGCGCAAGCGCCATGGCAATCCAGACGCGTTGGCGCTGGCCGCCGGAGAGGTCCTTGAGGCGGCGGGAGGCGAGCTGGTCGGTGTTGGTGGCGGCCATGGCCGCGGCGACGGTCTCTCCGTCGGTGCTTGACCACTGCCGAAACCAGCCCTGGTGCGGGTAGCGTCCACGCCCGACGAGGTCGGCCACGGTGATGCCGTCCGGGGCGACTGGCTGCTGGGGCAGCAGGCCCACGACGGTCGCGACCTTCTTGCCGGGGAGCGCGGCGATGTTGCGACCATTCAGGGTGACCTGGCCGGCATCCGGTTTCAGCAGCCTGGCGAGGCCCTTGAGTAGCGTGGATTTGCCGGAGGCGTTGGCCCCGACGATGACGGTGATCGCGCCGGGAATCACCTCGAGGTCGAGGTTGTCGATGATGCGGGTCTGGTCGTAGCCGAGGCTGACGCCCTCGGCGCGCAGTCGTGGGGTCATCAGGCGCCCTTTCCGGTTTTATTGCTGGTGGCGAGCAGCCAGAGCAGGTAGGGGGCGCCGATCGCGCCCGTGATGATTCCGGCCGGCAGTTCGAGCTGCCCCGGCAGCAGGTGTTGGGCGGCGAAGTCGGCGACCGTGGTGATCAGCGCTCCGATCAAGGCGGCCGAAATCAGGGCGAGCCCCCCGGAGCCAACGATGCGACGGGCGATCGGCGCCGCGACGAACGCCACAAAGGCGAGCGGGCCGACCGCCGCTGTCGCCGTCGCGGCGAGGGCGACCGCGATCACGAGCAGCACGAGTCGGGTGCGTTCGGCGCCAACGCCGAGGCTCGTCGCAAGATCGTCACCAAGCTGCAGGGCGCGCAGGCGGCCACTCAGCAGCCAAATGATGGGCAGCAGCACGAGCAGCACCACGGCGACGACCGAAATATCCTGCCAGGGGGCACCGCTCACACTGCCGACCAGCCAGAGCAGGGCGCCCTGCGCGTCATTCAGGTCGGCGCGGGAGAGCAGATAGCCGAGCAGCCCTTGCACCATGAACGCGACCCCGACACCGATCAGCACAAAGCGGTAGCCGACGACTCCGCCGCGCCAGGCCAGCAGATAGATAGCGCAGGCGACGATAATGGCCCCGGCAAACGCCGCGAGCGAGGTGGCGACGGCACCGAAGCCGAGAATGAGCATGCCGAACACTGCCGCGGCGCTCGCTCCCCCGGTCACACCGATAATGTCAGGGCTCGCGAGCGGGTTGCGCAACACGGTCTGGAACAGTGCGCCCGAGATTGCGAACGCCACGCCGACGAGCACGGCGAGGGTCAGCCGCGGCAGACGCAACGACAGCACGATGAAGTTCTCGCTCTGCGTTCCCTGCCCGGTGAGCGTGCGCAGCAGGTCGGGCACGCTGAGCGAATACGCTCCGATCGCGAGGCTGAAGGCACCGACGATGACGAGGGTACCGAGCAGCCCGAGCACGATCCGGCGCTCGCGTCTGCGGAGCTGCGCGCGCGTGTGGGCCAGCGGTGCGGCATCCACTGCTTTAACGGACGCTGCCAAAACGGATGCTGGCGTCAGGGCCATCACAGGCCGGCCAGTTTCACTCGGCGCACGAGCGCAATGAGTACCGGCGCGCCGAGGAAAGCGACGACGAGGCCGGCCTCGATTTCGCCGGGCTGGGCGATGATGCGGCCGAGCACATCCGCCGCGACGAGCAGGGTGGGGCCGAACAGCGCGGAGAACGCGATGATGAGGCGGTAGTCCGGGCCGGTGATCCAGCGTGCCACGTGCGGCACGGCGAGTCCGACGAACACAATCGGGCCGGCCATCGCGGTCGCCGAGCCGCACAGCAGCACGATCGCGACGGCGCAGACGATGCGAGCGGCGACCAGATTTTGGCCGAGACCACGGGCGAGATCGTCTCCGAGGGCGAGGGCATTGAGCATACGGGCGGCCACGATGGCGAGAATCGCGCCGACCAGAATGAACGGGACCAGCGGCAGGGCGGCGTCGAGGCCACGCGCGACGAGGGAGCCAGCCGCCCAGAACCGGTAGCGGTCGAAGGCCTCCGAGTCGGCCAGCAGCACGATGGTAATGAGCGAGGTGAACGCCGCCGTCAGCGCGGTTCCGGCGAGGGCCAGCTTGACCGGGGTGGCGCCTTCACGGCCGAGCGAGCCGATCAAATAGACGATCGTTGCGGCCACCGCGGCGCCGATAAAGGCGAACCAGACGTAGCCGAGCGCGGTGGTGACGCCGAACCAGCCGATGCCGGCGACGACGAACAGGGAGGCGCCGGCGTTGACGCCGAGCAGACCAGGGTCGGCGAGCGGGTTGCGGGTGACACCCTGCATGAGGGCCCCCGCCAGGCCGAGTGCCAGGCCGGCGAGCAGTCCGACGACGGTGCGCGGCACGCGCAGGTCCAGGATGACGGTGCGGTCAGTCAGCGCAGTGTCGGTCAGGGTTCGATCGGGGTCGATCAGGGCGTCGAGCACGGCGCCGAGGGCAATCTCCCGGGTGCCGACGACGAGCGACGCGGCGATGGTCAGAACGAGCAACGCGAGCGCGAGGGCGAAGCCGATGACGACGCGGCGCGACCGGGTTCGGGTTCGGGTTCGCTCCGGCCGTGCCAGAACCAGGGTCACTGAGCTTCGGACCGGCCGAGCCGCCAGTAGCCCATGAAGGCCACGCGCTTTCGGTCGATGCCGGTTTCACTCACCAGAAAACGGCGCAGCAGCTTGATCATGCAGGATTCACCCGCGAGCCAGGCGTAGAAACCAGTGCCGGCTTCATCGTTGGGCGATTCCCAGAGCAGATCGCAGTCCACGTCGACGTCCGCCCAGGGCTGCGGGGTGGCGGCGACCGCCGTCTTGACGAGCGAACGATTGTTCGCCACCCAGCCGCGCACCGCGGCGTCGAGTCGCTCACCGTGCGGGGCGGCGTCGCGAGCCAGCCAGGTGATTTCGCAACCGGCGGGAAGGTCGAGGGGTAGGGCATCCGCTTCGGTGGGCACTTCGATGAAGACGCGCGCGCGGCGACCGGCCGGGAGACTCTCGAGGATGCTGCAGATGGCTGGAGCTGCGGTTTCGTCGCCGGCCAGCAGCAATTCGGTCGCCTGCGCCGGGTGCCAGTCGAGGCCGATGGCGCGGCCCGGGCTGCGCTCGTCGGGCCCGATGATGAGCACGTCACTGCCGACCGACGCGGTGTACAGCCAGCGCGCGGCCGGGCCGAGCGGGCCGTGACCGTTGTGGGTGACGAAATCCACGTCGATTTCACGCAGTTCGGGGCGCACGGCGCGAACCGTGTAGGTGCGAAACGGGTTGCGATCGGCGTCCGGCAGCGCGCGCCAGCGGGCGTACCAACTTCCGTCGGCGATGGTGGACTCGTCGTTTGCACCAATGTCGGACAGACCACGGCCGGGTAGCGGCAACACGATCTTGACCCTCTGGTCGAGCCCGGCGGTACTGAAGGTGTCAAACTGCTCACCGAAGAAGGTCACCCGAGTGAAATGCTTACTCAGGGAACGGATGCCCACTACCGTGGCCCGATAGGGTCGATAGGCCGGACGATCCAGGACCGCGGTCGCACTCTCGTTCGGTAAGGTAAGCATTGCCTTAGTATGGCATGCCTTAGCTGGGGTTTGTCCAGCCTCGCAATTTTCGCGGTCAGCTGCCCGCCCCGGTTTTCAATCGGCCCCGCCGTAGACTGAAATCGTGAAAAGCTACTGGACCCTTCTGCGCACGCCCGGCGTATCCCGCCTCATCGCTGCGCAGTTGACGGCCCGTTTTCCCTTCGGAATGCTCTCCCTCGCTTTCCTCATTCACATTGAGCGGATCTTTGATTCCTACGGCGCGGCCGGACTGGTTCTCGGTGCCATGAGCATCGGTCAGGCCATCGCCGGGCCGCTCACCAGCCGGCTGATGGGCCGACTCGGCATGCGCCCGGTGATCATCGCCACCATGTTCATCTGCGCGGTGTCGATCATCGTGATGGCGCTGATTTCGCTGTCGGTGCTGAACCTCATGCTGATCGGATTCGTCGCCGGCCTGTCCACCCCGCCGATTCAACCGGCCGTGCGCACGATTTACCCCAAAATCGTCAACTCCCGCCAGCTCACCCCGCTCTTCTCGCTGGATGCCTCGGCGCAGGAGATCATCTGGGTGCTCGGCCCGGTGATCGCTACCTTCGTGGCGCTGCAGGTATCGACGACCGCGGGCATCCTGCTCGCCGCATTCTTCCTGGTCGCCGGCGGAATCTGGTTCGTCGCCCTGCCCGAGGTAGGCCGGGTGCGCATCCCGCGCAGCCGCCGCAAGCTCGGCGTTGTGCTCAAAAAACCCGAGGTGCTGCTCAGCACGGTCGTCGGTTTCACGCTCGTCGCCGCCTGCGCCGCGGTCGAAGCCGGTGTGGTTGCGGTGTTCGGCCACGGCAGCGCCGACGCCGGCTGGGTGCTCGGCATCTTCGCGATCGGTTCGCTCATCGGCGGCCTGGCACTCGGACACGCTCCGATCGGCCCCTGGGCCCTCGCCACCCGCATGCTCATCGTCACCATCGGGTTAATTCTGGCGAGCCTGTGGCTCACCTTTTGGTGGCTCTCCCTCGCGCTGCTCCTGGCCGGGGTCGGCATCGCGCCCGCCTTCGCTGTTCTTTTCGGCATCGTCTCGGCGAGCGTGAAATTCAGCGACACCGCCGAAGCCTATGGCTGGGTCGGTACCGGCCAGCTGATCGGCGCCGCCATGGGCTCCGCCATCGCCGGGTTCTCGATCGACCATTCCGGCCCGGTGTCGGCGATCTACGTCGCCGCCGGTTTCGCGGGCCTCGGCTGCATCATCCCAGCGCTCGGCCGCCGCTGGCACCCGGACCTGCGCGGGCGCGATATC
The DNA here is from genome assembly GCF_004402355.1 of Cryobacterium sp. TMS1-20-1. NCBI lineage: Bacteria > Bacillati > Actinomycetota > Actinomycetes > Micrococcales > Microbacteriaceae > Cryobacterium > Cryobacterium sp. TMS1-20-1. Next base: position 30,636 of record NZ_SOGF01000052.1, on the reverse strand, counting down.
AGCCCCATTCCCGACACTGAGCCCATCCAGGTGCAGGTCTCGTAACATTGAGGGATGACTTCCCTCACGCTCAATGACGGCCACGTGATTCCCCAGCTCGGTCTCGGGGTGTATAAGGTAGCGGATGCCATCGCCGCCGACACCGTGCAGGTCGCGCTCGAGGCCGGGTACCGTCACGTCGACACCGCAGCACTCTATGAGAACGAGGTCGGCGTCGGGCAGGGGCTCGCGCGTTCCGGGGTGCCTCGGGAGGACGTGTTCGTCACGACCAAGGTGTGGAATGACCGCCACGGCTACGACGAAACGATGAAGGCCTTCGACGAGAGCCTGGCCAAGCTGGGCCTGGACTACGTGGACTTGTACCTGATCCACTGGCCGGCACCGCAGCAGAATCGCTACGTCGAAACCTATCGCGCCCTCGAAGCCCTGCGCGCCGACGGCCGGGCCCGCTCGATCGGGGTCTCGAATTTTCACCCGCACCACCTCGACCGACTCCTGGCCGAAACCGACGTCGTGCCGGTTCTCAACCAGGTGGAGTTGCACCCGTGGCTGCCGCAAACGGAGGTTCGCGCTTATGACGCGGCCCACGGCATCCGTACCGAAGCGTGGTCGCCTCTGGCCCGCGGGCGCGCAATCGGCAACCCGATCCTCGATGCGATCGGCGCCCGACACGGCAAATCAGCCGCGCAGATCGTGATCGCCTGGCACCTCGCGCTCGGCAACATCGTCATTCCCAAGTCGGTCACCCCGGCACGCATTCGCGCCAATATCGACGTGTTCGACATTGTGCTCGAGCCGGACGATCTTGCGCAGATTGCGGCGCTCGAGAGCGGCGAGCGCACCGGAACGGACCCCGACGACCTCGACTGAACAAGAGGCGACCGGCCGACGTATTACCAGCGCGGGTGGATCTGCTCCCGCAGGAGCCGGTCATAGATGTCCTGAACGCCCTCGTTGAAGGCGAGGTCAAGCGGTTCGGCTACGCCGGCAGTCGCGTTTCCCTGCGCCTGGGCGACCGAGCGGGCTCCCGGAATGACGGCGCTCACCCCGTCGATCTGGGCTACCCAGGCCAGGGCTGCCTGGGCCGGCGTGAGGCCGACCGGGGCGAGGGCGGCAAACTCGGTCGCGGCCTGCAGGCCGACCTCGAAGTCGACGCCGGAGAAGGTCTCACCGACGTCGAAGTGGCTGCCGTCCCGGTTGAAGTTGCGGTGGTCACTCTCGGCGAAGACCGTGTCGGCGGTGTATTTGCCGGTCAGCAGCCCGCTGGCCAGCGGAACCCGGGCGATGATGCCCACCCCGGCGGCGCGTGCGGCCGGCAGCACCTCGTCGAGCGGCTTGAGGCGAAAAGCGTTCAGGATGATCTGCACCGTGGCGACGCCGGGGTGGCTGATCGCGGCGAGGGCCTGGTCGCAGGTCTCCACGCTCACCCCGTAATTGGCGATGACGCCCTCGTCGACGAGGGTGTCGAGCGCGTCGTAGACCTCGCCGGAGTCGTAGACAGCGCTCGGCGGGCAGTGCAACTGCACCAGGTCGAGAGTGTCCATGCCGAGGTTCGTGCGGGAGCGGTCGGTCCAGGCGCGAAAATTGGCGAGCACGAAATTCTCGGCCAGCTGTTCGACTCGGCGGCCCATCTTGGTGGCCACCGTAATTTCCGCGCCGAGGGCCTCATTGGCGAGAAATTGGCCAATCAGCCGCTCGCTGCGGCCGTCGCCGTAGACATCCGCTGTGTCAAAGAAGGTGACACCGGCATCAGCGGATGCGGCGAGCACGCCGGTCGCGTCGGCGTCGGATACCGCTCCCCAGTCCGCTCCGAGTTGCCAGGTACCCAGGCCGATCACGGAAACAGTGCGGCCGGTACGTCCGAGGGTGCGTTTTTGCATATCCCTAGCTTAGGCACCCGCCGCACATCGCTACCGCACCATTTGGCCGCCGGCCCGGCTACGGGCGCCACCCCCGCGACCGGAGCGCAGCATCGACGGCGCCCTGCACCCACTCCTTCGTCGAGCCCTTGCGCACGGTGATGACCAGCCACCCGGCCTCGCGCAGGTCATGCAGGCGTTCGGCATCGCGGTTGAATTGCGCCGTATCAGTGCGGTGCTGCTCGCCGTCGTACTCCACGAGCACTTTGTAGCAAAAATAGACCAGGTCGCCGCGAACGCGTCGTTTGCCGCGCGGCAGGGGAATGTCCCGGTTCGTTTCGGGTTCAGGAAAGCCGCACATGACGAGGAACAGACGCAGGAACGTTTCCCTTCGGGATTCCACCCGCGGCCGAATCATCGCCTCGGCCACCCGCAGACGCAGAGCGCCACGATTCCCCGCATACTGCACCACCCGCGCGGCAATCTCGGGGGCGGTTGCCAGTCCAAGCTCCGGTCGCAGCAGGTGATCTCCGGCCGCTACCAAATCATTCAATTCCAGAACGGATGCCAGTTGGCACCACGCCGAAATCGGCTCGAGCACCGGCAGCCCCGCCACGCTGCGCACTCCCGGGGACGTCGCCACACGATGTCCGTTGACCCCGGCTAGTCGCAGAGTCCGATCCGGGTCGATCACCGATACGTGAAGAAGCGGGTCGGCCTCCAGGTCGGCCGGCAGGGGCATGCCGTGCAGGCGGGCAGCTGTGGCGTGGCTGAAGAAGGCACCCGCAGGCATCCGTTTGTGAAGTGCCCGACAGCGGTCATTCAGGTTGTGAACGGTGCCAGCGGCAACACACACACCCCAAAACGGATGCTCTACATCGCGTGACCGCAGGCGCTTGGCCGAGACACCTGCCGCCCGGGCCGCTCCAAAGGTGAACGCGCCGGAATCGAAGCCGGGAGGAAGAGGAGTTTGGATGTACATGGCCTGAGAGTGCCACGAACGGTGACCCACCCGACGGTTATCCACAGGGTGCAATGGGTCGGGCGCCACTCCACAGGGTCGCCCGGGGAAGCGCGCCACTCCACAGGGTCGCCCGGGGAAGCGCGCCACTCCACAGGTCAATCTCGGCCGAGCACACGCGAGGTGCCACCTTTTGCCCCCTGACCACGGCCCAGCACACCCGAGGTGCCACCTTTTGCCCCATCAACGCTCGCCATGAGGTAAAAGTTGGCGCCTCACGAGAACCATGGGGCAGAAGTTGGCACCTCGAATCCGCATTGACGGCGAGAGCGCGCACTCCAGAGTTGGCGCTCCTACTCAGGGTAACAACCACGGCCACTCAACCAGGAGAACTGCGAAATGGCCGCCCACGATGACCCAGCCGAATGTGCGCCCGGGAATCGCGTCGCGAGCAGCCCGCACGTTGTGGCGGGCCTCGCTGCTAGCGACTCCCGATCCGCTCCGCGATCAGCGGACCGCCATCCTGCACGGGCTCCCCCACGTCGCCGATGCGCCAGGCACCCTCAACGGCCTCGAGCGCACGGGCGAACCGGGCGGGCTCGTCGGCGCTCAGCGTGAACAGCGGCTGGCCCTTCACCACGGTGTCGCCGGGCTTGGCGTGCAGGTCGATTCCGGCGGCATGCTGCACGGGATCCTGCTTACGGGCGCGCCCGGCACCGAGTCGCCAGGCACCGATACCAAAAGGCAGCGCCTGCTGTTCCACCAGCACGCCGCTGCGCTCGGCGAGCACAACGTGAGTCTCGCGCGCGACCGGCAACGCGGCATCCGGGTCGCCACCCTGCGCGCGAATCACGGCCCGCCATTTGTCCATGGCTCGGCCATCCTTCAGAGCCGCGCCCACATCGACACCGGTGATTCCGGCGAGCGAGAGCATCTCCTCGGCCAGGGCCACGGTGAGCTCGACAACGTCGGCGGGCCCGCCGCCGGCGAGCACCTCCACCGACTCGCGCACCTCGTTGGCATTGCCGATGGCAAACCCAAGCGGAACGTTCATATTGGTCAACAAAGCGGATGTCGCCACCCCGGCATCCTCGCCCAGCTCGACCATCGTGCGGGCCAACTCCCGCGACCGCTCGATGTCCTGGAGAAAGGCGCCCGAGCCGAACTTAACGTCGAGTACGAGGGCCTGAGTACCCTCGGCGATCTTCTTCGACATGATCGACGATGCGATCAGCGGGATCGCCTCAACCGTTCCGGTGATGTCACGCAGGGCGTAGAGCTTGCCGTCGGCCGGCGCCAGGCCACTGCCGGCCGCGCAGACCACGCCGCCGAGCTCCTGCAACTGCTGGAACATTTCGGCGTTGCTCAGGTTGGCGCGCCAGCCCGGAATCGACTCGAGCTTGTCGAGCGTTCCGCCCGTGTGACCGAGGCCACGGCCGGACAGCTGCGGCACGGCCGCGCCGAAGACGGCGACGAGCGGCATCAGCGGCAGCGTGATCTTGTCACCGACGCCTCCGGTGGAGTGCTTGTCGGTGGTCGGCTTACCGAGGCCGTCGAAGCTCATCCGCTCACCGCTCGCGAGCATGGCCATGGTCAGAGCCCGAATCTCGCTGCGGCTCATGCCGTTCAGAAAGATCGCCATGGTCATGGCGGCCATCTGCTCGTCGCCGACGTAGCCACGGGTGTACGCGTCGATCAGCCAGTCAATTTGCGGTGTGGTCAGCTCGCCGCGGTCGCGCTTGGTGTGAATTAGGTCGACGGCGTCAAACGCTTCGATGGTGCTCATGGTGCACTCCTTCAGAGCCGATTACACAATGGAAAATCCTGACGACCGGGCTGAACGAGCCCAACGGCTACGACGAAGTTGCGCTGGCGCGATAGTCGGCGAGTTGGCGCGGCCCGAAGGCATCCGGCAGCACCTCGTCGATGGTTTTGACGCCGGAGACCGTTTCGAGCAGCATGCCCGGCGCGGAGTGTTCGTAGAGCAACTGGCGGCAGCGGCCGCACGGCATGAGGATGCCGCCATTTCCGTCGACACAGGTGAACGCGACGAGCTGGCCGCCACCACTGAGGTGCAGCGCGGAGACCAGGCCGCACTCCGCGCAGAGGGTGAGGCCGTAGGAGGCATTCTCCACGTTGCATCCGCTGATCACTCGCCCGTCATCGACGAGCGCCGCGACGCCGACCGGAAACTTGGAGTACGGCACATAAGCTGTGGCCATAGCGGCGAGGGCTTGCGCGCGCAGCAGCGGCCAGTCGATGCTCACATCACTCACTTGATGTACGGCTTTCCGTCAGCGGCGGGTGCCCTTGAGCGGCCGACGAACCCGGCAACGGCGAAGATCGTCACGACGTAGGGCAGCATGAGCATGAATTCGCTCGGTACCGGTGAGCCGATGATGCCCAGTACGTTCTGCAGGTTCGTCGCGAATCCGAACAGAAGCGCTGCGAGGGTCGCCTTGATCGGATGCCACTGGCCGAAGATCACCGCGGCGAGGGCGATGAAGCCCATGCCGTTGGTCATCTCCTTGTTGAACGCACCGACCGCGCCGAGGGTGAAGTACGCCCCGCCGAAGCCCGAGATGACACCGCCGAGGGTGACGGCAACGAAGCGAGTGCGGTTGACGTTGATGCCAACCGTATCGGCGGCTTGCGGATGTTCACCCACGGCGCGCACGCGCAGGCCCCACTTGGTGCGAAACAGGGCAAAGAACACGAGCGCGACCGCAACGTACATGGCGTAGACGATGATGGTCTGGCGAAACAGCACCGGGCCAATGATGGGGATTTCGCTGAACAACGGAATGTTCAGCCGGGGAAAGACGTCCGGTGAGTTGAGGGTGGCGCTGGGTGCGAGCACCTGCGAGTACAAAAAGCTGGTGAGCCCGATCACGAGAACGTTGAGCACGACACCGACGATGACCTGGTCGACGAGGTACTTGAGCGCGAACCCGGCCAGCACCATGGAGACGAGCGCCCCAGCCACCATCGCCGCAAGCAGGCCTAGGTAGGGGTTCCCCGTGGCGGAGGCGACGACCGCGGAGCTGAAGGCTCCGGCCAGGAGCTGCGCCTCGATGGCCACATTGACGACGCCGGCGCGTTCGGACAGCACCCCGCCGAGGGCACCGAAGATGAGTGGGGCGCTCAGGGTGACCGTTCCGATCAGCAGTCCGGGCACCGGAATGGTCGAACCCGATGCCGCCCAGGCCAGAAAGCCCACCAGGAATAGCAGCGCGAACAGGATGGTCAAGACAATCGGGATCTTGGTGTGACGATAGACCAGCCAGGCCGACGCCGCAGCCATGAGCACGAGCGCGATGGCCACGAACACTCCGGTAGCCAAGGTTGGCAGGGCCACCTCTGGCAGTTGGATCAGGTCGCGCGCTTCCGAGAGGCGGAAGGTGCTCAGCTCACCGCGCTGGCCGCGTCCGAGGAACACGAACAGGGTCAGCGACAGCGCGGCAAATCCGCCGAAGGTGATCGGAATCTTCCAGCTGCGAATCTGCGCCGTCAGCTTCACGACCGGGGCCGAAGCCGGAGCGGGGCTCTGTGTGATCGTGCTCATTTCGCCACCACCTCGTTGGTCTTGCGAATCCTGGGTTTCTTGGTGGTGCCCGGTGTCGGAAGGTGGAACATGGCACGCACCAGCGGCGGCGCGGCGATGAACAGCACGATCAGCGCCTGCACGACGACGACGATGTCGATTGGCACACCCTCAGCCGCCTGCATGGCGAACCCGCCGGCCTTGAACGCACCAAAGAGAATGCCGGCGGCGAAGATACCCCAGGGCTTTGAACGACCAAGCAGGGCGACGGTGATGGCGTCGAAGCCGATGCCGGCGTCGATTCCGGAACTGAAGCCCGTGGTCAGGGTCCCCAGCACCTGGTTGACGCCGGCCAGGCCGACGAGCGCTCCCGAGATGGCCATGGCGCAGAAGTAGACGTTCTTCACGTTGATGCCGGCGACCCTGGCTGCGCCGGGGTTCTGCCCGACGGCACGAAACTGAAACCCGAGGTTTGAGCGGCTGAGTAGCCACCAGACGAAGATGGTGGCCGCGATGACGGTGAGAAAACCGGCGTGCAGGTTGTAGCGCGGCCCGAACAGATCGGGGAACACCGCGGTCGCTGCCATGGCCGGTGTCTTCGGGTTGTTACTGCCAGGCGCCTGTAGCGCACCGGGGGTGCGCAGCAGGAACTGAATCAGGTACAGCGCGACGAAGTTGAGCATGATCGTGACGATCACCTCGTGGGCACCGGTACGAGCCTTGAGCAAGCCCACGATGCCGCCCCAGATAGCCCCACCAAGCAGGCCGGCCAGAACGGCGACGATCAAGTGGATACCGGCTGGCAGTTCAACCGCGAAAGCGACCCAGCCAGCGGCCCCGGCGGCGATGAGCATCTGTCCACGACCACCGATGTTAAACATGCCCACGCGAAAAGCGAGCCCCACACCGAGCCCGGCCGCGATCAGCGGCGTCGCAAAGGTGAGTGTCTCGGTCAGCGGGCGAATCGCGGTGAGAAAGCTGCTCGCCCGGAAGTTGTAGATTGCCCCCTGGAACAGCGCGGAATAGGCGCCCGCGACGGAGTCCCAGACAGCCTGCAGCAGGTCGGTCGGTCGGGAGAAGAAATATCCGGCCGTCTCCTGCACGCGTTCGTTGGTGAACGCGATCAGAATCGCCCCAACCACGAGAGCGACGAGGACGGCCAGTACAGAGATCATGGCGCTGCCGCCGGTGATGTCGCGCAGGGTTTGGTTCCAGCGCTCGGACCCATCCTTCCTTCCCTGGCCGGACCCGGGAGCGCCCGGAGCCGCCGGTACGGTGGCGTCGCTCACAGCGCACCCTCCATTTCCGGAGCGTGCTCGCCGGCCATCATGAGGCCGAGCGTGGCGCGGGGGGTGTTGCCTGGCACGATTCCAACGATCTCTCCTCGATACATCACCGCGATGCGGTCTGCGAGAGCGACGACCTCGTCGAGCTCGGTGGACACCACGATGACCGGAATTCCGGAGTCGCGAGTTTCGATAATGCGGGTGTGCACGAATTCGATCGAACCCACGTCAAGACCGCGGGTCGGCTGGGCCGCAACGAACAAACGCAGATCACGGCTCAGTTCACGAGCGAGCACGACCTTCTGCTGGTTACCACCCGAGAGCCGTCCGGCCTCCATATCGCTGCCCTGCGATCGAATGTCGAACTCCGCAATTTTCTCGGCGGCGAACCTCGCTCGAAACCCGAGCTGCAGGTTGCCCGCCTTCACGAACGGCGCTCCGGAGCTGCGGTCGAGCATGAGGTTCTCGGCGATGCTGAAGTCGGCGATGAGGCCGTCTTCGGTGCGGTCTTCGGGAACGAAACCGACTCCGGAATCAAGGATGTGCCGCACGCTGTAGCCGCGCAACGGCTTGCCGTCGAGTTCGATCGACCCGGTGACGTGCTGCTGTAGTCCAAGCAGCGCTTCGGTGAGTTCGGTTTGGCCGTTACCTTGGACGCCGGCGATGGCAAGTACTTCACCGGCCTGGACGTCGAAGCTCACGCTGTTGACGACGATCTGGTTGCGGGCATCGATCACCGAGAGGTTTTTCACTGACAGGGCGGTGCCGCGCAACTCTGGCGCGTTCTTGTGTACGGTCAACTCGACAGCGCGCCCGACCAAGAGTGAGGCCAACTCCGCGTTGGTCGCGGTCGGCGACGCCTCACCGACGACGGTTCCCAAGCGGATGACCGTGATGCGGTCCGCGACGGCGCGCACCTCCCGCAGTTTGTGCGTGATGAACACGATCGAGGTTCCGGACTCGGCGAGCTGGCGCATGATGGTCATGAGCTCATCGGTCTCCTGCGGGGTGAGCACCGCCGTCGGTTCGTCGAACACCAGCACCTTGGCGTCCTGGGACAGTGCCTTGATGATCTCGACGCGCTGCTGCACGCCAACCGGCAGGTCTTCAATGACGGCATCCGGGTCGATGTCGAAGCCGAACCGGTCAGAGATCTCCCGCACCTTAGCTCGGGCCGCACTGAGGTCGAGGCGGCCGCCGAAGGTGGTCTGTTCGTGGCCGAGAACGACATTCTCAGCAACGGTGAACACCGGAACGAGCATGAAATGCTGGTGCACCATACCGATCCCAGCTTTCATGGCGTCGCCCGGCCCGGCGAATTTCTGCACCACGTTATCGAGCAGGACCTCGCCCTCTTCGGCAATGTACAGGCCATACAGCACGTTCATGAGCGTGGACTTACCAGCGCCGTTCTCGCCCAGGAGGGCATGAATTTCACCCGACTCGACGACGAGCGAAATGTTGTTGTTGGCGACCAGCGCACCAAAGCGCTTTGTGATGCCTCGAAGTTCGAGCTTCATTGATCCTGAATTCCTGGGTCGAGCGCGACGGGGGAAAAGCGCGGGGGAACTGAAATGGGGAGGCCGACAATCCGGCCTCCCCAGGTCACTACAGCGTATTACTGCTTCGGCGAGGAAGGCGATTCGACCGTGATCGAACCGTCGATGATTCCTGCTCTGATGGCGTCGAGCTCGTCGGCCAGGGTCGCGGGGACCTTGGATTCGAAGTCGTGGAACGAGGCAATGCCCACGCCGTCGTTGTCCAGAGTTCCGATGTACGGCGTGGCGTCGAAGGTGTCGTCGCCAGCGCCGGAAACGACGTCGAAGACGCTGACCTTGATCCCCTTGAGGATGCTGGTGAGGAACAGGCTCTTGTTCGTCGCGTCGGTCTCGTAGAGGTCAGCGTCAACGCCCACCATGGCGATATCCTTGCCCGAGCTCTTGATCGCTTCAATCGCGCTCAGAAAGATCGGTCCACCAACGGGCAGCAGCACGTCGGCATTCTGGTCGATGAGGCCTTGCGCATTGGCGAGCGATTCGACGCCGGCGGCGAAGCCACCCGTGAACGAACCGGTCTGCGAGGCGACGTCCCAGCCGATGGTCTTGACGGAGGTGCCGTTCTGCTCGTTGTAGTACGCAACGCCGTCAGCGAAGCCATCCATGAAGATGGTGACGGTCGGAAATTGCATTCCGCCGTAGGTTCCAACGACGCCGGTCTTGCTGTAGCCGGCTGCCGCATAGCCGGCCATGAAGGCGGCCGGGGCGGTGTCGAAGATGATCGGCTTGATGTTCGGGGCGTCGACCTTGCCGTCGAAGTCGAGGTCGGCATCATTGTCAATGATGGCGAAGTTGACTTCGGGGTTAGCCAAGGCAGACTCAACGGTCGCCGCGGCGAGGTTGAATCCGACGGTCACGATGAGGTTGCAGCCCTGGTCGACAAGGTTCTGCACGTTGGACTGGTAGTCGGTCTCGGACGTTGACTCCACGGTTTTCGGCGTCACACTGAGTGCGGCCGCAGCCTCAGTGAGGCCCTCGAAGCCGAGCTGGTTGAACGACTTGTCGTCGAATCCACCGGCGTCAGATACCATGCAGGGCAGAAAGTCGCTCGCGGCGGCGGAGCTGGTGTCGTCGGTGGTTGCGGGCGCCTGAGCACAAGCGGCGAGCATCGCCACGGTACCGAACATTGCAAGACCGGCAAGTACGGTCTTACGGGTCGAAATTGTCAAGATGACCTCCAGGGTGCTGCCCAGCGAGATCGCACGGGCGTGGTGCGATCCACGTTACCCAATGAGACGCTGCGCAGATGAGCATTGTGCGTGCGCGACCGAGTCGTTACCAAGCCGCGACATTGGCGAAACGAATTTCCCCCTATTGGGGTGTGCTGGGGCCGGTCACTGTGATGATCCCCGCTATAATCGCGGCACGAATCTGTTCGAGTTCGTCCACCAATTCGGCTGAGACCAGGGCAGACTGATCGTGAAAATCGGCGATCTCGACGCCGCCGTTCTTGAGCGTGCCGACGAAGGCCTCGTTGTCAAAGCTGCCCTCGAGGTCAGCCCCGATCGTCTCGACGACCGCCGCTGACGTGTTTTTCAGCACGCTGGTGAGCACGACCGACTGAAACTGGGCCGGCAGGGTGACATACCCGTCGTTGTCGACCCAGATGATCGATACGCCCGGGTTCTCGATGGCAGCGGCCGCCGCGCCCTGGCCGACCTGACCGGCCACCGGCAGAATAATGTCCGCGCCCTGATCGATCAGTGTCTGGGTCAACGACTTGCCTTTGTTCACGTCCTCAAAGTCGCCGGTGAAGGAGCCGTCCTGGGTGTCCTTGTTCCAGCCGAGTACCTCAACCGTCGTCTCGTGCTTGTCGTTGTACATGGCGACACCATCGACGAAACCGTCCATGAACAGAGTGACCGGCGGCTGGTTGCCGCCGCCGAATGTTCCCACCTTGCCGGTTTTGGTGACGCCGGCCGCGAGGTACCCGGCCAGGAACGAGGCCTGAGCGGTGTCGAACACGATCGGCTTAACGTTCGGCGCGTCCACGAACTCGTCGACGATCGCAAAGTGCACGTCGGGATTTTTGGTGGCTTCAGCGAAGGTCGCATCGGCGAGCTCGAAACCGACGGTGAGCACGAACTGGCATCCGGTCGCCACAGCCTGGCTCACGTTCGGTGCGAGGTCGGTCTCCGCCGCCGACACGATCGCGTCGGTGTCAATGTTGTACTTCGTCGCCGCTTCCTGCAGCCCCTCCCAGGTGGACTGGTTGAAGGAGCGGTCGTCGAGACCGCCCGAGTTTGTGACCATGCGCGCGCAGTACTCCGGCTCCGTCGCATCCGGTGTCGCGGTCGGTGTCGGTGCGGGCGCGCAGCCGACCAGCAGCACAGCGGATGCCACGAGGGCAAAAACGGCAATCAAGCGGCGCATAGACACTTCCTTCAGCATGAACTGGAATTCTAGTCAGGTTGGGCCTAGAGCACGTCGCTCGAACCCGACAGCTTGAGCGCGTCGACGACTGCCTTGACCTTCTGGGCATTGGCACTCGTCGTCACCAACAGGGCGTCGGGGGTGTCGACGACGACGATGTCCTCGACGCCGATCAGCGCGATCATGCGCCCGGTGTGGCTGACCACGATGCCGCTCGACGAGTCGGCGAGCACCCGGGCACCCTCACCCAGGATGGCGAGGTTGGCTTTGCGTCCGCCGGAGTGCAGTTTGGCGATCGAGGCGAAGTCGCCCACGTCGTCCCAGTCGAACTGGCCGGGAATGACGACGAGTTTGCCAGCGGCGGCGGCGGGTTCGGCCACCGAGTAGTCGATGGCGATCTTCTTCAGGCGTGGCCAGACCTGGTCGACGACGGCGCCGCGGGCCGGTGTGTCCCAGGCCTCGGCGAGTTGTATGAGGCCGGCGTGCAGTTCCGGCTCTGCCGCTTCGATTTCGGCGAGCAACCGGTCGGCGCGGGCAATGAAGATGCCGGCGTTCCAGAGGTAGTTGCCGTCGGCGAGGTATCCTTCGGCGATATAGGGGCTGGGCTTCTCCACGAAGGAGTCGACGGCGAGAGCGGTCGACGCACCTTCAATATCGAGCGAGGCTGCGCTCTTGATATAGCCGAAGCCGATTGCAGCCTCGGTCGGCTGAATGCCGATGGTGACGATGTAACCGGCGTCCGCCGCGGCGACAGCCTCGGTCACAGCCGACCGGAACTGGGCATCGCCCTTGATGACGTGGTCGGCCGGAAACGATCCGATGATGACGCCGGGTTCGCGCCGCTGCAAAATCGCGGCCGCGAGGCCGATCGCAGCGGTCGAGTCGCGCGGTTCGCTCTCCAGCACAACATTCTGGTCGGCCAGTTCGGGCAGCTGCAGCTCGACGGCGGCGCGGTGGGCGCGCCCGGTGACGACCATGATGCGCTGCTCGGTGGAAAGCGGAACGAGGCGATCCCAGGTATCGCGCAGCAGGGTGTGACCGGAACCGGTGAGGTCGTGCAGAAATTTCGGGGCATCCGCTCGTGACAGCGGCCAGAGCCGGGAACCGATGCCGCCGGCAGGAATCACGCTGTACAGGCGGTCGAGGGGCTCACTGGAGGTAGTCATCGCCCCAGACTATCGCTGAGGTCGCTACGACTGTTCACCCACCGGCCACCCGACGGCAACGCCCGCGGCCTACTTTCGAACCATGCGGATCGCAGTCATCAGCGAAAGTTTCCTCCCCACCATCAGCGGGGTGACCACGAGCGTCTGCAAGGTGCTCGAGCACCTCGCGGCCACCGGGCACGAGGCTATGGTGATCGCACCCTACGGCGCCCCGGCGGAATACGCGGGCTTTCCCGTGCACACCGTTTCAGCGCTCAACTACCGCCAGTTTCCGGTCGGTATCCCCAGTCCCCAGGTGCAGAAACTGCTCGCCGATTTTCGGCCGGACGTGCTACACGCGGCCTCCCCCTTTCTGCTCGGAGCACAGGGCATCAGCGCCGCGAATCGGCTCGACATTCCCTCGGTCGCGATTTTTCAAACGGATGTCGCCGGTTACGCCCACCGCAATCACCTCGGCCCGGCCACCGCGCTCGCCTGGCGCTTCGTGAAGTGGGTGCACGAGGGCGCCACTCGAACCCTGGTGCCGTCGTCGTCGTCGATGGCCGCCCTGCTGCGGCTCGGCGTGCCACGCCTGGCGATGTGGACCCGTGGCGTTGACCTCAACGGGTTCCACCCGAACGTCAAGAACGACCCGGCCGTCGCGGCGCTGCGCGAACGCATTTCACCAACGCCCCCCAACGGCGCACCGCGCGACGTGATCGTCGGCTACGTCGGTCGGATGGCTCCGGAGAAACAGGTCGAGCGGTTGCGCGCCCTGCGCGGGCTGCCGGGCATCCGTTTGGCGCTGGTCGGTGACGGGCCGAGCGTACCGTCTATAAGTCGAGCGCTGGCCGGCATGTCCGTGACCTGGCTGGGCCGGCTCTCGGGAGCAGAGCTGGCCGTTGCCTACGCGAGCTTCGACCTGTTCGTGCATGCCGGTACCGAAGAGACCTTCGGGCAAACCATCCAGGAGGCCCACGCCGCCGGGCTGCCGGTGGTCGCGCCCTACGCCGGCGGGCCGATCGACCTCGTCGCCCACGGAGAAAACGGCTACCTGTTTCGGCCGGACGACGACCGGGACCTGCGGCACTGGGTATCTCAGCTGGTCGGCGACCCGGCGCTGCGGGCGCGCATGGGGGAAGCCGGGCGCCGCGCCGTGCTCGGACGCTCCTGGCCGACGGTCTGCGCGGACCTGGTCGACTACTACGAACAAGCCATTGACGAGCGTCGTGCGGTGCGGGCCGACACGCATGTACCCCCGTCTATGCAGCGTTAGGGTAACCTAACCGGCACGATGTGGCGGCGCACTTGTAGACTAACGCTATGTGCTCACAGCACATTCTCGGTCTCACTAAAGAGCCATAATTCAGCCAGGGAGGGTTGTTCATGCCACAGAAGGCAGGAACCCTAGATTCTCAGCAAAAGACGACATCACGTCGCCCAGCCGGCACCCTGTATCGGGGTAACACGGGCATGTGGTCTTGGGTCTTACACCGCATCACCGGTGTCGCGATCTTCTTCTTTCTGCTCGTCCATATTCTCGACACGGCACTCGTGCGGGTCAGCCCCGAAGCGTACAACGCGGTCATCGGGCAGTACCAGACGCCGATCATGGGTCTCGGTGAGGTCGCACTCGTCGGCGCCATCGTATTCCACGCCTTCAACGGGCTGCGCATCATTCTGATCGACTTCTGGAACGCCAAGTACCAGCGCGTACTGTTCTATGTCGTCATCGGCCTGTGGGTAGTCACCATGCTGGCCTTCGTGCCGCGCCACCTCATCAACGTGTTCAGCCACTAGGGGGCGATCGACATGACTTCAACAATCGAAGCTCCCCGCAGCTCGTACACCCGTTCTACCAGGAAGAGCGGCGTCAACTGGGAAAAGTGGGGCTGGATCTACATGCGCGTCTCCGGCGTCGTGCTGGTCGTGCTCATCTTCGGCCACCTGTTCGTCAACCTCATGATCGGTGAGGGCGTCAGCGCCCTGAACTTCGCGTTCGTCGCCGGTAAGCTGACCAACCCGTTCTGGATGGTCTGGGACATCATCATGCTGTGGCTCGCCCTAATTCACGGCGGCAACGGCATGCGCACCCTCGTCAATGACTACGCGACCTCACGGATCAGCCGCGGCATCCTGAAAGTCGCGATCCTGGTCAGTGTTGTTTCGCTGATCGTGCTGGGCACCCTCGTGGTGTTCACCTTCGATCCCTGCCCCGCCGGTGCGCCTGCCGACCTCGTGGCCTCGTTCTGTAAGTCCCTATAGGAGCTGCACACAAAAAAATGACATCCTCCACAGCACCCGCCGGCGCAAACCCGGAGTCCACCGTCGTAGACGGTGTGCACTACCACCAGCACGACATCGTCATTGTGGGAGCGGGTGGAGCTGGCATGCGCGCCGCCATCGAAGCCGGCCCCCATGCCAGCACGGCTGTCATCTCCAAGCTCTACCCGACGCGTTCGCACACCGGTGCGGCCCAGGGCGGCATGGCCGCGGCGCTGGCCAACGTCGAGGAAGACAACTGGGAATGGCACACCTTCGACACGATCAAGGGTGGCGACTACCTGGTTGACCAGGACGCCGCCGAGATCCTGGCCAAGGAAGCCATCGACGCGGTCATCGACCTCGAGAACATGGGCCTGCCGTTCAACCGCACCCCAGAGGGCAAGATCGACCAGCGGCGTTTCGGTGGCCACACCCGCGACCACGGCAAGAGCCCGGTTCGCCGGGCCTGCTACGCCGCGGACCGCACCGGCCACATGATTCTGCAGACGCTGTACCAGAACTGCGTCAAGCGCGGCATCAACTTCTTCAACGAGTACTACGTGCTGGACCTCGTCATGACCAACGTCGACGGCGTCGACCAGCCGTCGGCCGTGGTCGCCCTCGACCTGTCGAGCGGCGAGCTGCACGTGTTCCAGGGCAAGGCGTTCATCTTCGCCACCGGTGGTTTCGGAAAGATCTACAAAACCACCTCGAACGCCCACACCCTCACCGGTGACGGCGTCGGCATCGTCTGGCGCAAGGGCCTGCCGCTGGAGGACATGGAGTTCTTCCAGTTTCACCCGACCGGCCTGGCCGGATTGGGCATCCTCCTTACCGAGGGCGCCCGCGGTGAGGGAGCAATCCTCCGCAACGCCTCCGGTGAACGCTTCATGGAACGCTACGCGCCGACCATCAAGGACCTCGCCCCGCGTGACATCGTCTCACGCTGCATGCTCAAGGAGGTTGCGGAGGGTCGCGGTGCCGGTCCGGAGAAGGACTACCTCTACCTGGATTGCACCCACCTCGGCAAGGAACTGCTCGAGACCAAGCTGCCCGACATCACCGAGTTCGCCCGCACGTACCTCGGCGTCGACCCGGTCACCGAGCCTGTCCCGGTCATGCCGACCGCGCACTACGCGATGGGCGGCATCCCGACCAATGTGAAGGCCGAAGTCTGGCGCAACAACGAGGTCGTCGTTCCCGGGCTGTACGCCGCCGGCGAATGCGCCTGCGTCTCGGTGCACGGCTCCAACCGCCTCGGCACCAACTCGCTGCTCGACATCAACGTGTTCGGCAAGCGCGCCGGTATCAATGCGGTCGAGTATGTGAAGACGGCGTCATTCGTTCCGCTGCCGACAGACCCGGCCGGGGAAGTGCGCGAACTGCTGGAAGGCATCCGTTCATCGACCGGAACCGAACGCATCGCCGTGCTGCGCAAGATTCTGCAGGAGGAGATGGACAAGAAGGCTCAGGTGTTCCGCACTGACGAGTCCCTGGCCGAGGTCACCGAGACCATCCACCTGCTGCGTCAGCGCTACAAGAACATCGGTGTGCAGGACAAGGGCCGCCGGTTCAACACCGACCTGCTCGAGGCCGTCGAACTCGGCTTTCTGCTCGACCTGGCCGAAGTTGTCGTCTATTCCGCCCGCAACCGCAAGGAAAGCCGCGGCGGCCACCAGCGCGAAGACTATCTCGTGCGAGATGACGAGAACTACCTGAAGCACACCATGGCGTACCTCAAGGGTGACGCGATGTCGGCGGACGCCGCCGACCACATCAAGCTCGACTGGAAGCCGGTTGTCATCACCCGCTACCAGCCGATGGAGAGGAAGTACTAGTGAGCACAGCCACGATCGACAACAAGCCCGTCGTACCCGAAGAGATCAAGTCGTTCACCGCCACGATCATCGTGCGCCGGTTCAACCCGGAGGTCGACGACGAGCCGCACTGGCAGGACTTCGATGTGCAGCTCTACCCGACCGACCGCGTGCTCGACGCCCTGCACAAGATCAAATGGGAGCAGGACGGCTCGCTGACCTTCCGCCGCTCCTGCGCGCACGGCATTTGCGGCTCAGACGCCATGCGCATCAACGGTCGCAACCGCCTGGCCTGCAAGACGCTCATGAAGGACCTGGACGTCACGAAGCCCATCTACGTGGAGGCCATTAAGGGTCTGCCGCTGGAGAAGGACCTCGTCGTGGACATGGAGCCGTTCTTCGCATCGTTCAAGGAGGTGCAGCCGTTCCTCATGAACAGCGTCGCCCCAGTCAAGGGCAAGGAACGCATTCAGACCGTCGCCCAGCGCGCGCGCTTCGACGACACGACGAAATGTATTCTCTGTGCGGCATGCACGTCGAGCTGCCCGGTGTTCTGGACCGACGGACAGTACTTCGGTCCGGCCGCGATCGTGAACGCGCACCGCTTCATCTTCGATTCGCGCGATGATAATGCGGCCGTGCGCCTCGACATTCTCAACGACAAAGAGGGCGTGTGGCGTTGCCGCACGACCTTCAACTGCACGGATGCCTGCCCTCGCGGCATCCAGGTGACCCAGGCTATCGCCGAGGTCAAGCAGGCCATCATGCGCGGCAAGGCGTAACTGCCTTCTTATAGGAAAGACACCCCCGTCACCTCGACGGGGGTGTCTTTGGTTAAGCTGACACTGTGAAAGAGCTTGTAGCCCGCATCCTCACCTGGCGACCCGTGCGGGTGGTGACCCACTTCAACAACGTGGGTGGCAGCATCCTCGCCGCTGGAATGTCCTATCAGGCGATCTTCGCCATTTTCGCGGCTGTCTGGGTGGGCTTTTCGATTGCGGGGCTCTTTCTGACCGCGAATCAGGGCCTGCTGAACGCGCTCTACGCGATCATCAACCAGTCGATTCCGGGACTGATCGGCACCGACGGCATCATCGACCCCGAGTTACTCGCCACCGCCGGCATTCTCACCTGGACCGGAGCAATCGCCCTGGTCGGACTGCTGCTGACCGCGCTCGGCTGGCTGTCGGCGACGGCGCAGGCGGTGCGCACCGTCTTTGACATGCCGCAGCAGACGACGTTCTTTTTGCTGGTCAAGCTGCGCGAGCTCGGCCTCGGGCTGGTCTTCGGCCTGGCCCTCGTGTTGTCGGCGATCGTCTCGCTGGCGAGCACCGCGCTGCTCGGCCTGCTCTTTGGCATCTTTCAGATACCGCAGGACTCGTTCTTCTACGAAGCCTCGGCCCGCGCCATCGGCCTGGCCGTCGTGCTCGTCATCGACACCCTCACCCTGGCCGCCCTGTTCCGGGTGTTGTCGCGGGTACGCATTCCGGTACGGCGGTTGTTCGCCGGCGCGCTGCTGGGCGGGTTGGCGCTTGGCCTGCTCAAAATTCTCGGTGGTGCGCTGCTCGGCGGCGCCAGCCGCAACCCGCTGCTGGCGACCTTTGCGGTGATCATCGGGCTGCTGATCTGGTTCAACCTGGTGAGCACGGTCACGTTGATCGCGGCGTCGTGGATTGCGGTGGGGATGGACGCGATGCGGGGATTCCGCCCCACACGCTCAGCGCCGATGAGGCGGCGGAAGACCAGGCGCAGCGGATGCACGATGCCCTGAGGCTGACCGCGCAGGGCGAGCTCACCGCCGCCAGAGCGGATCTCGATGCCTCGCCCTGGTATGCCCGGTGGGGCGCCCGGCGGCGGCTCAGGGCTGCCGAAGCTATCGTCGAAGGCCTTGCCCGGGCAGATGCGGCGGACGCCCCAAACTAGACTTGACCCATGTCTGCAGCCAAACCTCTCCGCATTGCCAGCATCAACACGAACGGGGCACGAGCCGCGTACCGCAAGGGAATGGGCGACTGGCTGAATGCCCGTGACATCGACATTCTGGCCATCCAAGAGGTGCGTGCCTCCACCGAAGACCTCGAGGGGCTGCTCGGTCCGGACTGGAATATTCTGCACGACGCCGCCACCGCCAAGGGCCGCGCCGGGGTTGCCCTGGCAAGCCGCGCGGGGGCATCCATTCATCGCGTTGCCCTCGGTGCTGAGGAATTCGACAGCGCCGGCCGCTGGCTCGAAGCCGACTACGAGGTCAACGGCCAGATCATCACCGTGGTGAGCACGTATGTGCACTCCGGCGAGACGGACACTCCCAAGCAGGTGGAGAAGTACAAGTTTCTGGACGCCATGATCGCTCGGCTACCGGAGCTGAGCACGCACAGCTCGCTCGCGCTCGTGCTCGGCGACCTCAACGTCGGGCACCGCACGCTCGACATTAAGAACTGGCGCGGCAACAAGAAGCATGCCGGTTTTCTGCCGGAAGAGCGTGAGTATTTCGACCGTATCCTCGGCGCTGAAGGCGACGCTTTGTACAACGCGGGCGCCGGACTGGGCTGGGTGGATGTTGGGCGCAAGTGGGCTGGCGAGGTTGAGGGTCCATACACCTGGTGGTCTCAGCGCGGCCAGGCATTCGACAACGACACCGGATGGCGGTTGGACTACCACCTGGCCAGCCCGGAGTTGGCGGCATCCGTGGTGTCGTATGCGGTCGACCGGGCCGCAGCGTACGACCAGCGTTGGAGCGACCACTCCCCCGTCGTTGTCGACTATGACCTTTCTGGAGCGTTGAACTCATGACCAAACCCCGCCTCTATTCGGGCATGCAGCCCTCCGCCGAGTCCCTGCAGATCGGCAACTACATTGGCGCGCTGCTGAACTGGAAGTCGCTGCAGCAGACCCACGACGCGTTCTTCAGCATCGTCGACCTGCACGCGATCACCGTCGCGCAGGAGCCTGTGAAGCTGCGTGAGAACACCCGCGGCACGGCGGCGCAATACATTGCGGCCGGGATCGACCCGTCGGCGTCGACGCTGTATGTGCAGTCGCATGTCGCGGCGCACGCGCAGCTGGCCTGGGTGCTGAACACCATCACCGGGTTCGGTGAGGCCAGCCGCATGACCCAGTTCAAGGACAAGTCCGCGCGGCACGGCGCCGACGCGACGACGGTGGGTCTGTTCGCCTACCCGACACTGATGGCGGCGGATATTCTGCTCTACCAGACCACGGTGGTGCCGGTCGGAGAGGACCAGCGCCAGCACGTTGAACTCACCCGCGACCTCGCGCTGCGCTTCAACTCACGGTTCGGCGACACCTTCACGATTCCCGAGGTGGCGATCGTGAAGGAGACCGCGAAGATCTACGACCTGCAGAATCCCACGTCGAAAATGTCGAAGTCGGCCGAGTCGCACGCCGGAGTGATCTGGCTGCTCGACGAGCCCGGGGTCACCAAGAAGAAGATCATGCGGGCCGTGACGGATGCCGATGGCGGCGTGGTCTTCGACCGCGAGAACAAGCCGGGCGTGGCGAACCTGCTGACGATCTACTCCGTACTCGCCGGTCAGTCGATCGAGTCGCTGGAGAACGAGTACGCCGGGCGAGGCTACGGCGATCTGAAGAAGGGTCTCGTCGAAGTTGTACTCGGCACCTTCGACCCGATTCGCGAGCGCGTAGCCGAGCTGCTCGGCGACCCGGCCGAACTCGACCGGGTGCTGGCGTCGAACGCCGCCCGGGCTGACGCTGTAGCGAACGAAACCCTCGCGACCGTCTACGACCGCGTAGGCTTTCTCCCCCGCCGCTGATGCCCGTTCCTCCCCCTGCGCCTGGTGGCGAGAGCGCAAAAAGTGCCCGATTGGACCCGTCAAACGGGCACTTTTTGCGCTCTCGGCGACCTGGGGTGGTGCTGTTCGACCTCGACGACACCCTGTTCGAGCACCGCGGAGCTGTTGCGGCGGGAATCCTGCTGCACCTCGACCGGATCGGCGGTGCATTCGCGACCGGCGACCGCAATGCAGCAATCGTGCTTTGGGACGCGCTCGAGGAGGAGCATTACCACTCCTACCTCGCCGGCGCTCTGGACTTTGCCGGCCAGCGGCGCGCCCGGGCCCAGGACTTCGCCGCATCGTTCGACATCTCGCTGACCGACGCCGAGGCCGACGCCTGGTTTGACGAGTACTTTCTGAGCTACCGGGCCAGTTGGCGGCTGCACGACGACGCGCTCCCCTGCCTCGACGCGCTGGCTGAGGTTCTGCCCGGGGTGCGCTTTGGCCTCATCACGAACGGCGACCCGGTGTTTCAGGGCGAGAAGATTCGGCGGGTCGGGCTGACCCACCGGTTCGAGCACGTCGTCACCTCCGGTGCTCTCGGCTTCGCCAAGCCGGACGCGCGCATCTTCCAGCACGCCTGCGCGTTGTTCGACGTTCCGGTGGAGGGGGCGGTGTACGTGGGCGATCGGCTTCGCACGGATGCCGTGGGCGCGGCCGCTGCGGGGCTGACGGGTGTCTGGCTGGACCGCGCCGGCGCATCCGCTGCCCCCGTTGGAATCCTCCGTATCGAATCCCTCCACGACCTTCCGCCCCTATTGGCACAGTGACGCGAGAGCGCAAAAAGTGCCCGATTGGATAGTCCAATCGGGCACTTTTTGCGCTCTCGCGAGAAGAGCTAGCGCACGTCTTCGTCTACCCAGTCGAGGGTCTTCGTTACGGCCTTCTTCCAGTTGCGCAGGAGGCGATCGGCCTCGTCCTTGTCCATGGACGGCTCCCAGCGGGAGTCCTCCTGCCAGTTGGCGCGGAGGTCGTCGAGGCCACTCCAGAAGCCGACGGCCAGGCCGGCCGCATACGCGGCGCCCAGGGCGGTGGTCTCGGCGACGACCGGGCGCACGACGGGCACGCCGATAATGTCGGCCTGGAACTGCATGAGCAGGTCGTTGGCCGTGGCACCACCGTCGACCTTGAGTTCGGTCAGCGGAACCCCGGAGTCGGCATTGACCGCATCGAGCACCTCTCGCGTCTGGTACGCGATGGCCTCGAGCGCGGCGCGGGCGATGTGGCCCTTGTTCACGTAGCGGGTGAGACCGACCAGGGCGCCACGGGCATCCGACCGCCAGTACGGCGCGAACAGACCCGAGAAGGCCGGCACGAAGTACGCCCCGCCGTTGTCCTTGACCGTCTTGGCGAGGTCTTCGATCTCGGAGGCGTTCTTGATGATGCCGAGCTGGTCCCGCATCCACTGCACGAGCGAACCGGTCACGGCGATCGATCCCTCGAGCGCGTAGTGCACGGGGGCATCGCCGAGCTTGTAGCCCACGGTCGTGAGCAGGCCGTTCTTGGAGTGGATGATCTCGGTGCCGGTGTTGAAGATCAGAAAGTTTCCGGTGCCGTAGGTGTTCTTGGCCTCGCCCTGGTCGAACGCGGCCTGGCCGAAGGTCGCGGCCTGCTGGTCACCCAGGATGCCCGCAATCGGCACCTCGCGCAGCAGGCTGTGCCCGCTCGCGATGCCGTAGACCTCGGACGAGCTCTTGATCTCGGGCAGCATCGACTTGGGCACGTCGAAGATGGCCAGGATCTCGTCGTCCCACTGCAGGGTTTCGAGGTCCATGAACATCGTGCGGCTGGCGTTGGTGACGTCGGTCGCGTGCACGCCACCCTCGATGCCGCCGGTCAGGTTCCAGAGGACCCAGGAGTCGGTGGTACCGAACAGGAGGTCGCCGGCATCCGCTTTCGCGCGGGCGCCCTCGACGTTCTCGAGGATCCAGACGATCTTGGTGCCGGAAAAATAGGTGGCCAGCGGCAAGCCGACCTTCTGCTTGAAACGCTCGACACCGCCGTCGGCCGCGAGGCGGTCGACGATTGCCTGGGTGCGGGTGTCCTGCCAGACGATGGCGTTGTAGACGGGCACGCCGGTGTTCTTGTCCCAGACGACAGCGGTTTCGCGCTGATTGGTGATGCCGATGGCCTCGATGTCGTGCCGGGTGATGTTCGCTTTGGACAGCGCCTGGCCGATGGCCTCACGGGTGTTGTCCCAGATTTCTTTCGGGTCGTGCTCGACCCAGCCGGCCTGCGGCAGAATCTGTTCGTGCTCAAGCTGACCGGTCGAAATGATCGACCCGGCCTTGTCGAAGATGATCGCGCGGGAGCTCGTGGTTCCCTGGTCGATGGCGAGAACGTACTTGGCCATTTGTAACTCCTTTGTTGTTCCAGGTGGGATGAATCAGTTTAAAGCGGATGCTGCAGAATGCGTCGGCAGGCCTAGCCCAGGATGGGCAGCAGCACACCAGAGGAGGCACCGGCGAGCACGCCGCCGATGATCGGGCCGACGACGGGTACCCAGGAATACGACCAGTCGCTTGAGCCCTTGCCCTTGATCGGCAGCAGGAAGTGCGCGATGCGGGGGCCGAGGTCACGCGCCGGGTTGATGGCGTAGCCGGTGGGCCCACCGAGCGAGGCGCCGATCGCGATCACGAGCAGGGCCACCGGCAGTGCACCGAGGGCCGCGAGCCCGCCGCCGTCGCCGTTGCGGCCGAAGCCGATGACGACGAAAACCAGCACGAAGGTGCCGATGATTTCGGTGACCAGGTTCCAACCGTAGGAGCGGATGGCCGGCCCGGTCGAGAAGACACCGAGCTTGTTGGCGGCTTCCGGCTCCTGATCGAAGTGCTGCTTGTAGGCAAGCCAGACCACGACGGCACCGAGGATCGCGCCGATCATCTGCGCGCCGATATAGGTCATGATCGACACGAAGTTGACCGGAACGCCGGAGCCGAACGTGTCGGTGCCGCTCGCGACGAGGCCGAGCGTGACGGCCGGGTTCAGGTGGGCGCCCGAGTTGTACGCGGCGATGACACCGGCGTAGACCGCGAGGCCCCAGCCGATGGTGACCATGAGAAAACCGCCGCCGAAGCCCTTGTTCTTGGCGAGCGCGACGTTGGCGACCACGCCACAGCCGAGGAGTATGAGGATGGCCGTTCCCACGACCTCTGACATAAATACGACACCGAGATTGTCCACATTGACCTTTCAGATGGGGTGCTGCCGACTGACCTAATTGTCGAGTGCGACGGTCGTGTTGTTTGTGACCTGTGTAAAAACGTATCGGCGCCCGGCCCGGCGATGGTCGCTTTGAGCTGCACGTTCGTGCAGATTGTCGGCAATCGCCGGCCAGGGCGGACGCGTCAGGCGACGCGAATGGGAGTCTGGCTGACCGGGGCCAGCGTGACCCCGTGCACGTCGCTCAGGATGCTGCGGGCCAGCTCGATCTCTTCGGCCATTCGCCCAGCATCCCACCCCAAAACCGGGGCGACGACACCGCTGAGCTCCTCGATCAGCGGCGTGGTGACGGATCCGACGAAGGCCATGCTGGTGCGACGCAGCAGCACGTCGATCAGGCGCACGACACTCTCGGTGGAGGCCAAAAACTCGATCTCGCGCCGGCTGTAGGCGGAGTTGTGTACGAGCAGGGCATCCGCTGGAGCGGTCGGGTCGGTGAGAAAGTCGATGACCTCGCTCGCGCGGGTGCCGTACCGGGCGAGCAGGGCTGCGGCGCGGTCTGCGCCCACCTCGTCACCGTGGGCGGTGACCCAGACCTGGTGGGCGGCATCCGTTGCGGGGAAGTTGCGGCCGCCGCCGATGGCCAAGCCCTCGGTGGAGACGGTGCGCGGCAGGCCGAGCAGCTTCAGGATGTCGGTGCTCAGGTGCTCGGCCAAGGCGCGGAAGGTGGTCCATTTGCCGCCGACCAG
The DNA here is from genome assembly GCF_004402355.1 of Cryobacterium sp. TMS1-20-1. Classification (NCBI taxonomy): domain Bacteria; kingdom Bacillati; phylum Actinomycetota; class Actinomycetes; order Micrococcales; family Microbacteriaceae; genus Cryobacterium; species Cryobacterium sp. TMS1-20-1. The sequence goes on along the minus strand of NZ_SOGF01000052.1, from coordinate 6,107 downwards.
GCTGAGCAGGGTGCCGTCTTCGGTACCGGCGCGGGGCAGCGGACGCGACTCGATGCGGTAGTCGCGGGAGACGAATCCGGGGGCTTCTTCGTCGTGGCGCGGGAGCGGGCGTACGCCGGCGAAGCGGAACACGATGTGCGAACGGTCGACCTTCACGGTTGGGAAAACGTGCGCGACCAGGTCGAAGAAGTAGTCGATCTCGTCTTCGGTGCAGCGAATCGGCTTGCTCATGTCGTGTTCGAGGTCGGTGGTGCCGACCAGAACGCGGCCCTTGAGCGGGTAGATCAGCACGATGCGGCCGTCTTCGTGTTCGAAGAAGATCTCGCGGCCACCGGTCGCCGCGAGCAGCTCCGGGTTGTCGAGGACGATATGGGAGCCCTTGGTGCCGCCCATGAACGTGCTCGGCTGCCCGAGAGCGGTGTTGGTCAGGTCGGTCCAGGGCCCGCTCGTGTTGACGACGACATCCGCTGTGAAGGTGAACTCTTCGCCGGTGATGCTGTTGCGCAGCAGCACGCCGTTCTCACTCATGCCCGCGGCTTCGACGTAGTTGGCGGCGCGAGCATGCGGGCCAGCGTCGAGGCCGTCGCGCAGCACGTCGAGGGCGAGGCGCTCAGGGTCGTGCATCGCGGCGTCGTAGTACGTTGCCGTGTACTTGAGGCCGGGGTTCAGCAGCGGCAGAGCGGAAAGCGCCTGACTGCGGCCCTTGAACTCGTGACGCGGCACCGAACCGCCGTCGCGGGAGAAGGCGTCGTAGATCATCATGCCGAGTTTGATCAGCAGGGCGCCACGCTCAACGTGCTTGGAACCCTGCTTGTGGGTGAGGAAACGCAGCGGCGCGGCCATCACTCCGGAGAAGGTGGAGAAGATGGGGATGGTGGTCTGCAGCGGCTTGACGTAGTGCGGCGCGATCTTGAGCAGGCCGTTGCGCTCGGTCACCGACTCCTTGACCAGGCGAAACTCGCCGTTTTCGAGGTAGCGCACCCCGCCGTGGATCATGTGCGAGCTCGCCGACGAGGCGCCGGAGACGAAGTCGTTCTTCTCGACGATGACCACGTCGACGCCCTGCAGGGCCAGATCGCGGAAGGTTGCGATGCCATTGATGCCGGCGCCGATAATGAGCACCTGGGCGTTGGGACGATCGTTGAGTGCTGACGAAGTCTGTGAGTTTAAGAACGACATTGTTGTCACCTCTGTCTCGGGCTTGCATTGCGGCAAGCCATGTGGATACATTCATTCTGACAGTCCGACACAATTTCTCAACCGGATTGAACATACGTGCAAGGAGCCGTTGTGACCCTCGACATTGATCCCGTGCAGTCCGATCGCAGCCGCGACGCCCTCACCGCGGCGCACCTGTATTACATGCAGGACCTCACCATGGATGCCATCGCTCGGGAGCTGCACACCTCCCGCTCCTCCGTCTCTCGCCTGCTCAGCCATGCTCGGGAGACCGGCCTGGTCGACATCCAAATCAAGTCGCCATTGGATGCCCCGAGTCACCTCGAGCAGCAGCTCGAGGCTCGATTTCAGATCACCGCGCACGTCGTTCCGGTACCAGACAGCGCGAGCGACGTCGATCGCCTCGAGCGCGTAGCCCTGTCTGTTGCACGGATTCTCGGTCAATACTTTGACTCGAACATGACCATGGGCATCGCCTGGGGCTCCACTATGAACGCGATCAGCCGACACGTGACGCCCAAACAAACCCACAACTCGCAGATCGTGCAGCTCAACGGTGCTGGAAACATGCGCACGACCGGCCTCGGCTACGCGAGTGAAATTCTCGGACGCTTCGGCACGGCGTTCGGCGCACACATTCAACAGTTTCCGGTGCCGGCGTTCTTCGACGACCCGGCCACCAAGAAGGCGCTGTGGCGGGAGCGCAGCATAAGCCGCCTGATCGACATGCAAGCCATCATGGATATCGCCCTGTTCGGCCTCGGCTCTCCGTTTTCCGGTGTGATCAGCCGTGTCTACGCCGGTGGCTACCTGGAGAAAGCCGAATTCGATGCACTCAGCGCCGCCCAGGTGGTCGGCGACGTGGCCACCGTGTTTTACCGCGCCGACGGTTCGACCGACGGCATTGCTCTGAACGAGCGTTCAACCGGCCCGGACTTCACCGTATTGCGCCGCACTCCGCGCCGCATCTGCGTCGTGGCCGGCCGCTCCAAGCTCGCGAGCCTGCGCGGGGCCCTCGCCGCCCGGCTGATCACCGACCTGTTCGTCGACGAGAGCACGGCCCGGGCCCTGGTCGAGGCCTCCTAAGCCCCTGACCGGAACAGCGGATGTCGCCGGGAATAGTACCGCGCGCGGACTGTTGCACTATAACTAGAAGTAGTACACGTGCTCCGGGGTCGGTGTAATTCCGAACCGGCGGTTAAAGTCCGCGACCCGTTAGCCCCTCGAGAGAGAGGCGAAACGGTTGAGCTGGTGAAACTCCAGCACCGACGGTCAAAGTCCGGACGGGAGGCGCACGAGTCGGTTGGCCCCTACGGTCGACCGGCGGGTTTGTGCAGGTCTGCACCCCCATACCCCCGGAGCTCGTCCAATACGGATGAGGGCGGGATGACCAACAACGCGGCAGTGCACACCCTGCACAGCGCCATGCGTCGCGCGCTCGAACTTGCCGCCCAGGGCCCGTCCACCGGCGTCAACCCCCGGGTCGGCTGCGTCATTGTGAACGCTGAGGGCGACACCCTCGCCGAAGGCTGGCACCGCGGAGCCGGCAGCAAGCACGCCGAGGTCGACGCGCTGTCCCAGCTCGCCCCCGGCGCTGCGCGCGGCAGCACCGTCGTGGTCACTCTGGAACCCTGCAACCATGTCGGCCGCACGGGACCCTGCGCCGAGGCCCTGATCGAGGCCGGCGTCGCTCGCGTCGTTTACTCGGTGACCGACTCCGGCGAACGTTCCTGCGGCGGAGCCGACCGGCTGCGCGCTGCCGGAGTTGACGTGCAGGGCGGCCTGCTCGTGGCGGAGGGCGAAGAGTTCCTGGGCGACTGGCTCGTTGCCGCCCGCCTCGGGCGCCCGTTCGTCACGCTCAAGTGGGCGGCGAGCCTCGACGGTCGTGCGGCAGCGGCCGACGGCTCCAGCCGTTGGATCACCGGCGGCGCAGCCCGCGTCGACGTGCACCAACGGCGTGGTGCCGCCGCCGCGATCCTGGTCGGCACCGGGACCGTGCTCGCCGACGATCCGGCCCTGACCGCGCGCGACGCCGATGGCGCGCTGCTCAAGCAGCAACCGGTGCCCGTGGTGCTGGGCCGACGTCCGCTGCCGGCATCCACTGCCCTGTTCAACCACCCGCAGTCACCGCTGTTTTTCGACGGACGCAACCTTCCCGGCGTTCTCGCCGACCTGCACGGCCGAGGGCTGCGCAGCGTGTTCATCGAGGGTGGACCGACCGTGGCGAGCGCCTTCGTCGCCGCCGGCCTGGTCGACGAATACCTCATCTACCTGGCTCCGACGCTCATCGGCGGCTCCCGGCTCGCCCTCACCGACATCGGTGTGGCCGCGATCGGTGAGCAGCGCCGCCTCGCCATTCTTTCCCTCGACCGCCTCGGTGACGATGTTCTCATCGTCGCCCGACCGCAGACCAACTAAGGAACCCATGTTCACCGGAATCATCGAGGAGCTCGGCCAAATCGAGCGCATCGAGCAGACAGCGGATGCCGCCCGCCTCACCATCCGCGGCCCGCTCGTGATCGACGGCGCGCTGCGAGGCGACTCCATCGCCGTGCAGGGCGTCTGTCTCACCGTGGTCGAGCGCACCGCCGAAACCTTCACCGCCGACGTGATGGCGCAGACCCTGTCGATGTCGACACTGTCCGCGGCCCTCGTCGGCTCCCCGGTCAACCTCGAACGCGCCGCCCTCGTCGGTGGACGCCTCGGCGGCCACATCGTGCAGGGCCACATTGACGGCACCAGCACGGTGCTTAGCCTCACGCCCGGTGATGCCTGGCGAGTGCTGCGGTTCAGCCTCAGCGCCGAACTCGCGCCGCTCGTCGTCGGCAAGGGTTCGATCGCCATCGACGGCGTCTCCCTCACGGTGAGCAACATCAGCCCCGCCACCGAGACGGATCAGTGGTTTGAGGTGTCACTCATTCCCGAGACCCTCACGGTGACCACCCTCGGCGAGCGCGCCGTCGGCGACCGAGTCAACATTGAGACGGACATTCTGGCCCGCCACGTTGAACGGATGCTCGCCCTGACGGCGACCCACAATTCCCAGCACGTCACCACCCCAAGGAGCGCATCATGAGCCTCGCCGATATTCCCTCCGCACTCGACGCCCTACGCCTCGGTCGACCGGTCATCGTCGCCGACGACGAGGGCCGCGAAAACGAGGGAGACGTCATTATCTCGGCCCAGCTCGCCACGCAGGAGTGGATCGCCTGGACCGTGCGCTACTCTTCCGGCTTCATCTGCGCGCCGATGACGAATGAGATCGCTGACCAGCTCGACCTGCCGGTGATGGTCTTGAACAACGAAGACCCGCTCGGTACCAACTACACCGTGAGCGTCGACGCGGCCGATCGGCTGTCGACCGGGATCAGCGCCGCCGACCGGGCCCACACCCTGCGAGTTCTGGCCGATCCGGCGTCGGCACCGGCCAGCCTGCACCGCCCCGGCCACATCCTGCCGCTGCGCGCCCGCGACGGCGGCGTGCGCGAGCGCAGCGGCCACACCGAAGCCGGCGTCGACCTGATGAAACTAGCCGGTCTGGTTCCGGTCGCGGCGATCGCTGAGATCGTCGCCGAAGACGGCGAGATGATGCGACTGCCCGGCCTGCTCGAACTCGGCGAGCGCGAGGGGCTGCACGTCATCACGATTAAAGACCTGATCAGCTACCTCGACGAGTTCCACCCCAACGCAGCACTGCCGACGATCGCGCCACTGATCGAGGCGCCGCGGGTCGACTTCGAGGTGGAGACCACCATCCCCACCCGGCACGGCCTCTTTCGGGTGCGCGCCTACCGAGACCGTTCCACGGGCGCCGACCACGTCGCCTTCGTCGCCGGCAACCCGGCCAATGGCGCCATCGTGCGGGTTCACTCCGAGTGCCTCACCGGCGAAGCGTTCGGCTCACTCAAGTGCGAGTGCGGACCACAGCTCGACGCCTCACTCGACATCATCCAGGAGGAAGGCGGCGTGGTCGTCTACCTGCGCGGCCAGGAGGGGCGCGGCATCGGCCTGATCAATAAGCTGCGCGCCTACGAGCTGCAGGAAGACGGGCTCGACACCCTCGACGCCAACGTGGCGCTGGGTCTGCCCGTCGATAGCCGCGAGTACGGCGCGGCCACCAGCATCCTGCACGAACTGGGGTTGAGTTCGGTGCGGCTGCTCACCAACAACCCCGAGAAGGTACGTCAACTCGAACTGCACGGCGTCGCTGTGACCGAGCGCGTGCCACTCGTGGTGGGGATCGGCGAATACAACGAGGAATACCTCGCCACCAAGCGCGACCGCATGGGGCACCACATCACCGACACCGAAATCATGAACGGAATCGCCTAATGGCCGGAACAGGACCCACCCTCAGCGTTGACGGCTCCGGCTTGCGCGTCGTCATCGTCGCGGGTCTCTGGCACGACGTGATCACCGACGGCCTCATCGCCGGCGCAACCCGCGTGCTCGAAGCGAGCGGAGCCTCCTGGTCGCTCGTGCGCGTGCCGGGCAGCTTCGAACTGCCCGTTGCCTGCAAGGTCGCGCTCGAAAACGGGGCCGACGCGGCCGTCGCCCTCGGCGTGATCATCCGGGGCGGCACTCCACACTTTGAGTTCGTCTCCAATGCGGCAACGGATGGTCTCACTCGCGTTGCGCTCGACACCGGCAAGCCCGTGGGCTTCGGCGTGCTGACCCTCGACGACGAACAGCAAGGCCTCGACCGGGCCGGACTGCCCGGATCGAAGGAAGACAAGGGCGAGGAGGCGGCATCCGCTGCCCTGGCCACCGCAATTCTGCTGCGCGAGCTGCGCAGCTAGCTTGTAGCGCATCGTCGTCACCTAGGAGCGTGGGTCAGTAGTACCAAAGTTTAAAACGCCGGTCGATTTCCCGGGGTTGGGGTGTTGGTCTGGGAAAATTGATTATGAGCGATTCTGATGGCCTGTTCC
>NZ_SOGF01000055.1:0-156797 GCF_004402355.1 Cryobacterium sp. TMS1-20-1 | reverse complement strand
TCACCAGCTTCACGGCTTCGTCTTTGTACTCAGGAGTGAACTCCCGACGTGTGTTTCCCATGTGAACATTCTCTCTTGTGAGGTGTCCAGTCAACGGGGGCAGGGCCAGCTTGTTGATATGGTCGACAGGCGAGTGTGTGGCAGTCGATGCCCGCCTCATCTAAATTCGACGTGAATGACTAACGTGCATGACTACCGGCGTGCATGAAACTAAAAGGAGCCCACGTGACCAATCCACTTGCAGCAGGATCACTCGAGGGCAAGCGTGTACTCGTCACCGGCTCGTCCCGCGGTATCGGTGCCGATACTGTCGGGTACTTCGCCGAAGCCGGCGCCAGGGTCGTCATTAATTACCGCAATAAGGAGGCCCGCGCGAACAAACTCGCCGACGCCATTCGCGCTGCCGGCGGTACGGCCATCACGGTCGGTGCCGACCTGACCGACCCGGCCTCGGTCGCCGCGATGTTCGAGACCATTCGCACCGAATTCGGCGGCCTCGATATTCTGGTGATGAACGCCTCGGGCGGCATGGAGAGTGGCATGGCCGCCGACTACGCCATGACGTTGAACCACGATGCCCAGGTGAACCTGCTCAACGAAGCGGTCCCGCTGCTCGGTGATGACTCCCGCGTCGTGTACGTCACCAGCCACCAGGCGCACTTCATCAAGACCACGCCGACCATGCCGGAGTATGAGCGGGTGGCTCGCAGCAAGCGTGCCGGTGAGGATGCCCTGCGCGCGGTGATCCCGCAGCTTGAGGAATCCGGAATCGGCTTTGTCGTGGTCTCCGGCGACATGATCGAGGGCACCATCACGGCGACACTGCTCGAGCGGTCCAACCCCGGTGCTCTCAGCGCCCGTAAGGAAGCGGCCGGTCGCTTGTACAACGTCAGCGAGTTCGCGGCCGAGGTCGTAGCCGCTGCGGTTGAGCCGGTTCCGGTCGGCAACACCCGCTACGTGGGCGACACGATCGGGTTTACGGGCGAATAGCATGACCACGAACACGGCGAACCCGGAATCGGAGATGCAGGTTGCAGACAGCCACGACCTGATCCGTGTGCAGGGCGCTCGGGAAAACAATCTCAAGAACGTCAGCGTGGAGATTCCCAAGCGCCGGCTGACCGTGTTCACGGGCGTGTCCGGCTCGGGCAAGAGCTCACTAGTGTTCGGCACCATTGCTGCCGAGTCGCAACGCATGATCAACGAAACGTACAGCACCTTCGTGCAGGGCTTCATGCCGACCCTGGCCAGGCCCGACGTCGATGTGCTCGACGGGCTGACGACGGCCATTATCGTCGACCAGGAGCGGATGGGGGCCAACGCACGCTCCACCGTCGGCACCGCCACCGACGCCAACGCCCTGCTGCGCATCCTGTTCAGCCGACTGGGCGACCCGTACCTCGGCTCACCCCAGGCGTATTCGTTCAACGTCGCCTCGATCACTGGAGCGGGCGCCGTTTCGATCGAACGCGGGGGACAGACCGTCAAGGAACGCCGCAGCTTCAGTATCACCGGGGGCATGTGTTCCCGCTGCGAGGGTCGGGGATCGGTCACCGATATGGACCTCCGCGCGCTCTACGACGACACCAAATCCCTGAACGAGGGCGCACTGACCATCCCTGGCTACAGCATGGACGGCTGGTTTGGACGTATCTTCAATGGCTGCGGCTTCTTCGACCCCAACAAAGCGATCAAGGACTTCACCACGAAGGAACTCGCCGACCTCCTCCACAAGGAGCCGACCAAGATCAAGATCGAGGGCATCAACCTCACCTACGAAGGCCTGATTCCCAAGATCCAAAAGTCGATGCTCACCAAGGATGTTGACTCGCTGCAGCCGCACATTCGAGCGTTCGTGGAGCGTGCGGTGACCTTCACCGTTTGCTCCGACTGCAACGGCACCCGACTGAACGAGGGCGCGCGATCGTCGACGATCAACGAAATCAGTATCGCGGATGCCTGTGCGATGCAGATCAGCGACCTCGCCGAGTGGGTTCGTGGCCTGAACGACTCGTCCGTCGCGCCGCTGCTTACCGCGTTGGAGCTCCTGCTGAACTCCTTCGTGCAGATCGGGCTGGGTTACCTGTCCCTGGACCGGGCGTCTGGCACGCTCTCCGGCGGCGAGTCGCAGCGTACCAAGATGATCCGTCATCTCGGATCTTCACTCACCGACGTGACCTATGTCTTCGACGAACCGACCATCGGACTGCACCCGCACGACATCCAGCGCATGAACACCCTTCTCGTCCAGCTGCGCGACAAGGGCAACACGGTGTTGGTGGTGGAGCACAAGCCGGAGATGATCGCGATCGCCGACCACGTCATCGACCTCGGGCCGGGTGCTGGTTCGGACGGCGGCGAGGTGGTCTTCGAGGGCTCTCTCGCCGGGCTTCGCAGCAGCGGCACATTGACCGGTCGGCATCTGGACGACCGGGCCGCCGTCAAGTCGACCGTGCGTGCACCGTCGGGTGTCCTGCCGGTTCGCGGCGCCAGCGCCCATAACCTGCAGAACGTCGATGTCGACATTCCGCTCGGTGTGTTGACCGTGCTCACCGGTGTGGCCGGGTCCGGTAAGAGTTCGCTGATCACCGGATCGGTCTCGGGTCGGGACGGTGTGGTGACCGTCGACCAGGGCGCGATCAAGGGGTCGCGGCGCAGCAACCCGGCGACGTACACCGGCATGCTCGAGCCGATCCGCAAGGCATTCGCGAAGGCCAATGGCGTGAAGCCGTCGTTGTTCAGCTCCAATTCCGAAGGCGCCTGCCCCAACTGCAACGGCGCCGGCGTCATCTACACCGACCTGGGAATCATGGCGGGTGTCGCCATTCCCTGTGAGGTCTGCGAGGGCAGGCGGTTTCAGGCATCCGTCCTGGACTACCACCTCAATGGGCGCGACATCAGTGAGGTGCTGGCGATGTCGGTGACCGAGGCCGAGCAGTTTTTCGGTGCGGGGGAGTCACGCATTCCGGCGGCGCACGCAATTCTCTGCCGGATCGCCGACGTTGGCCTCGGCTACCTCAGCCTCGGCCAGCCGCTGCCGACACTCTCCGGCGGTGAGCGGCAGCGGCTCAAGCTCGCCACGCAAATGGCCGACAAGGGCGATGTCTACGTTCTGGACGAGCCAACCGCTGGCCTGCACCTTGCCGACGTTGAGAATCTGCTCGGACTGCTGGATCGGCTGGTTGACTCCGGTAAGTCCGTCATCGTGATTGAGCACCACCAGGCGGTCATGGCGCATGCCGACTGGATCATCGACCTGGGCCCCGGCGCCGGGCGCGACGGCGGCCGAATCGTCTTTGAGGGAACGCCCGCCGATCTCGTGGCCGGGCGTTCGACGTTGACCGGCGAGCACCTGGCAGCCTACGTCGGCGCCTGATCCGGCGTTACCGCAGTGATGTTCGGCCCGCAGTTCGGCGGGCCGGACAACCCTCTCGACCACTCTCGGGCATGTGACTGATAATGCATATTATGTCAAGTACTGCTTGATAGGAGTCATTGTCCCAAGCAACCACCATCGCCGCATACCGTCCGCAATTACGGAGACGAGTCCTCAGCACGATCCAAGTTCGCATCAGCTGGAGATCAACTATTTTATTCTGCCCCCCGTTTGTGGACACGGGTTCAGTGGCGAGTTGAACTTCCGCAGTCCGTGCGGTTTCCTACTATGTAGGATATCCTTACCTAACCCACCCCTGCGCACCGTTCGAAAGTATTCTCGTGCTCCTCACCATGCCCGCACCACGACTGACCCTCCTTAATGGCTCAGACGACGACGTCGCATTCGTCACCGGTAGTGGAGACCTTAGCTACGTCCAGCTAGCCAGGATGGTCGCCATACGCCGTCTCGAGCTTGGTAGTGTCCGCCGACTCGTGATGCTGGAGGCAGCAAATGCCGTCGAGCCGATCGTTACCTACCTTGCAGCTCTGGAAGGTGGCCACCCGGTGCTTCTGGTCGCACCGGGTGACGATGAAGCATCACGGACTCATCGCGCGTCACTGGCTGAACGGTTCGACCCTGACGTCATTGCCGTCCGCGACGGGGACGGCCCGGCCCTGCGGGAGATGCGGCCTGGATCCACGCACAGCTTCTCCGACGACCTAGCCATGCTGGTGAGCACCTCCGGGTCCACCGGGTCGCCGAAGCTCGTTCGGTTGTCCCGGCAAAACCTGCTGAGCAACGCACAAGCCATTGCGGCGTACCTGCGTCTCACGCCTGCAGACCGGGCAGTAACCACGCTGCCGATGCATTACTGCTACGGCCTCTCGGTCCTGAACAGCCACCTCGTGTCGGGAGCGAGCGTCGTCCTCACCGAGCGATCGGTGGCCGACGCGGCGTTCTGGGACGAGGCCGGGATGCATCGGATCACTTCTTTCGCCGGCGTGCCCTACACCTTCGAGCTTCTTGAGGCGGGCAATTTCACGGATCGGTTGCCAGCGAGCATCCGCTACCTCACCCAGGCCGGCGGCCGCCTCGCCCCAGAAACGGTGCGCCGTTTTGCACGCCTCGGTGAGCGTCGCGGGTTCGAATTTTTCGTGATGTACGGGCAGACAGAGGCCACTGCGCGGATGGCGTACGTCCCTGCGGAGCTCGCCGACCATGCCGCCGGCAGCATCGGCCGCCCCATTCCTGGAGGTCACCTGCGCATCGATGCCGAGGCGGGAGCGGACGTCGGCGAACTCGTCTACGAGGGCCCCAACGTCATGCTCGGCTACGCCGAGACACCGGCCGACTTCGCATTGGGGCGCACGGTCCACGAGCTTCGCACCGGCGATCTCGCCCGGCACCGCGAGGACGGCATGTTCGAGGTCGTCGGACGGCTAAACCGATTCGTGAAGGTGTATGGGCTCCGGGTCGACCTCGATTCCGTCCAACGCCTCCTCGCCGAGGAAGGAATCGAAGCCCGTACGGCAAGCACCGGAGAACGCTTGCTCGTATTCATCCGTGCGGCCCGGTACGTCGACAGGGCACGAACCCGCACCGCTGTGCTACTCGGAATCCCCACGCACGCTATACACGTCTACACGGTTAGCGAGTTTCCTCGCACAGCCAGTGGCAAGCCCGACCTTGCCTCGCTCGTCCGTTATGCCCAGATGATCGACGCCCAGAAGGCGTCGACAGCAGCGAACCCCGGGCAAGTCGCAACCTCCGACATGATCCGTAACCTGTTCATCATTCTCCTTGGGCGCCCAGACGCGACCATCGACGACACTTTCGCCGGGCTCGGCGGGGATTCGTTGAGCTACGTCGAGGTGGCCCTGCGGCTGGAGGATCTCCTCGGCGCGTTGCCGCGGGATTGGCCAGCACAATCGGCCCGGAACCTCGTGTCCTCGGCCGACGGCCCTCCCCCACAGGCTGACAGCACGGCCGTGGGCGAAACGGCGAAGCGTGGAGCGGCGACAGTCGGAGCGCGGAAGGTCCGCTTTCCCCGGGTCGAGACTCCCGCCGTTCTCCGCGCACTCGCAATCGTGCTGATCGTCGGCACCCATGCCGACCTGATCACTGTGCAGGGCGGCGCACACCTGCTGCTCGCCGTCGCCGGATACAACCTGGCCAGATTTCAGCTCGCCGACGTTGCGGGGGCCACGCGCGTTCGCCGCCTGCTCAGAAGCGCAGCCCAGATCGCGATTCCGGCCACGCTGTGGATAGGGGCCGTCGCCGTGCTCACCGGCAAGTACACCTGGACCACAGCGCTGCTGGTCAACCACCTCGTCCCCGGCGACGGCAAGTGGAACGAGCAATGGCAATTCTGGTTTCTCGAGGCCGCCGTCTGGACCATGCTCGGCTTTGCCGCAATGTTCCTAATTCGCCCGATCGACCGCCTCGAACGACGGCACCCGTGGACGTTCCCGATCACCCTGTTAGCGGCAGCCGTCACGACCCGATTCGCACTCGTCGGCATCGAGGCAGAAGGAATTGAACGATACACCCCGTTCACCGTGCTCTGGTCTCTCGTGCTCGGCTGGGTCATCGCCCGGGCCGACAATAACTGGAAGCGTGTGGCGGCATCGTCAGCGGCGATCGTCGCCACGATCGGATTTTTCGGGGATCCAGCACGCGAAGCAGTTGTGGTGGCCGGAATACTGTTGCTGATCTGGGTGGAACGACTGCGGATGCCGCGCACCCTCGTTCCGGCCGTTCGACTACTGGCCAGCGCATCCCTATTCATCTACCTCACCCACTGGGTCGTCTACCCGACTTGGGAGGCCAGTGCCCCCTGGTTCGGAACGATCTCGTCACTAGCCATCGGCGTCGCGGCGTGGTACCTGTATCGCCTGGTCGGCCGAGCATTCAATCACGTTGCCACCACAGGCTTGTGGAGCCGAAACCACTTTGCAATCCGAAGTTGAACCGCTTGACAAAAACGGATCGAGCCAACCGAGCACGAATCGATGGGCAGCGGAGGGGAACGGGAAATTTCGCTCCCAAGACATGAGTTGCCGCGAGCCAGAGGCGGTGCTCGAGCGGAATCCTTTCCTGCACCGGACTCCAGGTGTTCCCGCAGCGCCAGGACCACAAGAGCGAGTGCTTCACTCGTGCCAGCCGTGACGGCGATGTCCTCGGCCTCAAACCGCACTCCCCTGGCATGCCCCAGGTGGTCGGCGATTTCCGTGTGCAGCGCCAGGGTGCCCTGTAGGGGTGGTTCGGTCTATGGAATGGGTCTCGCGGCGGCCAGGCGCCACGCGGCCGTCCAGGCGTGCCCCGACAAGCTTCCGGTCGACGGGTATCCCGGTGTCAAATCCAGCACATCAAGCGGATGCTGCTGACCCGCTTCCACCATCGGTCGCGCTGGCGCCGGGAGGGTTTCCCCCGTGCAGCAGAACGGCCACGCGCGTCGGCGCTCCCTGGCTGCTGACCAAATATCCCTCGCCGTTGAGCTGCTCGTTCTCTCCGAACGGCTCATGCCCGGCCGAAGCGAAGAGGTGCGCCCGATGACGCGCCGCGAACTGGCAGCGACCATTGTGCTGCGCATACCCCTCACCGGGGTGAGCATGAAGATGCGCAGTGGTGCACCGAGCGAGGCCGTCGACGATGGCGAAAACCACGCGGTCTGGGCCGGAGTGGTCCCGGTGGTGACCGGATGGGTCGCACCATCTGCCTCACCGTTGACGGCGGATGGAACGGAAGTTTCCGCATCCGTTCGCTGGCGCTGAGCCAGTGACAGCGAGCTGGCCGCGCAATCAGAATTGCGGATCAGGCGTGCGCGTGGTGCATGACCATGCCGAATTCATTGACCGGTTCGAACGCGTCACGGTCCCAGGCCCCGGGGTGGGGCACCGGACAATTGACCACCGTGTTTCGCGACGAGTGGTCGATGGTGTGTTCACGCATCGCATGACCGCAGATCGGGCACGACCGGAAATCGGTTGCACCCCACTGTTCCGGACCGCGTGGGGTTTTCCTGTCCTGAATCATGCCATTACGATACGCCCGATTGGACAAAAAGGTACGCAACTGATAAGAGGAACGTGCAGGCCGAGCTAGGCCTCGCCGAATCCGGATTCCAGCAGGGCCGCGAGGGCGCTGATTGCGGGCCCGGCCGCGGGGTCGGTCGAGGCCAGGTGCACGCTACTCCCCCGGGCCAGTCCGAGCGACATAATGCTGAGCAGGCTCGTCGCGTCCGTGCCGTTCACCGTGAGGGGCACCGCGAAGGTGCTCGCGAGGCTCACGAATTCCGCCGCCGGACGAGCGTGCAGACCGTCCCTGTTCACCAGGATCACGGTGCGGGAGATTTCCCCAGCCTCGGCTGGATCTGCGGTCCCGCCATCGGCATCGGCATCGGCATCGGCACTAGGCTCGCCCGCGTGGGCCGGCTGAAGTGCCGTGCGCGCGGCTGCCTCGACGGCGTCGAGGTCTCCCCCGATTTCCGCGGCGACCGCCGCCGCAACCCCACCTTCGACCAGCGGAGCATCCACAATCCGTACCTGATCCTGCTTCGCCTGGTCGAGAAAATCGCGGGCCGTTTCCGCGGTCAGAATGGCCGAGCCAAGGTCGCACAAAATGACCACACCGGCGCCACCCTCCGCCTCGGCCAGTGCCGTCGTGATCAAATCGAAGCTCGTTCCGATTGTGCCCTCGTCGGTGCCACCGGCAGCGACGAGGCGCACGGTCGGTGCCATCTGACGGGCTAGTTCAACCAGCCCCGCCGCGATCTTCGCGCTGTGCGAGACGAAAACCAGGCCAACCCGGTCAGCGGATGCCGGCACGCTCACTCCGTCACCCGGGTCGCGTCGACCGCGGCGCGTAGCAGGAGCGCCGTCGACTGTGCGCCCGGATCCCGGTGACCGATCGCCCGCTCACCCAGGTAGCTCGCTCGGCCCTTCCGCGCCACGAGCGGTTCGGTGTCCTGGGCACCCCGCGCTGCGGCATCCGCTGCCGCTGTCAGCACGGCCGGTGCGCTCCCGCCCGCCGACTGCGCGGCCTGGGCCGCATCGACGGCCGGGCTCCAGGCGTCGATCATGGTTTTGTCCCCCGCCCCGGCCTTGCCGCGCAGGACGATGCCGTCCCTGGCCGCCGTCAGGAGGGCGACGAGTGCCATACCGTCGAGAGTGCCAGCGGCAGCAGTTACGCCGGCGGCCTTCAGAAACGCGGTGCCGTACAGTGGCCCGGCGGCTCCGCCGACGGTGGAGATGAGCGTGGTGGCGAGTAACTTGAGTACGGTACTCGGGTTCGCATCGTCAGCCAGACCGTCGAGTTTGGGCAGGACTGCCTGAAAACCGCGATCCATGTTTTCGCCGTGATCGCCGTCGCCGATGTCACGATCGAGCGTGTTCAACGCGGCGCGCTCGGCGGCCAACACCTCTGCGCTGCGCCGAATCCACCGCACGGTCCAGGCGGTATCCAGGTCCGAGTTTGTTCGTGCGTCCGGGCTCATCGGCGCCTCCTTCTATCGTCCCCACCGTAGCGCGGCCGTCTGCACCGGTGCATCCCAGAGGGCGGTCAGCTCTGCATCCAGCTGCAGCACGGAAATCGACGCCCCCGCCATTTCGAGGCTCGTCGTGTAGTTGCCCACGAGGCTACGCGACACCGCGATGCCCCGCTCGCGCAGTACTTCGACCGCGCGCCGGAACACGATGTATAGCTCCACCAGCGGCGTGCCGCCCATGCCGTTGACCAACACCAGCACCTGGTCGCCGCTGGCCAACGGCAGTTCCTCCAAAATGGGCATGAGCAGGCGGTCGACGATGGCATCGGCCGGCTCGAGCTTGATGCGTTCCCGGCCGGGCTCACCGTGGATTCCGATGCCGATCTCGATCTCGTCGTCAGCGAGCACGAAGCTCGGCTCGCCGGCGTGCGGCACCACGCACGGCGTCAACGCCACCCCCATCGTGCGTACCCGAGAATTGACCTTTTCGGCCACGGCAACGACAGCAGCCAGGTCATCGCCGCGTTCAGCCGCGGCCCCGGTGATCTTCTCGACCAGCACCGTTCCGGCCACACCGCGGCGTCCCGCGGTATAGAGCGAGTCCTTCACCGCGACGTCATCATTGATGATGACCGTGCGAACCTCAATTCCTTCAGCGGATGCGAGATCGGCTGCGGTCTCGAAATTCAGCACGTCCCCGGTGTAGTTCTTCACGATGTGCAGCACCCCCACTCCGCCATCCACGGCCTGGGTCGCGGCGAGGATGGGATCCGGCGTCGGGGAAGTGAAGACCGGCCCGGGAACGGCGGCATCGAGCATCCCGACACCGACGAATCCGCCGTGCAGAGGTTCGTGTCCACTGCCGCCGCCGCTGACGAGTCCCACCTTGCCGCGCACGGGGGCATCCGCTCTCACAATGAAGAGCGGATCGGGTGAGACCCGCACAATATCGGCGTGCGCCGCCTCGAACCCGGCGACGGCCTCGTTGACGACGTTCTTCGGATCGTTGATGAGCTTCTTCATGACCAGCCATTCACTCGGTGGTGCCACGGATTGATCGGACGCTTCGCCCCAAGCGCATTTTCCCACGATCAACCTACACGCAACGATTACGCACGGAAAGGGTCGAGGCCAACTCGAACAGCCTATTCCCCTCGATGACACCGCGCGCTATGTTGATGCCATCCGCTCACCGTAGAGGGGCAGCTTCGGCATCCCCGGCCTGACCAGAAAGGTTCTCGTGGACAATATCGGAGCTGTAATGATCTCGGAGGTCGTGGGCACCGCAATGCTGGTTCTGCTCGGAACGGGCGTCGTCGCCAACGTCGCCTTGGCCAAAAACAAGGGCCTCGGCGGGGGGTTTCTCATGGTCACCATCGGTTGGGGCTTCGCGGTCTTCGCCGGCGTCACCGTCGCCTACCGTTCAGGGGCGCACCTGAACCCCGCCGTCACCCTCGGACTGGTCGCCAACGGCGCCACGGAATTCGGCATGGGTGTTCCCGTCAACGTCGTCTCCGTGCTCGCCTACATCGGAGCCCAAATGCTCGGCGCCATCCTGGGCGCTGTCGCGTGCTGGCTGGCCTACAAACAGCACTTCGACGCCGAGCCCGAACCGGCCAACAAGCTTGGTGTCTTCTCCACCGGGCCGGCCATCCGCTCGTACGGTTGGAACCTCGTCACCGAAATCATCGGTACTTTCGTGCTGGTCTTCGTCGTCATCGCCTTCGGCGGCGGTCGTCAGGGTGAGTCCGGCGGCCTCGCAGCGCTCGGAGCCCTTCCCGTGGCCATTCTCGTCATCGTGATCGGCACCTCACTCGGCGGGCCCACCGGCTACGCCATCAACCCGGCTCGTGACCTCGGACCGCGCATCGCCCACTTCATCCTGCCTATCAAGGGCAAGGGCAGCTCTGATTGGTCCTACTCCTGGGTTCCGGTAGTTGGACCGGTCATCGGCGGCCTGCTCGCCGGCTGGACCGCAACGGCACTTCTTCCCCTTCTCGTCTCTTGACCAGCCCAGACGGGTCGGTTGCCTTCGTGAGAATCGGCCCGTTTGTGCCGCCACCCGCACGTCTCGCACCATTTTCAAGGAGGACACTGACCCATGACTGACTACATTCTTGCGATCGACCAGGGAACCACCAGTTCCCGCGCCATCATCTTCGACAAGGCCGGATCGATTGTCTCGACCGGGCAGCTGGAGCACGAGCAGATTTTTCCGCAGGCCGGGTGGGTCGAGCACGACCCGAAGGAAATCTGGGACAACACCCGCGAGGTTATTGGCCAGGCGCTGTCCAAGGCCAATCTGACCCGCCACGATATCAAGGCCATCGGCATAACCAACCAGCGCGAAACAGCCGTCGTCTGGGACAAGACCACCGGTATTCCGGTGTACAACGCCATCGTCTGGCAGGACACCCGCACCCAGCCCATTGTCGACCGCCTCGCCGCGGACGGCGGTGTCGAGCGCTTCAAGCAGAAGGTCGGCCTGCCGCTGGCCACCTATTTTTCCGGCACCAAGATCGTCTGGATCCTCGAAAACGTCGAGGGCGCGCGCGCGAAAGCGGATGCCGGCGACCTCCTGTTCGGCACCACCGACTCCTGGGTACTGTGGAATCTCACCGGCGGTGTCGACGGCGGAGTGCACGCGACCGACGTCACCAACGCGAGTCGCACCCTGTTCATGGACCTCGAAACGCTGCAGTGGGACGACGAGATCCTCGCCATCTTCGACGTGCCCCGGTCGATGCTCCCGTCGATTCGTTCCTCATCGGAGGTTTACGGAACAGCCCACACCTCGAGCCTGCTGCGGGAAGTTCCCGTTGCCGGCATCCTCGGCGACCAGCAAGCCGCAACCTTTGGTCAGGCGGCCTTCGACCAGGGCGAGGCGAAGAACACCTACGGCACCGGCAACTTTCTGATCTTCAATACCGGTACCGAGATCGTGCACTCGAAGAACGGGCTGCTCACGACGCTCGGCTACAAGCTCGGCGATGCAGCACCGCACTATGCCCTGGAAGGCTCAATCGCGGTCACGGGCTCCCTGGTGCAGTGGATGCGGGACAACCTCGGCATGATCAGTTCCGCCGCCGAGATCGAGGATCTCGCCAAAACGGTCGAGGACAACGGCGGTGCGTACTTCGTGCCGGCGTTCTCCGGCCTGTTCGCGCCTTACTGGCGAGCCGATGCCCGCGGCGCGCTGGTCGGCCTGACCCGGTTCGTCAATAAAGGTCACATCGCCCGGGCAGCGCTCGAGGCGACTGCGTTCCAGACCCGGGAAGTCATCGACGCGGTCAATGCCGACTCCGGTGTCCCTCTGACCGAGATCAAGGTCGACGGCGGCATGATTGCCAACAACACGCTCATGCAGTTCCAGGCCGATATTCTCGGTGTTCCCGTGGTGCGCCCCGTCGTCGCCGAGACGACCGCCCTGGGCGCTGCGTACGCGGCCGGCCTCGCCGTCGGGTTCTGGAGCGGACTCGACGAGCTGCGCACCAACTGGCAGGAGGACAGTCGCTGGACTCCCCAGATGAACGACGAGGAACGCAACCGTCAGCTGCGCAACTGGAAGAAGGCCGTCACCAAGACGTTCGGTTGGGTCGACGAGGACGTGTTGTAGCGGGCGACCGGGTGTACGGCGGCCGGGGTCAGATCCGGGTCGCCGCCACCCAGGCGGACAATTTGGCCGTGGCCGCACCGGAGTCAATCGCTTCGGCGGCCACAACCAGCTTGCTGCGAAAACGATCCAAAATCGCAACCTGCACCTGAGCGGGATCGTTGGCGAGATCGAAGGCGACGAGTCCGGCTGCGGCGTTGAGCAGCACGATGTCCCGAATCGGTCCCTGATTGCCGGCCAGCACGGAATGCACGACATCGGCGTTGTGCCGTGGGGAGCCACCAACCAGGTCGCCGATCTGCGCCCGGTTAATGCCGAGGTCACGCGGGTCAATGTCATGTTCGGTCACGAGGCCGCGGGAGACCTCCCAAATGTGGCTGTGCCCGGTCGTGGTCAGCTCGTCGAGCCCGTCGTCACCGCGAAAGACAAGGGCCGTGGCACCGCGGGTCTGAAACACGCCGACGAAGAGGGGGACCCGATCCAGGGTCGCCACTCCGACAGCGGATGCCTCCGGCCTGGCCGGATTGCACAGGGGGCCGAGGTAGTTGAACACGGTGGGGATGCCCAATTCGCTCCGGGTCAGGGCTGCGTGCCTAAAGCCCGGGTGAAAGGCCGCCGCAAAGGCGAAGGTAATTCCGGTCTCCTCAAAGACCTGCGCTACCCGAGCGGCGTCTCGCGACAGGTCAATGCCGAGTTCACCGAGTACGTCTGACGACCCGGAAGCTGAGCTGGCTGCCCGGTTTCCGTGTTTGACGACCGGCACGCCGGCCGCCGCACAGACGATCGATGCCATGGTCGAAATGTTGACCGTGCCGAACTGGTCGCCGCCGGTTCCGACGATGTCGAGCGCCATCGGATTGACGGGGAGTTCAATGGCATGCTCCAGCACGGCATCCCGAAAACCGACGATCTCATCGACGGTCTCTCCCTTGGCTCGCAAAGCGACCAGGAAGGCTCCGAGTTGGGAGGGGCTGGCCTCGCCGAGCATGATCCGTTCCATGCTCCATGCGGCGTCTGCCACGCTCAAGTCCCGACCGGACAGGAGGGAATCTAAAATCTTTGGCCAAGTCTGGGATTCGAGCATGTTTTCGATCTTAGGAGAACGGGCCCGACTCGCCCGAATTCACAACGAAACCAGCCGGGAAAAGAACCACTCCATCGGGCATAAAAGGACACTTGCATGGCAGATTGAGAAAAACTTGGGGGAATATCAGCCATAATAGAGGGGTGACCAGCACCTCAATTACTCAGACGGCGAGTGCGCCCGTTGTGAACCGGCCTAACAGCGTGGCTGTGGGCACCATTGTGTGGTTGGGCAGCGAAGTGATGTTCTTCGCGGGGCTCTTCGCCATCTACTTCACACTTCGTTCGACCTCTTCCGAGCTCTGGCTCTTCGAGGCGGACAAGCACAATTTCACCTTTGCGTTGATCAACACGCTCGTGTTGGTGTCTTCGTCGGTGACCTGCCAGTTCGGGGTGTTTGCCGCCGAGCGGCTGCAGGCCCGATCGACCGGCTGGAAGCCGAGCGAGTGGGGCATGGTCGAGTGGTTCTTCCTCACCTATGCCCTCGGCGCGATCTTCGTCACCGGCCAGGTGTTTGAATACGCCACGCTGGTGTCCGAGGGAATCTCACTCTCCTCCAACGCCTATGGGTCAGCCTTCTACATCACGACCGGCTTCCACGGAATTCACGTGACGGCGGGCCTGATCGCCTTCCTTCTGATTATTGGGCGCGGTTTCGCGGTCAAGAACTTCGGACACAAGGAAGCCACCAGCGCCATCGTGGTTTCGTACTACTGGCACTTCGTCGACGTCGTCTGGATCGGGCTCTTCCTGGTCATCTACGTTCTTAAATAGAAATTCTTACTGAGAAACGGGAGCGGACTACTTCAGCATGACCACGATCAAAAAGACTCGAGCACGCCGTCCAAGTAAAACCGGACGTCGCCACCCGCTCGCCAGCGTTGCCCTCATCGCCATCGGACTGCTGTTCACCGGAGGTGCCTATGCCGCCCTCAGTACCAGCACCGCCGTTGCGACAACGGATGCTTCCTCCCAGCAGACCATCGCTGAGGGCGAAAAGCTCTTCGCCGCAAACTGTGCCACCTGCCATGGACTGAGCGCCCAGGGTTCCACAGAAGGCCCCAGCCTGATCGGAGTCGGCGCAGCGTCGGTCGACTTCCAGGTCGGCACCGGACGGATGCCCATGCAGATGCAGGGCCCGCAGGCACAGAAGAAGCCGGTGCAGTTCACGTCTGAGCAAATTGCAGCTCTCGCGGCCTACGTTGCCTCGCTGGCTCCCGGCCCCGCAATTCCGGCGGCTGAATTGCTCGACGCTGCTGCTGGCGATGCGGCAAACGGCGCAGAGCTGTTCCGCATCAACTGCGCGATGTGCCACAACGTGGCTGGCGCCGGCGGCGCCCTGACCGAGGGTAAGTTCGCCCCGGCGATCGAGAACGTGTCGGCGCAGCACATCTACGAGGCCATGATCACCGGCCCGCAGAACATGCCCGTCTTCAACGACATGAACATCACGCCGGAAGATAAGCGCGACATTATCACCTACCTCAAGTACGTCGAGGACAACCCGTCTCCGGGCGGCTTAGCACTCGGTTCCCTGGGGCCGGTGGCTGAGGGCCTCTTCATCTGGATCTTCGGGCTGGGCGCAATCGTGGCCCTGACCGTGTGGATCACCGCAAAATCCAACTGATGACCGGGAATCGGTCTTGACCAGTTCCCCCGTCTCACCCGAACGCCGCGCAGCACGAGCGCGCAGAGTATTTTCACAGCCCACAAAGGAGAACAATGGTCAAGGACGATAACGGCGCGGAGGACGTAACCGCCGCCGACTCGCCTGGCGACTCGCTTGCTCCAATCGTCGCAAGCACCGCCGTCGTCACACGGGACTCCCTGGTCAACCCGGGGTTCCCACCGCATCGTCCGCGCATCACCGACCTTGACCACAAGGAAGAGCGCAAAGCGGAGCGCGCTGTCTACACGTTGTTCTACGTATCCATCGTGGGTAGTGTTTTCGCGATCGCCGCCTACATGGCCTTTCCCATCGTCCCGGAAGATCCGGGATCCGTACGCCTGAACAACCTGTTCATCGGTCTTGGGCTCAGCCTCGCGTTACTCGCCATCGGTATCGGTGCTGTGCACTGGGGCAAGGCCCTCATGAGTGATCATGAAGGCGTTGACGAACGTCACCCGGTTCGCGGAACCGAACCCGTTCGGGCCCGCGCCGTGGAGATATTTCAGCAGGCAAATGAAGAATCCGGCTTCGGTCGTCGCACGCTGATTCGTAACAGCCTGATCGGCGCGCTCGTCGTCTTCCCGCTGCCTGCCGTTGTCTTGTTCCGCGGGCTCGGTCCGATGGACCAGAACCCCGTCGACCTTCTAAACGAAACCATGTGGAAAAAGGGCGTCCGCCTGACCATGGACCCGAGCGGCACACCGATCAAGGCCTCGGATGTCACGTTGGGATCGTCCTTCCACGTCATACCGGAAGGGCTGTCCGAGATGGAGCATGGTCGCCTGGAAGAAAAGGCCAAGGCAGCCGTCCTCCTAATTCGTATGGATCCAGCGGACCTAGTAGAATCAGAGGAACGCAAGACCTGGTCCTACCAGGGCATCGTGGCGTACTCAAAGATTTGCACCCACGTCGGATGCCCGGTGGCACTGTATGAACAGCACACCCATCACCTGCTCTGCCCGTGTCACCAGTCGCAGTTCGACGTTGAGAACCACTGCAAGGTCATCTTCGGACCGGCGAAGCGGGCACTACCCCAGCTCCCGATTGCCGTGGACGCTGAGGGCTACCTGATCGCGCAAAGCGATTTCACTGAACCAGTCGGCCCGAGTTTCTGGGAGCGAGCATGACAACCGTAAACACCCGCGAATCTGCTGGGGATCAAACCGTCGGGGCGAAGAAGGCCGGTGGCTTCACCGCCACGGCCGCCAACTACATCGACGAGCGCACAAGCATCTCTGGCGCGGTCAAAGAACTTGGTCGCAAGATCTTCCCTGACCACTGGTCCTTCCTCCTCGGCGAAGTTGCGCTCTACAGCTTCGTTATCATCCTGCTGTCCGGGTCTTTCCTGACCTTCTTCTTCCAGGCTTCCATGGCGGAGGTTGTCTACGAAGGTTCCTACGCGCCGCTCAAGGGCATCCCGATGTCGGTAGCGATGTCGTCGACCATGGACATTTCGTTTGACATTCGCGGCGGCCTGCTCATGCGCCAGGTACACCACTGGGCAGCTCTTCTGTTTGTCGCCGCCATCGGGCTGCACATGCTGCGGATCTACTTCACCGGTGCGTTTCGCAAGCCGCGCGAGCTCAACTGGGTCATCGGGTTCATCCTATTCATCCTCGCAATGGCCGAAGGATTCACCGGCTACTCCCTCCCGGACGACCTGCTCTCCGGTAACGGCCTGCGCATCATCGACGGTCTGGTCAAGGGCATCCCGGTTATCGGAACCTGGACCTCCTTCTTGCTCTTCGGCGGCGAATTCCCCGGCACCGACATAGTCGGACGGCTGTACTCGCTGCACATCCTGTTGCTGCCGGCAATCATCGTCGCGTTGATCGCGATGCACCTCCTCTTCGTCGTCGTGCACAAGCACACCCAGTACCCGGCCGCCGGACACACCAACCAGAATGTGGTCGGATATCCGGTGCTCCCCGTGTACGCTGCCAAGGCCGGTGGGTTCTTCTTCATCGTCTTCGGCGTCGTCATGCTGATCGCGTCCCTATTCACGATCAACCCGATCTGGAATTATGGTCCGTATGACCCGTCACCGGTGTCCGCCGGTACTCAGCCCGACTGGTATATCGGTTTCGCTGACGGCGCCATGCGCCTGATTCCGCCGGGGTGGGAGGTCGTGTGGCTGAACCACACCTACTCGCTCAACATCGTGGTCGTACTGGCCGTGGTTGGACTGTTCATCGTTACCGTCATGGTCTACCCCTTCATCGAAGCCTGGATCACCGGGGACAAGCGCGAGCACCACGTGCTGGATCGTCCGCGCAACGCCCCGACCCGCACCGCTATCGGTGCTGCCGGCGTCACGTTCTACGCCTCACTCTGGGCTGCAGCCTCGTCGGACATCATGGCCACGCATTTCCACCTCACCATGGAAGGTGTTATCCACACCCTCCAGGCCACAACGTTGCTGGGACCGATTCTGGCTTTCTTCATCGCCAAGCGCGTCTGCCTCGCGTTGCAGAAGAAGGACCGCGAGATCGTACTGCACGGCTACGAGTCAGGCCGCATCGTTCGACTGCCCGGCGGCGAGTTCGTCGAAGTGCACCAGCCGGTCGATGAGTACGAGCGCTGGAAACTGGTGAGTTACAGCGACTTCAAGCCGCTCATGCTTCGACCCAACGCCCAGGGCAAGATCGGCCCCGCCGAGAAGGTTCGCGCCGGGCTGTCCCGCTGGTTCTTCGAAGACCGGATCACTCCAGTCACGCAGACCGAGCTGAATCGCGCTCATGGCGACCACCCCGCAGCGATCACCGACAAGTAGCGCTCTTCAGGCACCACCACAGATCGGGCATCGATGTCACTCCAGACGTTATCGGAGTGGCTTCGGTGCCCGAACTGCTTTCTGCCCCTCGCTCCGACGGGCGCTCTCCGATTGGGATGCAGCACGGGGCATTCCTTTGACGTCAACAAGCGCGGTTTCATCAACCTCCTCACCGGCCCGCCCAAGTTCATCGGCGACAGCGCAGCCATGCTCGATGCCCGCGACAGTTTTCTCGCAGCCGGCTGGTACGAGCCACTCCAGGCCGCCATTCGCGCCATCATTTCCCCCGAGCATCCCCGACGTATTCTGGACGTAGGCTGCGGTACCGGCTACTACTTGCGTGAGGCATTGCCCCTAGGCGAGGACGTCCGGGCGCTCGGCATGGACCTCTCCCCCACTGCGGTGAGCCGAACCATGCGCTCGCATGACCGCATTGACGGGCTGGTAGCAGATGTCTGGTCCCCGCTGCCCGTGCAGGGCGCTGCGGTCGACGTCATCCTCAACGTCTTCGCGCCCCGCAATGCTGCGGAATTCCATCGCGTTCTCCGACCTAGCGGGCTGCTGCTCGTGGTGGTCCCTCGACCGACGCATTTGCGAGAGCTCCGGCGGGCCGGCCTGGCCGTGGAGATGCAGGCAGATAAGGCCGCACACCTCGAAGCCAGCCTCGCGGCCTGGTTCGCTCTGGAGAGCGCGCATGGCCTCGAACAAACCGTAGCGCTCTCAGTGGCCGAGGTGGCCTCGCTCATCGGCATGGGGCCGTCGTCGCACCACGCTGTACCGACGGGTCCTGAGCCGGCCCCAGGTTCGTTGCAGGACGTGACGATCGCATTCGACATCTTTGGGTTTCGGCGCCGCGACACAGACCCGCGCTGAAAAAGCGCAACCGGGACACAGTCCTGCGCTGGCGCACCCCGGCCCGGACACTGCCCCGCGCTGTCACAGCCTGACTCCAACACTCACCTGCCCTGTGACACAGCCTGGCCGAACGTTAAACGACGATACCGACCTGCCAGCAGCGGCAGATCGGTATCGGTTGGTGTTGTGTGCTTAGCGGGCGAATAGGCCGCGGTAGTACTCGTACACCCATCCGGTTAGGGAGATCAGACCCAGGCCGAGTCCAATGAAAGAGACCCAGAAACCCACGGCGAGACCGAGGAAGACGAGCGCCGTGGCGGCGGCTAGGAAGATCGGCCACCAGCTCCACGGGCTGAAGAAGCCCATCTCGGGGTCCCCGTCGTCGACGTTGCCATCGAGACGGTCCTCGGGAAGCTCCCCCCCCTGAGCGGCGTGCACCTTGTCCAGGTAGAACGCGACGAAGGCCACGAGCAGCGTGGACAGGGCGAGCATGAACGTGCCCGCCCACTCAATCTGGCCGTGGAAGGGATCGAGCAGGCTCCAGCCGACGTACACAACCGTGACGATTCCGAAGAAGACGGTGAGCACCCAGAGCAGGTTGACGTTGGTCTTCACTTATTTCACCTGATTCGAGTCGATGTCGTAGACGGGCGCATCGGGCGCATCCTTGCCGGGTCCGATTCCGACGGGGATGCCAGCCTCGGGGTGGTTGAGGTCGAAGGCCGGACGTTCAGACCGAATGCGGGGAATGGAGGTGAAGTTGTGTCGCGGCGGCGGGCAGGACGTGGCCCACTCGAGTGAGGAGCCGTAGCCCCACGGGTCGTTGACCGTGACCAGGGGCGCCTTGCGGGCCGTGATGTACACGTTCAGGAAGAACGGGATCATGGACACGGCGAGGATCATGGCGCCAATGGTTGATACCTGGTTCATCCAGGTGAAACCATCCTCCGGCGAGTAGGTGGCGTACCGGCGCGGCATTCCCATGACCCCCAGCCAGTGCTGGATCAGGAATGTGGTGTGGAAGCCGATGAACAACAACCAGAAGTGCCACTTGCCGAGACTCTCGTTGAGCATCTTGCCGGTCCACTTGGGCCACCAGAAGTAGAACCCGCTGAACATGGCGAACACGACGGTACCGAAGACCACGTAGTGGAAGTGGGCGACGACGAAGTAGGTGTCGGACACGTGGAAGTCGAGCGGCGGCGAGGCCAGGATCACGCCGGTGAGACCACCGAAAGTGAACGTGACGAGAAAGCCGATGGCCCAGATCATGGGCGTCTCGAAGGTCAGCGACCCTCGCCACATGGTGCCGATCCAGTTGAAGATCTTCACCCCGGTGGGGACCGCGATGAGCATGGTCATGAGCGAGAAGAACGGCAGCAACACCGAGCCGGTGACGTACATGTGGTGCGCCCAGACCGAGATGGACAGCGCGGCGATGGAGATGGTCGCGTAGATCAGCGTCTTGTACCCGAACATCGGCTTGCGGCTGAACACCGGGAAGACTTCGGACACGATGCCGAAGAACGGCAGGGCGATGATGTACACCTCGGGGTGTCCAAAGAACCAGAACAAGTGTTGCCAGAGTATGGCACCACCGTTGGCCGAGTCGTAGATGTGCGAGCCGAAGATCCGGTCGGATGCGGCGGCGAGCATGGCTGCGGCAAGCACGGGGAACACCATCAAGGCGAGCAGAGCCGTGATGAGCGTGTTCCAGGTGAAGACCGGCATCCGCCACATCGTCATTCCAGGGGCGCGCATGGTGATAATTGTGGTGATGAAGTTGACCGAGCCGAGAATGGTACCGAAGCCCGACAGGCCCAGCCCGACCATCCACAGGTTGCCGCCGATTCCCGGTGAGAATGTCGTGCTGGCGAGCGGCTGGTAGGCGAACCAACCGAACGACGCAGCACCCTGCGGGGTCAGGAACCCGGCAACGGCGATGAGGCTGCCGAAGTTGAAGAACCAGTACGCGAGCGCGTTGAGGCGAGGGAACGCAACGTCGGGAGCACCGATCTGCAGCGGAACCAGGAAGTTGGCGAATCCGAAGAACAGCGGTGTCGCGAACATCAGCAACATGATTGTGCCGTGCATCGTGAACAGCTGGTTGTACTGCTCCTTCGTCTGCACGACGTCGAGTCCGGGGGCGAACAGCTGGGCGCGAATGATGAGTGCCATGACGCCGCCGAGGCAGAAGTAGATGAACGACGTGATCAGGTACATGTACCCGATGACTTTGTGGTCGGTGGAGGTGATCCACCGAACGAGGATATTTCCCTTAGGCTCCGCAGACGGAGAGACCGGCAGTGCCGGACGTGACTCGACTGGTGCGATGGTCGTGCTCATGGTTTAGTTGTCCTCCGGAGCCGTCGGGGCACTCGTGCCCGGCTGATTCTGATTGCGGTCGTAATTGTTGTCGAGCTGGCCGACGTTGCCCGCGGAACGCAGAGTCTGGATGTAGGTGTCGTAGTCCTCCTGAGAGACGACCTCGACGTTGAAGAGCATGAGCGAGTGGTACTCGCCGCACAGCTCGGCGCACTTGCCCTTGAAAGTACCGATGCGTTCGGGGATGACCGACATGTAGTTGGTCTTACCGGGAACGACGTCCTTCTTGTACAGGAAATCAATGACCCAGAATGAGTGGATGACATCGCGAGATTCGAGAGCGATTTCAACCTTCTGGTCGACTGGCAGAACCAGGACGGGAAGTTCGGACTCGATGAGTGAACCGCGTTCACCCTCGGGATCCGGCTGGCCCTGAATGCCCGGTGAATAGACGTCTTCGTCGACATAGTTGAAGTCCCAGGCCCACTGCTTGGCCTGCACCTCGATCTTGACGTCGGGGGTCTCGAATCGGGTTTCAATGGCGATCTGGTCGCGAACCGTGAATGCGAAGAATCCGACGACCAGGATGAGCGGCACGACCGTGTAGAAAATCTCGATCGGCATGTTGTAGCGCAGCTGAACCGGGAGTCCGGTCTGGCCCTTCCGGCGGCGGTAGACCACGATCGTCCAGATGATCAGCCCCCAGGTGATGAGGCCGACGACGAGGAGAACGATCCACCCCGTGGTCCACAGTCCGGCGATGCGATCGGTCTGATTGCTGACCGGCGCTTCACCCTCTTCAATAAAGCCGGGCAGGAAGCCGTGGAGCTGGGCCTGCGTGCATCCGGCCAGTACAACGGCTAACGTCGCTGCGAGCGGAATAGCAGCCCAACGAAGGCGGTGGTTATTGCGCACCGGGGGACCTTTCGGGAGATTCGAGGACACTTCTCAGGAAGTGTTTTGATCCATCCCAGCCTACTCCGCGAGAACGGTTCCGACGTGCACCCTCGGGTCGTGGCGGCGGGGTTTTCTGCAGCGCCACCGCTGATGGCTGGCTAAATCAGGCGAGACCACGGGAAAACGGCGGGGGAAATGACGGGCTGGAAGCAAAAAGGGCAGGAACATCATTGGGTAATAATGTTCCTGCCCTGCAGGTTTTCTGAAGCGGATGCTTAGCTGAAGGAATCGCCGCAGGCGCAGCTGCCGCCGGCGTTTGGGTTGTCAATGGTGAACCCCTGCTTCTCGATCGTGTCTTCAAAGTTGATCGAGGCGCCATCGAGGTACGGGACGCTCATCTTGTCTACGACGACCTCGACACCGTCGAAGTCGACGACGGCATCGCCTTCGAGAACCCGCTCGTCGAAGTACAGCTGGTAGATCAGGCCGGAGCATCCGCCGGGCTGCACGGCGACGCGCAGACGGAGGTCTTCTTGGCCTTCCTGGGTCAGCAGGCTGCGCACCTTGAGTGCCGCGACCTCGGTGAGGGCGATGCCGTGCGCGGCGCTAGGCGTCGCAATGTCAGCGGAGCTGATAGTCGGGGTCATGGTGTCGGTCATGCTTCTCCTTGGTTCGCGCAGTGACTGCTTCGCACGCAGGTTTTGGTCTTGACAATGCTATCGGGGACAACCAGAAAGTCGACCTGGGCATTCCCACGCTCTCATACTTCCCTGAGCGGGGTTCTCGAGGTCAATGCCCAGTGCGCTCATTCAGGCGACCGAGCAGGAACGCTTCACTCAGTACGGCCCGTTTGAAAACTCCCAGGTGTAGGGATTCATTCGGGCTGTGGGCGCGGGAGTCAGGGTCTTCCACCCCAGTCACGAGAATCTGGGCGGTCGGGAAAACGCGCACCAAGTCGGCAATGAACGGTATCGAACCGCCGACGCCAATGTCCACTGGCGGCGTGCCCCAGGCATCCGTCATGGCCGTTCGCGCTTCGGTCACGGCCCAGCCGCTGGTGTCGACCAGGAAGGGTTCGCCGGTGTCGATATCGTCGATCTCGACTGACGCGCCGAAGGGGGCGTGCTCACGCAGGTGCGTTTCGATGGCGACCGCGGCCTCGACCGCGGACTGCCCGGGGGCGATGCGCGTGCTGATTCGAACGCTGACGCTCGGTGTGAGCGTGTTCGACGCGTTGTCGACGCTCGGGGCGTCGATGCCGGTGACGGTGAGAGCCGGCTGCGACCAGATTCGACTGAGAATGGAACCGTGTCCGATTGGGCTGACGCCGGGCAGGAGCCCGGTCTCGGCGCGCAGCTGCTCCTCGGAGTAGTCGGGGGTGGGCACGTCGATGCTGGTCAGTCCGGCGACGGCGACCGAACCGTCATCGCCGTACAGCGTCGCGAGCAGTTTGATCATGGCCAGCATGGCGTCCGGGATTGCTCCGCCGAACATGCCGGAGTGCGAAGCATGCTCGAGCGTGCGCACGGTCAACCGCAGGGTGACGTTTCCGCGTAGTGCAGTCGTGATGGCGGGCGTGTTCACGTCCCAGTTGTTGGAATCGGCCACGATGATCACATCGCCGCGCAGGGCCTCGCGGTTCTCGTCCAGGAACGTTGCGAACGAGCGGCTGCCGAACTCTTCTTCTCCCTCGATGAACAGCGCGAGCCCCAGATCGAAGTCGCGGCCGACAGCGGCGACGAGAGCTCGAATGGAGGCGATGTGCGCCATCACCCCAGCCTTGTCGTCGGCGGCACCGCGCCCGTAGAGGCGGTCGCCGCGGACGGTCGGGGTGAACGGGTCGGACTCCCAGTCTTCGTCCTTGCCGGGAGGCTGAACGTCGTGGTGAGCGTAGAGGAGCACGGTCGGTCGGCCGTTGCGCGCCGGACGAGAGGCGAGAATGGCCGGCTGGCCAACTTCGGTACCGCCCGGTATACCGGCCTGCACGATGTCGACGGACTCGAACACGTCGAGGTGGCGCACGAGAGCGACTACGGCGTCGGCGCTGGCGGCGACGTGGGCACGGTCGAAAGCGGCCCAGGATACCGACGGGATGCGCACCAACGCGCACAGGTCGGCGATCGTGGTGGGGAGCCCCTGTTCGACGGCGGTGCGGAGGGCGTTTTGCGCCCCCGAATCCGCTTCCGAGTGTGCGGCGGAGCCCGTGGTTGGGGAATTTGTCTGTGGGTTACCAGTCATACGGGTAATCTTAAAGCACCCAATTGCAAGGATTTGATGTGGCTAAGACTCCCGTAAACCCCGACGCCCAGCCGTCGATTGAAAGCGCAGACGAGACCGCAGCGCGCCTCGGTCTCGCGTCCACTGCCGGCAAGGGTCAGGCGACCCCCACCCGCAAGAAGCAGGAAGCGGCCAACAAGCGCCCGCTGGTGCCGGACGACCGCAAGCTCGCCGCCAAGCAGGCGCGCGCCAAATCCACAGCAGCTCGGGATGTCGCTCGGGCCGGCATGGCTGCCGGAGTCGACAAGTATCTGCCGCTGCGCGAACGCGGTCCGCAGAAGCGCTACGCCCGCGACTACGTCGACGCGCGGTTCAACGTCGGCGAACTGATGATCCCGATCATGTTCCTGGTGATCCTGCTCACGACGATTCCAAGCATTGACGTCTACGCGATCTTCGCGCTCTGGGCATTCTTCATCCTCGCCGTTATCGATTGCGTCGCACTCGGCTTCATTCTCACCAAGAAGATCGAGGCCAAATTCGGCGAGGACAAGGCCGAGCGCATCCGCTGGTATGCAGCCATGCGCGCGCTGCAGCTGCGGCCGATGCGTTTGCCCAAGCCGCAGGTCAAGCGCCGTCAGTACCCGGTCTAACCACTCCGGCGCCCCACGCGGGGCGCCGGAGTGTCTTCGCTATCGTTCGAAGGCACCAGCACGAATCAGCGGTACGCGCACTTCCTCATCGGTGAGGGAACCGTGCTGCCCGATCATGTTGCGCGCTTTCTGGTTCGCCGGCCGGGAATCGTAGTAGGCGATGCCCTTGCGGGCGGCAATGAGCACATCGCCGATGCGCGGCAGCACTTCGTCGGCGACGCGCCCGTAGAGGCCGGCCGCCACCGCCTCAGCGCGAGTGTAGACCCAGGCGCGATCCCCCTGCGACTGCCGCCAGGTATCCGCCAGTGAGTCAGCGTCGACCGCGGATTGCTCCGGTTCGAGGTAGAGCTGCACGCAGCGCGGGTCCCCCGCCACGTGGCGAACCCCGGCGACGAGTGCCGGCTCGGTGTCGAACAGAACGTGTTTGGTGCTCGGCACGTCGATCACGCCGTGGTCTGCGGTGAGAAGCAGCCCCTCATCGGAGCGCAGAGTCGCCGCGAACCGGGTCACCTCCGAGTCGAGGTTCTCGAGCACGGCCAGCCAGCGGTCCGATTCCCAGCCGTGCGCGTGGGCGACAACGTCAAGTTCAGCGACGTACAGGTAGATCAGGGCGGTGGGGTTCTCATTCAGGATGCTGCGCGCAGCGGTAAAACGATCGGCCACCTTCTCGGCGGGCACGTACTGAGCCCCGCGCAATACCGCCTGGGTGAAGCCCGAGTCCAAAAACTTTTTCGGGCCGACGGCGAAGCTGGGCACGTTGTCGTCGGCGGCCCGGTCGAAAACGGTCCGGGCCCGCTGCCAGGTCGCGGGCTGCATATCCGCGTCCCAGCCGGTCAACTGATTGACGACCCGGTCGCGTGCCGCATCGAGCACCTGGTAGCCGACCAGACCGTGCTGGCCCGGTTCCACCCCGGTGGTCAGGCTCGCTATCCCCGCCACGGTCGTTGCCGGGAAGACCCCGTCGATAATGCTGGATTTATTGAGGCGGGAAGCCAGAAAACGGGCGTGCCCGGCCCGAGCCCGGATCGAGCTGACGCCGAGGCCGTCCGCCAGAATCACGACCGCTTTGCGCACCGCGGGCAACCCGAGCGAATTCGGTCTGGCACAGACGGCATCGAGAGAACTGGTGAGAACATCGGCCAGGCGCAGGGCACTGAATTGGCGGGCCGGTAGCATGGTGGGCATCGGGTTCTATTCTTTCACAGGGACGAACCCGCGCCCTCCAGCGCTCCCGAGAGCGCCCCAGACGTAGTGCAGCACGACCGAATCGCTCGGTCGCCGCCGCACGCTTGAAGCAGAATTCGCGAATGAGCCGCTCAGACAGCACCACACCCGACACCAGCACAGTCAGCACCGAACGCATCGAGGACGTCGATGTCTCGGTCGAGATGCAGGGGTCTTTCCTCGAATACGCCTATTCGGTGATCTACTCGCGCGCCCTGCCCGACGCCAGGGACGGTCTCAAGCCGGTGCAGCGACGCATCCTGTACCAGATGAACGAAATGGGATTGCGCCCCGACAAGGGGCACGTGAAGAGCGCCCGTGTTGTCGGTGAGGTGATGGGCAAGCTGCACCCGCACGGCGACACCGCCATCTATGACGCCCTCGTGCGCATGGCCCAGTCATTCTCGCTTCGGGTGCCGCTGATCGACGGACACGGCAACTTCGGTTCTCTCGACGACGGGCCGGCTGCTCCCCGCTACACCGAAGCCCGTCTGGCGGCCCCGGCCCTCGCGATGACCGAGAACCTCGACGAAGACGTCGTCGACTTCGTGCCCAACTACGACAACCAGCTGACCCAGCCCGATGTGTTGCCGGCTGCTTACCCCAACCTCCTGGTCAACGGCACGAGCGGCATCGCCGTCGGCATGGCGACCAATATGGCACCGCACAATCTGATCGAGGTCGTCGGAGCGGCTCGGCATTTGCTCGCGCACCCGAACGCGACCCTGGACGACGTGATGGAGTTCGTGCCGGGGCCCGACCTGCCCACCGGTGGCACGATAGTCGGTTTGGCTGGCATCAAGGATGCCTACAGCACCGGCCGTGGCAGCTTCAAGACCCGGGCGCGCGTCTCAGTCGAGTCGATCAGCGCCCGCAAGACCGGGCTCATCGTGACCGAACTCCCCTATCTGGTCGGCCCGGAAAAGGTGATCGAGAAGATCAAGGACGGCGTCAACTCGAAGAAGCTCAGCGGCATCTCCGACGTCACCGACCTGACCGACCGCACCAAGGGGCTTCGTCTCGTCATCGGCATCAAGACCGGGTTCAGCCCCGACGCCGTGCTCGAGCAGCTCTACCGCTACACCCCGCTCGAAGACTCGTTCAATATCAACGCAGTCGCCCTCGTCAACGGAGCCCCGCAGACCCTCGGCCTGCTCGAATTGCTGCACGTCTACGTCAATCACCGCATCGAGGTCGTCACCCGCCGCTCCGCCTACCGGCTGGCCCGCCGCAAGGAACGCCTGCACCTCGTGCTCGGCCTGCTCGTGGCCATTCTCGACATTGACGAGGTCATCCAGGTGATTCGCGCGAGCGACGACACCGAGCAGGCGCGCGCCAAACTCATCGATGTGTTCGACCTGAGCCAGATCCAGGCCGAGTACATTCTGGAACTTCGGCTGCGCCGCCTCACCAAATTCTCCCGCATCGAACTCGAAGCCGAACGCGACCAGTTGCTTGCCGAGATCGCCAAGCTGGAAAAGCTGCTGTCCTCCAAGGCCGCCATCCGCACCCTGGTCTCCGAAGAGCTCGGTGCCGTCGCCGAAAAATTCGGCACCCCGCGCCGCACGGTATTGACCGAGGCCAAGCCGAGCATCGCTGGCCTCTCGGTCGCCGCCGCCAAACGCCAGGCGGCCGTGCTCGAGGTGCAGGACATCGCTACCCGCATTTTCCTGAGCGCGACCGGTCGCATCGCCCGGGTCGACCTGGTCGCGGTGGACGATTCACTTCCGCAGCGAATCCAGCCGCCCCAGCGACGTAGCAAGCACGACGCCGTGCTCTCCACGCTGGACACGACGAGCCGCACCGAGGTGGGCGCGGTGACCAACCGGGGTCGCCTCATCCGCTTCTCCCCCGTTGATCTGCCCGTGATGCCGCCGACGTCGATTCAACTCGCCGCCGGGGTGCGAATCAGCGAGTACCTGGTGCTGTCCGATAAGAAGGAACACGTACTCGGCATCGTCTCCCTCGACTCCGATCGGGCGATTGCACTCGCCACCCGTCAGGGTGTCGTGAAGCGCGTCACTCCCGGGGACTGGGCCAACAAGCCCGACTTCGAGATCGTCGCGCTTAAACCGAAGGACGAAGTGGTCGGCGCGGTCCAGGGCGGCGAGGACGACGACCTCGTCTTCATCACCTCTGACGCCCAACTTTTGCGCTTCACCGCCTCCGGTGTGCGTCCACAGGGCCGGGCAGCCGGCGGCATGGCCGGCATCAAGCTGACGCCGGGTGAGACGGTCGTCTTCTTCACGAGCCTTTCGACCGAGGACGTCGCCACGGCGATCGTCGCGACGGTCGCGGCGAGCAGTCAGACCCTGCCGGGGACTGACCCCGGCAGCGCCAAGCTGAGCGACTTCTCTGAGTACCCGGCCAAGGGGCGAGCCACCGGAGGTGTGCGTGCCCAGCGTTTCCTGAAGGGCGAAGATACGCTCGCCGTCGCCTGGGTCGGGCCAGCGCCGGCGCGGGCCGTCGGTCCGGACGGTACTCCCCGTGCTCTCCCCGAGTCCGGATCCCGCCGAGACGCATCCGGGGTCATGCTTGACGCCATCATCGGAGCTATTGGCTCCGAAATATAGGCTCCCCTCCCCGCGAGAGCGCAAAAAGTGCCCGATTGAACTATCCAATCGGGCACTTTTTGCGCTCTCGCGGGAGGGTTAGACGTCGATGCGATCGCGGGAGAGCTTGTCGGAGCTGTCGATGATGAACTCCTTGCGCGGGGCCACATCGTTACCCATGAGCAGTTCGAACACCTTGCCGGCCGCCTCGGCATCGTCGACGCGCACCCGGCGCAGGGTGCGGTGGGCGCGTTCCATGGTCGTTGTCGCGAGCTGGTCGGCATCCATTTCGCCGAGGCCCTTGTAGCGCTGGATCGGGTCTTGGTAGCGGCGATTCTTCTTCTCGAGCGCCGTCAACACCGCGTGCAACTCGGTTTCGGAATAGGTATAGATGGTCTCGTTGGGCTTCGAGCCCGGGTTCATCACGATCACCCGGTGCAGTGGCGGCACCGCAGCGAACACGCGGCCCTCGGTGATCATCGGGCGCATGTAGCGAAAAAACAGGGTGAGCAGCAGGGTGCGAATATGGGCGCCGTCGACATCGGCGTCGCTCATGATGATGACTTTGCCGTAGCGCGCCGCCGACAGGTCGAAGCTGCGCCCGGAGCCGGCACCGATCACCTGGATGATCGAGGCACACTCGGTGTTGGAGAGCATGTCCGACACGGATGCCTTCTGCACGTTCAGAATCTTGCCGCGGATCGGTAGCAGCGCCTGATGCTCGCTGTCGCGCGCGAGCTTGGCGGTGCCGAGCGCCGAGTCGCCCTCGACGATGAACAGCTCACTCGTGGACACGTCGTTGCTGCGACAGTCGACGAGCTTGGCCGGCAGGGAGGAGCTTTCCAGGGCGTTCTTGCGCCGCTGGGTTTCTTTATGGGCACGGGCTGAGATGCGTGACTTCATCTCGGCGACGATCTTGTCGAGCAACAGGGCTGACTGGGTCTTGTCATCGCGTTTCGGCGACGCGTACCGCTCGGCCATGGCGTTGGCGACAACGTTGGCAACGATCGCCCGCACCGCCGGCGTGCCGAGCACCTCTTTCGTCTGGCCCTCGAACTGCGGTTCGGGCAGGCGCACGGTGAGCACGGCGGTGAGGCCGGCCATCACGTCGTCCTTGTCGAGCTTGTCGCTGCCGACCTTGAGCCGGCGGGCATTCAGCTCCAGCTGACCGCGCAGAAATTTAAGCAGCCCGGCGTCGAAGCCAGCCTGGTGCGTGCCTCCCTTCGGCGTGGCGATGATGTTCACGAAACTCTGCACGAGCGTGTCGTAACCGGTCCCCCAGCGCAGGGCGATATCCACCTCGCAGTCGCGCACGAGTTCGGTGGGTACCATGGCGCCCTTGTCGGTGAGCACCGGTACGGTTTCGCTGAAGGTGCCGCTGCCGGTCAGCCGCCAGGTGTCGGTGATCGGGGCATCCGTCGCAAGATGCTCGACGAATTCGCTGATCCCGCCATCGAACTGGAACAGGCTGACCACCTGCTCGTCGGTGCGCCGGTCTGCGACCTCGATTGCCAGGCCCGGAACCAGGAACGCCGTCTGCCGGGCCCGGTTCAGTACCTCGTCGGTCTGAAAGGCTGCACCTTTGGTGAAAATCTGCCGGTCGGCCCAATAGCGGATGCGGGTTCCCGTGACGCCGCGCTTGACCTTGCCAATCACCCGCAGCTCGCTCTGGTTCTCAAACGGAGTGAACGGGGCGTCCGGACTTTTCTCCCCTGTGTCGGCGAACAGGCCGGGCTCTCCGCGGTGGAAGGACATGGCCCAGGTCTTGCCGTCCCGGTCGACCTCGACATCGAGACGTTCGGACAGGGCGTTGACGACGGATGCTCCGACCCCGTGCAATCCGCCGGACGCGGCATAGGATCCGCTGCCGAACTTGCCGCCGGCATGCAGTTTGGTGAAGACGACCTCGACGCCGGTCAGGCCGGTCTTGGGTTCGATATCGACCGGGATACCGCGGGCCGTGTCGCGCACCTCGACGCTCTGATCGGGGTGCAGCTCGATATTGATGCTCGCGCCGTGGCCACCGAGGGCCTCGTCAACCGAGTTGTCGATGATCTCCCACAGGCAGTGCATCAGACCGCGAGAGTCGGTCGAGCCGATGTACATGCCGGGGCGTTTGCGTACTGCCTCCAGTCCTTCGAGGACGGATAGGTGGCGCGCAGAATAGTCAGAACTCACAACAACCAAGAATACCGGGGCCAACCGGGGTGCCTTCGCGCATCGCCTGCCGCCCCTCGCGTCTCGCGCGGGTCACAACTGAGCAACACGGCTACGCGGTGAGCGAAATACCACCCAATCACCACGTAAACCCAGCCAGGCCGTGTTTACATTAGTCAAAGGGTTCAAGCAATAAAGTCTGGAGGAGGAGAATATGTCCCAGATCGCCACCGAAAATGGTGCTGTAGACAACGGTGCTGAGAACAAGCAGGGCGCCCCCCACCAGCTCACCGCAGCCGACCGCTGCGATGCCTGTGGTGCCCAGGCCTACATTCGCGTCGTCGTGAAGAACAGCGAGTTGCTGTTCTGTGCTCACCACGGCCGCAAGCACCAGGAGAAGCTCGCTAGCATTGCCGAGAGCTGGCACGACGAGTCAAGTCGTCTGCTCGAAGACCAGCGTTCCTAGCTGGTCAATAATCTCGTTCGGCTCGAGCTGACGAAAGAACGGATGCCGCACGCGCGGCTGGCTCAGGCCAGTCTCGGGTGCGGTTTCCTCGTTAACGCCCGGCCGGCTGCTATTCGGTGGGCTGCCCGAGCCGCTGCGCAACCTGGTTGCGCGCGGTGCGCGCAGTCTCATCGACGGACTCGGCCACAGCGCCGCGGGTATAGACGAGACCGCGGCGACGGAATGCCGCCTCGAGCAGGTGATCGGCCAGCCCGGGGTTTCTGGCCAGAACGGGTCCGTGCAGGTGGGTGCAGAACACCTCGCCCATGGTCAGGCCCTCGATCTGCGGTCCGCTCGCCGGAGCATCCGCATTGCCTGTGCCATGGAGCACCCGGCCCAGCGGGCTCGCCTCAGCGCCGACATAGTCGCGGGCGTGGTTCTCGAACCCGATCAGCCGCCCAAACTTTGACGACACGATGATGTCGTCGGTGGCGCGTTTCGTGCGGGGAACGGCGTGGCCCGCGACCAGTCCGAGTCCCTCGATTACGCTTCCGCCAGCGAGGTCTATCCCCCAGCTGATCAGCTCCCATCCGGTGCCGACGGCCAGAATGGGCACGCCGGAATTCGACCAGACTCTCAGGTCTTCCAGCACGGTGCGCAGGGCATCCCTCGCGGGCAGCAGCGCAGCATCCGTTCCCGATCCGATCGACACCGCGTCGACGTGTTCGGGCAGGTCGGCCCGGGTATGCACGTCGACGACTCGCGCTTCGCGGCCGCTCCACCGGGCGCGTTGGGCGAACACGCGAGCGTTGCCGGCATCGCCGTTGGTGTCGAGGAGACGAGGCAGCAGCGAGACCACCGTGAAGGGGCGCTCAATCGACGTGGCGGTCATTTACGATTCCTCAACGTTGGAGACGAGGCCGAGGTGGGCACGGGTGCGCCGCATGCCGTCAGCCGAGAAGATGATCGTTTTCACCCCGGACACGGGATCCGGCAGTGCCAGGAAGGCATCCAGCGCGGTCGGGACGTCGAGTTCGATGCGATCGACCGCCACGCCGTCGTAGGCCAGCTGCAGGGCGATGTCGTGCGCCTTCAGTCCGGAGGCGATCAGCACGTGGCCAAGCCCCGAGGTATCGACCGGCCAGAAATAGGAGGGATCCCGCACATCGGAGCCGATGATCACGATGATCTGCTCCGTGCCGGCCTCGAGGCTGTCCACGTTGAGCTGAAAGCTCGACGGGTTTTGCACGAGCACGAATTCGATCGCTTTACCGCCGACGGTAACGACTTCGCCGCGACCGAAGACGGCCGGCATCGCCGAGAGTGCGGCACAGGCGGTAGCCGGGTTGAAAGTCTCCCCCAGCGTGGCCTCGGCGGCGCCGAGCGCGGTCAGAGCATCAACGGCGTAGTGGATGCCGCGGGCCGGCAGTGCAATGCTGTGGCTGCCGCCATTGGAAGGGAATTCCACTTCGGCAGTTCGCCCCACCATTCCGGTCAGTTGGAGTCCCATTCCAGCGGGCAGACGCGATTCGGCGGTGTCGGCGTAGCCCAGGCCCCGGGGGTGCCGCGTGAGAACGTCGGCGGTGACGCCATAGCTGGACACCCGTATGCTCGGTTCGAGCCTGGAGCCGACGTCGGCGAGGTAGCGGTCGTCGGCATTGAGAACCACGGTTTCAGTGGCGCGGGCAGCGATCTTGCCGAGCAGGGCCGCGACCATCTCTGAGTCGTGGAACCGGTCGATCTGGTCGACCATGACATTGGTGAGGGCGACAACGCGCGGGCTCAGCGACCCGGCGATCAAGGCACCGTGCCCTTCGTCCATTTCGAGAACGGCAACGTCACCGGCGATGTGCCCGGTCAGAGTGACCCGTTCAAGCAGTGCGCTGGTCAAACCCTGGCTGATATTGGCCGTCGACTGGTTGGTGAACACGGTCAGGCCGTGCGCCCGCAGAATGGCCACGAGCATCTTGGTCGACGTCGACTTGCCGCTCGAACCGGTCACGATGACCAAACCGAGCGGAAAGCCGTTGAGGGTGTCGGCCAAAAAACGAGGCGCGATGCGGTTGACGACGACGCCGGGGATGGCCGAGCCACCACCCGGTTTGCGCCAGCGGGCTAGAACCCGCACCGCTCGACCTATCAGAATCGCCGGAGCGTACCTCACAGACTTCACGAGAGCAGAGTCACGATCCGGGACCGCCGTGTCAACGCCACTCTTTACTCGAGGTAGTCGCGTAGGGACTGCGACCGGGACGGGTGGCGCAGCTTGGCCATCGTCTTGGACTCGATCTGACGGATGCGTTCACGCGTGACACCGAAGGTGTCACCGATCTGGTCCAGTGTCTTGGGCATGCCGTCGCCGAGGCCGAAGCGCATTCGAATGACGCCGGCTTCGCGCTCGGAGAGCGAATCGAGCAGGCTCTCGAGCTGCTTCTGCAGCATCGTGAAACCAACGGCATCCGCTGGTACAACGGCCTCGGTGTCTTCGATGAGGTCGCCGAACTCGCTGTCGCCATCTTCACCGAGCGGGGTGTGCAGGGAGATCGGCTCGCGCCCGTATTTCTGTACCTCGACGACCTTTTCCGGCGTCATGTCGAGTTCGCGGCTGAGTTCTTCGGGCGTGGGTTCGCGGCCGAGGTCTTGCAGCATCTGCCGCTGCACCCGGGCGAGCTTGTTGATGACCTCGACCATGTGCACCGGAATACGGATGGTGCGGGCCTGGTCGGCCATGGCGCGGGTGATCGCCTGACGAATCCACCAGGTGGCGTAGGTGCTGAACTTGAAGCCCTTGGTGTAGTCGAACTTCTCGACGGCGCGGATGAGCCCGAGGTTGCCCTCCTGGATCAGGTCGAGAAACTGCATGCCGCGACCGGTGTAGCGCTTAGCCAGCGAGACGACGAGGCGGAGGTTGGCACCGAGCAGGTGGCTCTTGGCGCGGGCACCGTCCTTGGCAACCCACTGCAACTCGCGGCCGAGCGCGTTTTTCTTCTCGACATCGGTCATGACCGACAGCTTGTCCTCAGCGAACAGGCCGGCCTCGATGCGCATGGCCAGTTCGACCTCCTCGGCAGCGTTCAGCAGGGCGACCTTACCGATTTGCTTGAGGTAGTCCTTGACCGGGTCGGCCGTCGCGCCGGTGATGGCGCTCGAGTAGACCGGAACCTCATCGTCGTCGTCAACCAGTGACAGCACGAGGGCGCCGCTCGGCAGTGGCTCGGTCGAGGCCGGGCGCTTGGTACCTTCGTCGTCTGAGTCGTCTTCCTCGCCGTCCGGCGCGGTGTCGACGTCGGCTTCATCGTCTTTCTTGACGACCTTGGCCTTGGTGACGCGCTTCTTGGGAGCAGGCTTGTCGACGCCAGCTGCGGTGGCCGCGGACTTCTTCGTCGCGGCGGCCTTGGCTGCTGGAGCCTTGGTGACGGTCTTCTTGACCGTCGTCGTGGGCGCCTCGTCGGTCGCCTCGGTCTTTACGGTGGTTGCCATTGGAGCACCTCTCATGCGGAGTCTTACCTGCTTCTGTGCGACCGGTGACGGCGCCAGATGCGTTTTTGGGCAGAACTTGGACCCATGTCAAGCCCAGGGATGCCCAAACCAACACTGTAAGTACCACACGGTGTAGAGATGCCCCGGACCAGAACGGGTCCTAAAACAATTATTGCACGGTTTGTCTGGACGACAAGCCACGCCACGCACTACGATGTTTCGTTACGTCGTTTCCAGGCGCGTGATAGTGCAACCCAGATGGGCGCCACCTCTATTCCCTCATCGAGGGAGAGCTGGCGACGGGTGCGGCGGCGGGCGTGCAGCAGAAATACGACTCCGATGCCAACCACGAGGTATTGCACCGAGAACGCCACCCGGAAGGCATCGAGGGCGTACAGGTCGCTGGCCGCTCCCCCGGCGACCTTCCATCCGTTTTGCAGGTCGAGCAGGAGCCCCACCAGATACATCGTGACGAAACTCGCGGTAAACCCGCCGACGTTGACCACACCGTTTGCCGAACCGAGACTGCGTTGCGGGTTGAAGGTGCGGGCAAAATCAAAGCCGATAAGCGAACCTGGCCCGCCGATGCCGAGCACCACGAGCAAAAGCACAATAGTCCAGAGTGGCGGAACACCCGGCCAGAGTAGAACGAGCGCCCAGGCGGCGGCTATGCCCGCAACTATTCCCAGCACGATATTGCTGCGGCGCAGGGGATGACGTGCCGTCAGCAAGCCGAGAATCGGCCCGAACACGAGCCCGGCGCCGACCAGCACTGTCAGCATGGCGGCAGCGAAGGCCGGTTCGTAGCCGAGGCCGAAAACCATGAACGGATAGCCCCAAAGCAGGCTGAACACGGTGCCGGCGGACTGCGTCACATAGTGCGACCAGAAGCCGAGCTGGGTGCCTGGACGTTTGAAACTGTGCCGCAGCTGGGTCAGCGCGATGGCCAGGCTGTTCGTCCTGACCTGCTCGGTCAGGTCGCTGGGGCGGTCCCGCACAAAGATGACGACCACGATCAGGGCGATGACGGCGACGGAGGCGGCCGAGAGAAAAGCCGGCACCCATCCGCTCGTGTGCAGCAGCCAGGCCAAGGGGACCGCGGATAGAACCTGGCCGAGCTGGCCGATATTGCCCATCCATTGGGACAGCAGCGGAACGATGCGTCCGCTGAACCACGAGCTGATCAGGCGAATCATGGAGATGAAGATGGTCGCATCGCCCGCGCCCACGAGAATACGCCCCACGACGGCAAGGGTGATGT
The DNA here is from genome assembly GCF_004402355.1 of Cryobacterium sp. TMS1-20-1. Taxonomy (NCBI): domain Bacteria; kingdom Bacillati; phylum Actinomycetota; class Actinomycetes; order Micrococcales; family Microbacteriaceae; genus Cryobacterium; species Cryobacterium sp. TMS1-20-1. Next base: position 120,729 of record NZ_SOGF01000055.1, on the reverse strand, counting down.
CCGGTGCGAGCGCGAGGGTGATCTGCCCGATCACCATGAGTGCCGTACCGGTGATCATGAGCACCCGCGGCCCAAAACGATCAATCAGAACGCCGACCGGGATCTGCGCCGCGGCATAGACCAGGAGTTGCACAACGGCGAGGCTCGAGAGCACGGCAGCTGAGCCGCCGAAACGCTCAGTCGCTGCCACCCCCGCAATGCCCATCGAGGTGCGCTGCAACACGGCGGACAGATACGCGAACGATCCGATGACAAAGATCAGGGTGGATCGACGGGAGTTCACTTGTCCCAACTTACCGCGCTTGCGCCTGCCCCGGTTTCGGAACGCCCCGCCGGTACTTGTCGTTAAGCCGACGGGCCGTCGTCGCGGCTGCGACGCAGAGCCAGGAAATTCTCCAGTTCGGCGGCGATTTCGTCGGCCGAGGGCAGTTCGCCGTCTTCATCGGTCAGCGGCGACCGTAATGTGCTGCCCTCCATGTAGGCGTCATAGCGTTGCTCCAGGGTGCCAACGAGCTTGGCCAGTTCGGGGTTATCCCGAACCTGGTCGTCGATGCGGGCGACGAATTCACGGTTGGCTTCGCGCAGACGATCGGTGGGGAAGATCAACCCGGTCGACGCGCTCGTGCTCTCCAACGCGCTCAGTGCTGCGGCGGGAAACTCGGCGTCGCCCAGGTAGTGCGGCACCAGCAAAACATAGCCGACCGCCCCGGCACCGCGCTCCTGCAGCCGAAATTCAAGCAGGTGCAGCACGTTGGCCGCGACCTGCGTGTGCGGCCGCCACACCGACCGATTCTCGATGAGGTCGGAGCGATTGCCGCTCACCGTGACGCCGATCGGACGGGTGTGCGGAACCGGCATCGGGATGGCGTGTACCCAGGTGGTCGAAGTAACGGTGAACCGGTCCACCAGCTGCATCACGGCGGCCGTGAATTGTTCCCAGCGAAAGTCGGGCTCGAACCCGGCCAGGAACAGGAATGGCTGCCCGATTTCGTCACGAGCCAGATACAGGCGCAGTGACGGCGGCTGATAGTTGGTCAGGTGGTCTTGATCGAAATAGATGATCGGGCGTCGCGCTCGGTAATCCAGCAGAGCGTCGGTGTCGAACGACGCGACAACGGTGTGCTCGAGGGTGGTGAGGAGATAGTCAGTGAATTGCGCGACCGCACCACCGGCATCCGCGAAGCCGGTCAGCCCCGCGACCAGGTGTAATCCCTCTGGAACGCCATCGGCGTCAGAGGTCAGTTCGTACAGCTCAGCAGGGTCTAACATTCCTTAACTCTAATCCGCACTGCCGTTTTTGGGGGCTTCTGACGGAGTGCCGAGAGCGAACACCTCGCGCGCTGGCGCTGCCGGCCACCGGCGATCCTGCACCCGGTGGCTACCATCGAAGTATGACCGTTCCCACCCTGTCCCTGTCCACCAAGTCCGCCGTCGACTCTCCCGCCGCGATTCTCATCGTCGCTGCCCAACAAACGGATGACGGTGCGCGCCTCATCGAAACCGGAAGCGACACGCTGACGGCCGCGATCACGGCCCAGCTTCCGTGGCTCGGCGTGACCGGCGCCCGCGATGAGGTCGTGCGGCTGGTCACTGATGACGGTTCGCCGCGCGCGATCGCGATCGTCGGCCTCGGACGTACCGTCGATACCGATGCGTTACGGCACGCTGCCGGTTCCGCGGTTCGTCAGCTGACCGGCGTCGGTGCCGTCGCCTTCGCCATTTCGTTGACCGATGCCGATCAGGTCGAGGCCGTGCTCGAGGGCGCAGCTCTCGGCGGCTACTCCTACACCGCGTACCGACACAGCTCGCTCGCCGCGGCCAAGCTGCCGGCGTCGAGTGTGGTCGTGCACACCGGGGTCGCGGCACCCAACGCCATTGCGCGGGCCAGCGCGAGCGCCGAGGCGATCCGCCTGGTGAAGGACCTCGTGAACATGCCCCCCCTCGACCTCTACCCCGCCTCGCTCGCCGACGCAGCGGTTGAGGCCGCCACCGGTCTGCCGATCGATGTGACGGTCTGGGACGAGCAGCAGCTCGCGGCCGACGGCTTCGGCGGTATCGCCGGCGTCGGTGCTGGGTCCACTCGCCCGCCGCGCCTGGTCAAGCTCAGCTACACACCGGCCGGAGCCGACAAACACCTCGCCCTCGTGGGCAAGGGCATCACCTTTGACACCGGCGGACTCTCGCTCAAGCCGCCGGCATCCATGGTCGGCATGAAATACGACATGACCGGTGCGGCCACCGTGCTTGCCGTTGTGCTGGCCGCGGCGCGGCTGGAACTACCGGTCCGCATTACGGCTTGGATGTGCATCGCCGAGAACATGCCCTCTGGTTCGGCCATCCGACCCAACGATGTGCTGCGCATGCGCGGCGGACGCACCGTCGAGGTGCTCAACACCGATGCCGAGGGTCGCCTCGTACTTGCCGACGGGCTGGTCGCCGCTGCCGAAGAACAGCCAGACGCGATCATCGACGTCGCCACCCTCACCGGAGCCGCCGTCGTCGCTCTCGGCACCCGGTATTTCGGAACAATGGGTGATGATGCCCTGGTGCAGCGGGTTCTCGCTGCCAGCGCTGCCGTCGGTGAGGCAGCCTGGCCGATGCCGTTTCCCGAGGAGCTGCGCGCCACCCTCAACTCCGATGTGGCTGACATCGCCAACGCCAAGATCGGCAGCACCGCCGGCGGCATGCTGCTGGCCGGCGTGTTTCTGCGGGAATTCATCGGAACGGATGTGAGCGGTACGACGATCCCCTGGGCTCACCTCGACATCGCCGGGCCTGCGCAGAACTCGGGAGCGGGGTGGGGATTCACCGCGGCCGGACCGACCGGAGTATCCGTCCGGGCCCTGCTCCGACTGGCCGAGGACTTTTCACGCCCGTAGTACAGTCGTAGGGGCAAGAAAAAGCTTGTCAAACCACGTGGCCGATCAGCACAATTTCATCGGCCGTCGTGACAAAGCGTTAAGCGCGAGGGAGTAGCTGAGTGTCGGAACAGAATTTTGACATTGTCGTTCTCGGTGGCGGAAGCGGTGGATACGCAGCAGCGCTGCGCGCCGTGCAGCTGGGATTCACCGTTGGTCTGATCGAGAAGGGCAAACTCGGCGGCACCTGCTTGCACGTCGGCTGCATTCCGACCAAGGCTCTCCTGCACTCGGCTGAGGTCGCCGATGTAAGCCGCGAAGCGGCCAAATACGGTGTCAAGACCGCGTTTGAGGGCATTGACATGGCAGCGGTCACCGCGTTCCGCGAGGGCATCGTCGCGAGCAAGTACAAGGGCCTCCAAGGCTTGGTCAAGGCTCGCGGCATCACCGTGATCGAGGGTGAAGGCCACCTGGTCTCCCCCACAACCGTTCAGGTCGGTGAGGACACGATCGTCGGCAAGAACGTCATTCTCGCGACCGGCTCCTACGCCCGTTCGCTGCCCGGCCTCGAGATCGGCGGCCGCGTCATCACGAGCGAGACCGCGCTCGCCCTGGACTACGTGCCCAAGAAGGTCGCCGTGCTCGGCGGCGGCGTCATCGGTGCCGAGTTCGCGAGCGTCTGGAGGTCCTTCGGCGCCGACGTCACGATCATCGAAGCGCTCCCGCACCTCGTTCCGAACGAGGAAGAGTCCATCTCCAAGCAGCTGGAACGTGCATTCCGCAAGCGCGGCATCGAGTACTCCCTCGGCATCCGCTTTCAGAGTGTCACGCAGAGCGACTCTGGCGTCGTCGTCACCCTGGAAAACGGGGCAACGGTTGAGGCCGACCTTCTGCTCGTCGCTGTCGGCCGCGGCCCGGTCACGGCTGGACTCGGCTTCGACGAGGTCGGCGTCACCATGGATCGTGGCTTCGTTATCACCGATGAGCGTCTCGCCACGAACATTCCCGGCGTCTACGCCGTCGGCGACATCGTTCCCGGCCTGCAGCTGGCCCACCGCGGTTTCCAGCAGGGCATCTTCGTCGCCGAAGAAATCGCCGGACTGAATCCGATCATCGTCGAAGACATCAACATTCCCAAGGTCACCTACTGCGACCCCGAGGTTGCATCCGTCGGCTACAGCGAAGCGAAGGCTGCCGACAAGTTCGGTGCCGACCAGATTTCGACCTACGAGTACAACCTCGGCGGAAACGGCAAGAGCTCGATTCTCGGTACCGCTGGGTCGGTCAAGCTCGTTCGAGTCAAGGACGGCCCCATCGTGGGCATCCACATGATCGGTGCCCGCGTCGGCGAACTCATCGGCGAAGGCCAGCTCGTTGTGAACTGGGAAGCGTACCCGGAGGACATTGCTCCGTTCCTGCACGCCCACCCGACGCAGAATGAAGCCATGGGTGAGGCCTTCCTGGCTCTCGCCGGCAAACCGCTTCACGCGATGTAGTCGGAATCCTATTCTTATCCCATTTTTAGACAATCAAACGGTTTTGAAGGAGACATGCGCATGAGCGAATCCGTCAGCCTCCCGGCACTCGGAGAGAGTGTTACAGAGGGCACGGTCACCCGCTGGCTCAAGAACGTGGGCGACCGCGTGGAGGTCGACGAGCCGCTGCTCGAGGTATCGACCGACAAGGTGGACACGGAAATTCCGTCCCCGGTCGCCGGCATTATTGAAGCCATCCTGGTGCAGGAAGACGAGACCGTCGAGGTCGGAACACCCCTCGTGACGATCGGCGACGGGTCCGGTGCTGCCGCTCCGGCAGCCGAGGCACCGGTCGAGGCAACCGCAGCCCCCGTGGCAGAGCCGGTTGCAGCTCCTGTTGCCGCCCCCGAGCCGGTCGCAGCGCCCGCACCGGTTGCCGCAGCCGCACCGGTTGTCGCAGCCGCACCGGTTGCAGCGCCCGCACCGGTTGCCGCTCCGGCACCGGTTGTCGCAGCCGCACCGGTTGCAGCGCCCGCACCGGTTGCCGCTGCGGCACCGGTTGCAGCACCCGCCCCCGTTGCCGCAGCACCCGCTGCGGTTGTGGACGCCCCGGTCGCTCGCGGTTCGCACGCCGGGACCAGCGGGTACGTCACCCCGATCGTGCGCAAGCTCGCCAACGAGGCCGGTGTCGACCTGTCGACCATCAGCGGCACCGGGGTGGGCGGACGAATCCGCAAGGAAGACATCGTGCAGGCTTCGTCAGCGCGGCCGGCCGCGGCCGCCCCGGTCGTGGAGGTCTCACCGCTGCGCGGAACTACCCAGCCGATGTCGCGCCTGCGCAAGGTCGTCGCCGAGCGTGCTGTCATCTCGATGCAGTCATCCGCTCAGCTCACGACCGTGGTCGAGGTGGATGTCACCCGGGTGGCCATGCTGCGCGACCGGGTCAAGGGTGCGTTCGCCGAGAAGACCGGCAACAAGCTCTCGTTCCTGCCGTTCTTCGCCCTGGCCGCAGCCGAGGCGCTTCGTGCCATCCCGATCGTGAACGCCACGATCGAGGGCGACACGATTGTCTACCCGGCCCAGGAAAACATCAGCATCGCGGTCGATACAGAACGTGGCTTGCTGACTCCGGTCGTGCGCAACGCCGGCGAACTCGATCTGGCCGGCTTTGCCGCCCAGATCGCGGACCTCGCTGCCCGCACCCGGGACAACAAGCTCAAGCCCGACGAGCTCAGCGGCGGAACGTTCACGCTGACCAACACCGGTTCGCGCGGGGCCCTGTTCGACACTCCCGTGGTGTTCCTGCCGCAGAGCGCCATCCTGGGCACCGGCATCGTGTACAAGAAGCCGCTCGTCGTCACGACCGACGGCCTCGACGCGATCGCGATTCGTTCGAGCGTGTACCTCGCGCTGTCCTACGATCACCGCATCATCGACGGAGCGGATGCTGCCCGCTTCCTCATCACGATGAAGGCACGTCTGGAAGCTGGAGCGTTCGAGGGCAACCTCGGCATCTAAGCTCCAGGATCTGCGGACGCTGAGCAAATCAGTAGTCGAAAATCTCACGAAGACGCCAGCCGCCCTCGCCCTTGACCACAAGGACCGAGGCCGGCTGGCCTTTTTCGTTCCCGGCGCCCGGGGCGAGCGCGACAACGGCCAGGTTGCCGGTTCGCTCCGCGAGGGTCGGCAGGTAGCCAACGTAGTCCGGCAGTTGCGGCCCTGACCCGCCCTGTTGCCGCTGACGCGCGTCGTAGCTGTCCAGAGCCAGCACGGCCGACCCGGTCTGGTCGACGCCTACCAGACAGACTAGGGACGCCGCAGCGAGGCAGGCGGCCCGGCCGGCGAGCAGCGCCACCACGGCCGCAATCGGATCATCCCCCGCAATCGCAGCCGCATCCGGCGTTTCAAGGTCGGAGACGGCACCACCGGCCTGGCTGTGGTCTGAAGAATGGCCGCCATTATCCGGTGTCGCGGACGTTGCGGGCGGTCCGGCCGTCACAGCGTCGGCCGCCGGACCGGAGCGCCCGGAATGACCGGAGAGCGGAAACAACGTCAGTGCCAGCACGAGCACGCTGACACCGACCAGACCCGCCACCAGGATAGGCCTTCGACGACCGTGCAGTCGTTTACGCAGGCCATGTCCGAGTGCCTCGACCGGACGTGCATCAACCAGGCTATTGAGCAGTCTGTTGAGCGGCCTGCTGAGGAGTTGCCGTAACCCGGCGACCCTCGCCACCAGGTTACCGAGGGCCCGGGAGGGCGGTCTCAGGCCCGCATTGACAGCAGAAGGATTCGGAGCAGAAGGACACGGGTCGGGGTCGTGCAGAACGGGGTTGTCGTGTTCCGGGGCGTACGGGCCCGGCGCAGTCCGTTCGGTGGCGTGGCCGCGTTCGCTGAACGTGCCTCGGATCTGCAGGTTTCCGATTCGCCGAGCGGGCTCCGCAACCTCCTGGCCACCGATCGACGGGTCAGCCGACCCGGCGCTGCCGGGATCCGGTTCGGTGACGAGTCGAAAGCCCCGCAGTGGTTCCGCGTCGGCCCAGTCGAACAGGGCGCGTTCCAGATCCGCCAGGATCGATTCCGTCGGTTCCACTGCGAGGAACGCTCCAGGTTCTGCGCCGTACCGGCCAACATCGTACGGCCCAACACTGGATTGACCAGCACCGTACCGACCCGCACCGTCGCTCGGATCCACCGCCTCGTGGAACCGCCGGATCAATTCTGCCCCGCCGTGGCTGCGCGCGTCAGTCTCGGCGAGCCCAGCACAGACGCACCGCCCGATGGTCGCCAGCCGGGTGTAATCGGCGCGGAGGAGCGGCATCCGCTCTCGTAGGGCGTCGCTGAACTGGCGGATCGCACCGAATCCGGTCAGCACGGCGCGGCCGGTCGCGTCGAGCAGTACGGTGGCCTGGCTGAGGCTGCCGTGTGCGAACTCGGCAGAATGCAGCGCGTTGAGGGCCACCACGACGGGGGCGAGGAGGGTCACCGCTTCGCCCGGCGACAGCACGGGGTGTTCGATCAAATAGCGCGCCAACGACCCGCCGGCGAGCCGTTCCAGGATCAGGCAGATTCGACCATCACCGAGCTGCGCGACATCGAGCAACCGGACCAGCCCCGGCGCTGCTGCCGAGGTGAGGACGGCAATGTCGCTCTCGATGCTCGCCGACTCGGTGTCGGCACGAAATACCTTGAGGGCGACCATCGCGCCGCTGCCGGAATGTCCGAGATAGATAGCAGCGCGGTCCCCCGTGCCAAGCAGCCGAATCAGTCGGTAGCCGGCGACGACGCATTCGCTCTGCAGCGCTGCCGACCCCGGCGCGCGATTTCCGTCGACCTCCAGCTGCGGCCGAGGGCCGAAGCGAGTCGGGTCACCACGGCGGATCGGGTCTCTGAATCGGATCGGGTCATCGACCGGAGTCGGGGGCGCTGCGCTGCGTTGTTTCACGAGACCATGTTCTCGCTGAAATCCGGTGCACAGACCTGGCCGGCACGCACCGGTGCACAACCGGCGAACCAGGAAAGCGGGGAGGAGCGCAGAAACCTGACGGCAGCCAGACTGACAAACGTCTGCAGCTCGCCCCAACTCCCCCGCAGCACCCTAGACTGGGCCAATGCTCGACTTTGTCGTCGCGGGGCTAAGCGCCAACTCCGTGCCGTATGTTGAGGGCCTAGAGCTCCAACGCGCAGTCCACCGTTCCGTCGTCGCCCGTGAGCGACCGGACACCGTCCTCCTCCTGGAGCATCCCGCCGTGTACACCGCGGGTAAACGCACCCTGCCGGAAGAACGCCCCGTCGACGACACCCCGGTGATCGACGTCGACCGCGGCGGTAAAATCACCTGGCACGGACCGGGGCAGCTGGTCGGCTACCCCATCCTGCACCTCGCAGAACCGGTCGACGTCGTCGGCTATGTTCGATCTCTCGAGGGCATGCTGATCGAGGTGCTGATCGGCTTCGGCATCGACGCCGTCCGGGTAGCCGGACGTTCGGGAGTCTGGGTCGGACCGGCCGGCCACGAAGACAAGATCGCCGCCATCGGCATCCGTGTCGCCCAGGGCGTCACCATGCACGGCTTCGCGCTCAACTGCAGCAACTCCCTCGAGCCGTACGACCGCATCATCGCCTGCGGAATTCGCGATGCCGGAGTCACCACAATGTCCCGCGTCCTCGGCCGCACCGTAGACCCGAGTGACCTGATCGACCCCATCACCGCTGGCTTTCGGCGCACGCTGGGAGCCGACACCGACAGCCTTAACCCCGTCAGCCTCGACAACGTCAGGACGAACGCATGAACGCAGTACCCGAAGGCCGCAAACTCCTGCGCCTGGAAATTCGCAACGCCGAAACTCCGATCGAACGAAAGCCGGCCTGGATCAAGACCGTCGCCAAGATGGGGCCTGAGTACCAGAAGCTGCAGGCGCTTGTGAAGAGCGAGAACCTGCACACGGTCTGTCAGGAGGCCGGATGCCCGAACATCTTTGAGTGCTGGGAAGACCGCGAAGCAACCTTTTTGATCGGCGGCTCTCAGTGCACTCGCCGGTGCGATTTCTGCCAGATCGACACCGGCAAACCCGCCGACTACGACACCGACGAGCCGCGCCGCGTCGGTGAATCGGTCGTGTCGATGAACCTGCGTTACGCCACCGTGACCGGTGTGGCCAGGGACGACCTGCCCGACGAGGGGGCCTGGCTCTATGCCGAGACCATTCGCCAGATCCACCAGCAGAGCCCCGGTACCGGCGTCGAGATTCTGGTGCCGGATTTCTCGGGCAATCCGGAGCATCTCGCCCAGGTCTTTTCGGCCAAACCGGAGGTTTTCGCGCATAACGTCGAAACCGTGCCGCGCATCTTCAAGCGCATCCGCCCGGCCTTTCGCTACGACCGGTCGCTCGACGTGCTCACCCAGGGTCGCAACGCCGGTCTGATCACCAAATCCAACCTCATCCTGGGAATGGGTGAAGAACGCGCGGAAATCACCCAGGCCTTGCACGACCTGTACGAAGCCGGCACCGACATCATCACCATCACGCAGTACCTGCGGCCGAGTGCCCGCCACCTGCCGGTCGCCCGCTGGGTGCGCCCGGAGGAATTCGTCGAACTCAATGAGGAGGCCAAAGAAATCGGCTTTCTCGGCGTGCTCTCCGGTCCGCTGGTGCGGTCGTCCTATCGGGCTGGCCGGCTGTGGGCCCAGTCCATGGTCGCTACCGGCCGGGAGATTCCGACCGAGCTGCGCCAGCTGGCGGATGCCCAACTTGGGTTCGCCCAGGCTGTCTCCTAATGCGAGGAGGGGGTGAATTCGGTCACTCGGCATTCGAGTGACTGGGTAGTCTTATACCCATGGCACGCAGCAAGGAAAAGACCCCCAAAAAACCGAAGAAACCCGGCCGCTTGAAGCAAATGTGGCAGGTTTTCCAGATGACGAAACGATATGACTCGAATATCGTCTGGATTCTGGTTCTGGCCTTCCTCATCCCCGTTCTGATCAGCCTGGCCCTTGCCCTGCTGATCCCCGGCAGCAACGTCTTCACGATGGTGCTGTGGATCGTCGCCGGCGTGCTCGCCGGAATCCTGGCGATGCTCATCATTCTGGGGCGGCGGGCCGAGAAAGCCGCCTATTCGCAGATCGAGGGCCAGCCCGGTGCTGTCGGTGCCGTGCTGCGCAGCTCGCTCAAGCGGGGGTGGGTCGGCAGTGAAATGCCGGTCGCCGTCAACGGCAAGACTCAGGATGCTGTCTATCGCGCTGTCGGTCGCGGTGGAGTCGTGCTGATCAGCGAGGGCCCGAAAACGCGCACTGCACGCATGCTCGACGAAGAAAAGCGCAAGATCGTGCGCATCGGCGGCAACGTCGGCGTGACCGTGATCTCGGTCGGACCCGACGACGACGCCGTGCCGCTGCACAAGCTGGCCCGCCGTCTGACCCGGATCAAGCCCACTCTGACCAAGGCCGAAGTTCTTGCGGTCAACAACCGCCTGAATTCCATGGGCACCAAGCTTCCCATTCCCAAGGGCGTCGACCCGATGAAGGCGCGCCCGCAGCGCGGTTGACTCCAGACAGATTCACCCGATTCCGGGCAACCAAAAGAAGGGCCCACGCTTCGCGTGCGGCCCTTCTTTTGGTTGTTCGGACTGTGCGGCACAGACCGGACCGCTACTGACGAATGAGGGCCGTTCCGGCGATCTTGTCGTGGAAGCCGCGCTGATCGGAATCCCAGACCAGGGCGGGAAGCGCGATCCCGAGCAGCAGCGAGCGCACCACCGGCCGCCACAGCCCGATCCAGCCGCCGTGAATGGAGATGAGCCGCAGGCCAACGAGCCGGTGGCCGATACTGGCCCCGATGGTCGGAATAAACACGATCTGCAGGATGACGAAGATGATCAGGTTCGCGGCCGGATCGTAGTTGAAGAAGATCGCCGACACCGCGATCGCGATGGCCCAGTCGATGGCGAAGCCCAGAATTCGCCGTCTCGGCCGACCGATCGAACTCGGCCCGTGCTGGGGTAGCCCGAGGCGCTCCCCCGGCCATTTGCTCGGTGGCACGGGACCAAAAGTGTTCGGGCGGGAGCTGGAGTCTGGCACCCGATGAGTCTACCGAGCAGGCTCCCCTGTAACATGTGTGAAACATAAGCGTCACGGACAAGTAACGCAGCGCTACTAATCTCAGTAAAGCCGATGTGTCCGATTCGGCTATTTCCACGCCCACGTCGTCTGGAGTTTATCCGCATGTTCCGCGATTCGTCAGAAGTGCTCAAATTCATCAAAGACACGGACGTCAAGTTCCTTGACATCCGTTTCACCGATCTTCCCGGTGTGCAGCAGCACTTCAACATCCCGGCATCCACCGTTGATGAAGAATTCTTCACCGTTGGCCAGATGTTCGATGGCTCGTCGATCCGCGGTTTCGCGTCGATCCACGAATCCGACATGCAGCTCATCCCCGACGTGTCGACGGCGTACATCGACGCCTTCCGCACCGAGCGCACGCTCATCATGCTGTTTGACATCTACAACCCGCGCAACGGCGAGATCTACTCCAAAGACCCGCGCCAGGTAGCCAAGAAGGCCGAGAAGTATCTCGCCTCCACCGGCATCGGTGACACCGCATTCTTCGGCTCCGAAGCCGAGTTCTACATTTTCGACGACGTGCGTTACGAAGTTAACCAGCACACGAGCTTCTACTCCGTCGACTCCAGCGAAGGCGCCTGGAACTCGGGCAAGAAAGAAGAAGGCGGAAACCTCGCCAACAAGACGCCCTTCAAGGGCGGCTACTTTCCGGTCAGCCCGGTCGACCAGCACGTCGACATGCGCGACGACATCTGCCTCAAGCTGATCGAAGCCGGCCTCATCCTCGAACGCAGCCACCACGAGGTCGGCACCGGCGGCCAGGGCGAGATCAACTACAAGTTCGACACCATGGTGCACGCGGCCGATGACCTGCTCAAGTTCAAGTACATCGTCAAGAACACCGCGCACGACTGGGGCAAGACGGCGACCTTCATGCCCAAGCCGCTGTTCGGCGACAACGGCTCCGGCATGCACACCCACCAGTCTCTCTGGGCCGACGGCAAGCCGCTGTTCTACGATGAGGCCGGCTATGGCGGACTCTCCGATGTGGCCCGCTGGTACATTGGAGGCCTGCTCAAGCACGCCCCGGCCGTGCTCGCGTTCACGAATCCGACGGTGAACTCTTACCACCGCCTCGTTCCCGGCTTCGAAGCACCGGTCAACCTGGTCTACTCGGCCGGCAACCGATCGGCGTCCATCCGCATTCCGATCACCGGCACCAACCCGAAGGCCAAGCGCCTCGAGTTCCGTGCACCCGATGCCTCCGGCAACCCGTACCTCGCGTTCGCGGCGCAGCTCATGGCCGGCCTCGACGGGATCAAGAACCGCACCGAACCGCACGAGCCCGTCGACAAGGACCTCTACGAGCTGCCGCCCGAAGAAGCCAAGAACATCCCCCAGGTTCCGGCTTCGCTCGAAGAAGCCCTGCAGGCCCTCGAAGCGGACCACGACTTTCTGCTGGCCGGAAACGTCTTCACCCCTGAGCTGATCGAGACCTGGATCGAGTACAAGCGCGAAAACGAGATCAAGCCGCTCGCTCAGCGCCCGCACCCGTTCGAGTTCGAGCTCTACTACGGCGTCTAAACCCAACGTATGACAAAAGGACCGCATCTTCGGATGCGGTCCTTTTCTCGTAGCTGACGTCTCCGCGCAGGCTCAGCCGGCCGTCGGGCCCGGGCGCTCCACCGGGCCATAGAACAAACGCTCAAATACGGCGCGGGCGCGCCGCGTGACGGCGAGGTAGTCGTCTTCCAGCTGATTGCCCGACCCCGGTGGGTATTCCATCACGCGGGCGATGCCTTCGAGGGCTGCGCGATCCGTCGGGAGCACGTTCGAGGTGTGATTGGTCCACAGGGTGATGGCCGAGCGCGCGCGGGACGCGAAGACCCAGGCGCTGCGCAACACCGCGGCATCCGCTGCCGGAATCAAACCCGCAGTCACCGCCTCGGTCAGCGCCTGCAGCGTCGACGTCGTGCGGAGCGCGGGAGTGGCCGCAGCATGCTGCAGTTGCAGCAATTGCACGAGCCATTCGACGTCGCTGAGCGACCCGCGTCCCAGCTTGAGGTGCCGGTTCGGGTCGGCTCCCTGCGGCAGACGCTCGTTCTCGACCCGCGCTTTGATGCGGCGGACCTCACGCACCGCCTGCTCGCTGATATTGCTCGGATACCGCACCTCGTCGGCCACGGCCTCGAAGTCGCGCAGTAGAGCGGCATCCCCGGCGACTCCGCGGCCGCGCAGCAGCGCCTGGGCTTCCCAGGTGAGCGACCAGCGCCGATAGTAGGCCTGGTACGACTCAAGCGACCGCACCACCGGCCCATTGCTGCCCTCCGGGCGCAGGCCGATGTCCAGATCCAACGGCAGGCGGGCGTCGTCGCTCAGCCGGTTGAGTTCACGAACGATAAACCTGGCACGCTCGTTGGCGGCTTCACCCTCAAGGGTGCCGGCACGAAAGACATACATGACATCGGCGTCGGAGCCGAAACCGAGTTCAGCACCACCGAATCGGCCCATTCCGACGACCGCAAATTCAATACCATCGGGAGAAGCGGATGCTGCGCTCTCAGCCGAATCGCTGAGTTCGCCCCCGCGAATGGCCGCGATCACTCCCTGGATATAGGTCGCATTGACATCGGTGAGGCCCTGACCCAGTTGGTCGAGGTTGATCTGGCCGAGGAGCGAGGCGAAGGCCAGGCGGAGCATCTCACGCCGGCGCGCCGCCCGAAGGATGGTGCTGGCGGCATCCGCACTTTCGTGTCGGCCGAGTACCGCGCGTGTTTCGTCCCGTAGGGCCTTGAGTGGACGAGGCTGCAGGTCGTCCTCGTCTTCCAACCAGGCCACCGCTTCGGGGATCTTCTCGAGCAGTTCCCCGATGTAGCGGCTGCCGGACAGCACACGGGTGAGTCGCTCCGCAGCGCCGGACGAGTCGCGCAGCATGCGCAGGAACCAGTAGGTCGAGCCAAGGTTGTCGCTGAGCCGCCGAAACGCGAGAAAGCCATAGTCGGGGTCAGCCCCCTGGGACAGCCACTGCAGCAGGACGGGCAGCAGATGACGCTGAATTGCCGCGCGTCGTGAGACCCCACCCGAGAGCGCCGCGATGTGGGCGAGGGCGCCCTTGGTGTTAAGGAAACCAATCGCGGCCAGCCGAGCCTCGGCCTGCGCACTGGTCAGATTCAGACCCTCGGCCGGCAGTGAGGCCACCGCTGAGAGCAGCGGACGGTAAAACAACCGCTCGTGCAGGCCGCGCACGCGTTGCTTGGTCTCCGACCAGCGGATGGTCAGCCCGGCAGCGCTCGTCGCCAGACCGGTCGACCGGGCCAGCACCCGCAGGTTCGCCTCGTCCCGGGGGACCAGGTGGGTGCGGCGCAGCTTCTGCAGCTGCAGCCGGTGTTCCATCAGGCGCAGCACGCGGTAGTCCTGGGCGAATTCGGTCGCTTCGGCCCGACCGACGTAGCCGGCCGTGGCCAGTGCGGTCAGGGCGGGGAGGGTGCCGGCCTGGCGCACCTCCGGATCAGTCTGGCCGTGCACGAGCTGCAGCAGCTGCACCGTGAACTCGATATCGCGCAGGCCTCCCGGCCCGAGCTTGAGCTGCACATCGACCTCATCGTCGGGGATATTGTCGGTGACGCGTTCCCGCATCCGCTGCACGGACTCGACGAAATTCTCGCGGCTGGCGCTGTTCCAGACCTTGGGTGTGACGGCGTCGATGTAGCGTCCCCCGAGCTCGCGGTCCCCCGCGAGCGTGCGCGCCTTGAGCAGGGCCTGGAACTCCCAACTCTTGGCCCAGCGATCGTAGTAGGCGAGGTGGGATTCGATCGAACGCACGAGCGCACCGCTCTTGCCCTCCGGGCGCAGGTTGGGATCGACCTCCCAGAGTTCCGGTTCGACAGCGGACTCATTGAGTGCACGCATGATGAGTACGGCCAGCCGGGTCGCTATTTCGACGGCGCGGGAGCTTTCCAGCCCGACCATGTCATCACCGTCGGCGACGAAGATGACGTCGACATCACTGACGTAGTTAAGTTCACTCGCGCCGGCCTTGCCCATACCGATAATCGCCAGCCGGGTCGCGCGCACCTGTTCGGTGGGCAACACGCCGCGGCCGGCCGACTCGCCGCTACACATGGTGCGCGAGACAGCGAGGGCGGCCTCGAGAGCCGCCGTCGCCAGGTCGGACAGGGTGCGGGCCACGCCGTCGAGCCCGGCCACGGGGTCATCTTGTTCGAGGTCGAAGGCGGCAAGTTGTGCCAGCCGGCGACGGTATCGCACCCGAAGGGCGATCCAGGCCTCCTCGTCCACCAGGCGGGAGAATCCGTCGCTCGCGCCCACCGAGTCCAACAGGTCGCGCACCAGGTCATCGACGCTGGGCAGCACGGCCAGCGGTACCTTGAGGACGGACAATTCGTTCGGGTGTCGCAGGAAGAATTCGGCGAGGCCACTCGACGCCCCAAGCACCCGGAGCAGACGCCCGGCCGCAGCGGGCGACTGCAGCAGGTGGAACAGTTCAGCGGATCCCTGCCGGAGCAGCGCAAGCAGCGCGACCAGCGCCGCATCCGGACTGGCCGTTTTCGTCAGGAGCGGAAGCAGCTGGTGCGTGTCGGTCAACCGGTCAGTCGCCTCGGACGCGCTGTGTGGGCTGCTCGCACCGAGGTGCGCGACCTCGTCGAGCCGACCGCGCACCTCGGTGAGGTCCACGAAGCCGACCCGAACAAGCTCGGTCAGTGTTAAATACAAACGCTCCATCGCGGGTGATTCCTTCGATCATCGACAGGGTTGCGAGTTAGAGCATCTCCAGATTTTTCTGCAGCTCGAACGGAGTGACCTGCGACCGGTAGTCGCGCCATTCCTGGCGCTTGTTCAGCAGGACGTAGTTGAAGACCTGTTCCCCGAGCGTCTCCGCGACGAGTTCGGACTCCTCCATGAACTGAATGGCATGGTCCAGGCTCGCCGGCAGCTGAGTGTAGCCGAGGGCACGGCGCTCCGTGTCGCTCAGGCTCCAGACGTTGTCCTCGGCTTCGGGCGGCAGCTCGTAGCCCTCCTCGATGCCCTTGAGACCGGCAGCCAGCATGAGCGAGTAGGCGAGGTAGGGGTTGGCCGCTGAGTCGATCGCGCGGTACTCGACGCGAGCGCTCTGGCCCTTGTTCGGCTTGTACAGCGGTACTCGCACGAGGGCCGAACGGTTGTTGTGGCCCCAGCAGACAAAGCTCGGGGCCTCGTCGCCGCCCCACAGCCGCTTGTAGGAGTTGACGAACTGGTTGGTCACCGCGGTGATCTCCGGCGCGTGCTTCAGCAGTCCGGCGATGAATTGGCGGCCGATCTTGGACAGCTGATACTTGGCACCAGCCTCGTAGAACGCGTTCGCGTCGCCCTCAAACAACGACATGTGGGTGTGCATGCCGGATCCGGGGTGCTCAGACATGGGCTTGGGCATGAACGTCGCGTAAACGCCCTGCTCAATGGCGACTTCCTTGACCACGGTGCGGAAGGTCATGATGTTATCGGCGGTGGTCAGCGCATCGGCGTACCGCAGGTCGATCTCATTCTGGCCGGGTCCCGCTTCGTGGTGGCTGAACTCCACCGAGATACCCAGGTCTTCGAGCATGCGCACGGACCGGCGACGGAAGTCGTGCGCGGTACCGCCGGGAACGTTGTCGAAGTAGCCCGCCGAGTCGACCGGGATCGGCCCGTTCTTGCCATACTTCGAGGACTTGAGCAGGTAGAACTCCACCTCGGGGTGGGTGTAAAACGTGAAGCCGCGGTCGGCTGCCTTGGCCAGGGTGCGCTTGAGCACGTTGCGCGGGTCGGCCACGGCGGGCTGCCCGTCGGGCGTGGTGATGTCGCAGAACATGCGGGCGGTCGGGTCGACCTCGCCGCGCCACGGCAGAATCTGGAACGTGGTGGGATCCGGGTGAGCCAGGACATCCGCTTCGAAAGAACGGGTGAGACCTTCGATGGCCGAGCCATCGAAACCGAGGCCTTCGTTGAAGGCACCTTCAACCTCGGCGGGCGCGATGGCGACCGATTTCAGGGTGCCGACGACATCGGTGAACCAGAGTCGAACGAACTTGATTCCTCGCTCCTCGATGGTCCGAAGAACGAAGTCGCGCTGCTTGTCCATTCACGCTCTTTCTGATTGCTCCAACTTTAATAACTACTGCCTAGGCTACTGGCTCCAAGGACGATTGCTTGCCTGACTAAACTTGTCGCATGCCAGAGTTGACAGTGCCAGAGCCCATGGTCCCTCCCGCCGATGTCCCGGTTCAGCAGCCGTATGGACACGCTCCCGAGGGCCCCAAGCGGGTACGCACCAGACATTTCCAGACCGCGAAGCTGCAAGGCATCCCGATTACCGGCCTGACCAGCTACGACATGCTCACCGCACAGATTTTTGATG
The DNA here is from genome assembly GCF_004402355.1 of Cryobacterium sp. TMS1-20-1. Classification (NCBI taxonomy): domain Bacteria; kingdom Bacillati; phylum Actinomycetota; class Actinomycetes; order Micrococcales; family Microbacteriaceae; genus Cryobacterium; species Cryobacterium sp. TMS1-20-1. The sequence goes on along the minus strand of NZ_SOGF01000055.1, from coordinate 103,443 downwards.
AGGCCGGTATCGACTTTCTCCTGGTCGGTGATTCGGCCGGTAATAACGTCTTCGGTTACGAGACCACCCTGCCGGTCACCGTGGACGAGCTCATTCCGCTGACCCGCGCCGTGGCGCGCGCGGTCACCCGCGCGCTCGTCGTCGCGGACCTGCCGTTCGGGTCCTACGAGAGCGGTCCGGATCAGGCCCTGGCCACGGCGGTGCGGTTCATGAAGGAATCCCAGGCGCACGCGGTCAAGCTGGAGGGTGGGGAGCGCAGCCACAAACAAATTCGGCGCATCGTGTCGGCCGGTATCCCGGTGATGGGTCATATCGGCTTCACCCCGCAGAGCGAGCACGGGCTTGGCGGTCATATGATCCAGGGCCGCGGCGAAGCGGCCGAAGCACTCATTATCGACGCCCTCGCCGTTCAGGAGGCCGGTGCCTTTGCCGTGGTCCTCGAAATGGTCCCGGCCTCGGTCGCTGCCCAGGTGACCGAACGCCTGTCGATCCCGACTATCGGGGTCGGTGCCGGACCATCCGTTGACGGTCAATTGCTGGTCTGGACCGATTTCGCTGGCATGACCAGCGGCCGGGTACCAAAATTTGTGCGCCAGTATGCTGACGTGCGAGCGGTGCTAACGGATGCCGTGCAACGGTTCACCGCCGATGTCGCCTCCGGCGCCTACCCGGCTCCAGAGCACAGCTATGAGTAACGCGCTTTCGGGCCGTTAGCGAGCGTCTCGCGCGTCATCCTCAGACCACTTGGCGCTGTTCGCCCGCAGCTTCTCCAGCGCGTGGGAGGCGTCCTCGCGGGTATTGAACGGACCGACCCGATCCAGCGACGTCGACTGCAGGCCGTGCTCGACCTCGCCGGTGCGCATGTTGTACCAGAATGCGTGTTCTTTGTCCTCGGCCATAAGCTTGATCCTATGCCTAAGGATTCAATCGGTCACCTCATCCCGGGAACGGTGTCATCGACCCGTTCCGTTCCCTCCCATATCGTTCGCCCGGAGTACGTCGGCAAGACCGGCCCGAGCCCGTTCACCGGCTCCGACGTCTACTCGGCCGAGAAGATCGAGCTCATTCGTGAGTCGGGCCGCATCGCCGCCGAGGCCATTGCCGCTGTCGGCCGGGCAATCGTTCCCGGCGTGACGACCGAGGAACTCGACCAAATCGGTCACGACTACATGGTCGCCAACGACGCCTACCCCTCGACGCTCGGATACCGCGGCTACCCGAAGTCGCTGTGCAGTTCGGTGAACGAGGTCATCTGCCACGGAATCCCCGATAACACCGTGCTCGAAAACGGTGACATCGTGAACATCGACATCACCGCCTTCAAGAATGGCGTGCACGGCGATACCAACGTCACCTTCATCGTCGGCGAAGCCCGCGAAGAGGTCACCCTGTTGGTCGAGCGCACCCGCGAGGCACTGGCCCGCGGCATCATGGCCGTCGCCCCCGGCCGGCAGGTCAATGTGATCGGCCGCACGATCGAGTCCTATGCGAAACGGTTCAACTACGGCGTGGTGCGCGACTACACCGGGCACGGCGTCGGCGAAGCCTTCCACTCCGGCCTGATCATTCCGCACTATGACGCCCCGCAGTACGACACCGTGATGGAGGTCGGCATGGTCTTCACCATTGAGCCGATGCTCACCCTCGGCACGAGCGACTGGGACATCTGGGATGACGACTGGACGGTCCTCACCCGCGACCGCAGCATCACGGCGCAGTTCGAACACACCCTCGTGGTGACCGAACGTGGCGCCGAAATTCTGACCCTGCCCTGACCGCTCTTTCGACCAGATAGGTTCACTACATGACTGCAACGACGGCAATCGGCATCGACATCGGTGGCACCGGAATCAAGGGAGCCGTCGTCGATCTGTCGACCGGTGACCTGCTCTCGGAGCGGGTGAAGCTGCCGACACCCAAGGGTGGCCGACCGCAGGACATCATTGAAACCACGCGCACGCTGCTCGGGACGGTGTCCCAGGGAGTCGGCGACCTGCCGGTCGGCATCTGTTTTCCCGCGGTTGTCAAGAACGGGCACACCATGTCGGCGGCGAACGTGTCGTCGAAGTGGATCGGCCTGGCCGCTGAGGCATTGTTCGAAAAGAGCCTGGGGCTCCCCATCCACTTCGTCAACGACGCGGATGCCGCGGGATACGCCGAAGCGCAGTTCGGGGCGGCGAAGGACGTTGTCGGCGTCGTGCTGCTGACCACGCTCGGCACCGGAATCGGTTCGGCGCTGCTCAATGACGGTGTGCTGGTTCCGAACACGGAACTCGGCCACCTGCAAATCGACGGTCACGACTATGAGACCCGGGCGGCGTACTCGGCTAAGGAACGCGAGAACCTCAGCTGGGACAAGTGGGCGTCACGCCTGCAGAAGTACTACTCAACCCTGGAACTGTTGTTCACCCCCGACCTGTTCATCGTCGGCGGCGGCGTCTCCAAACATCACGAGGACTTTCTGCCGCTGCTGCGCCTGAAAACCAGGATTATTCCGGCCGTGCACCGCAACAACGCCGGCATCCTCGGTGCGGCCGCCCTCGCCGCCAGGTTCCCCGGCTGATTCGCACCAGCTGAGGCTCACCGCCCAAACGTCAGCAGGACCGACATCACTTTTGTGGTGTCGGTCCTGCTGACGTTTGGGCTAGACGAACGCTACCGTGCCATCCGTTCGTCGACGGGGTCGTCCTCGGAAACTCGCTCAGACTCCATCGCACGCTGGCGTCGCTTCATCCAATACGACAGGGCGAAGATCACGATCAGCGAAACGTAGATAGTGGCCGCGATCGGTGACGCGATGAGCGCCGTTGGATCCCCCTGCGAGATCGCGAGCGACCGACGCAGCTGGTTCTCAAAGATCGGGCCAAGAATGAGCCCGACCACCATTGGCGCGATCGGGTAGCCGTAACGCCGCATGAAGAAGCCCAGCACGCCAACGACGAGCAGAATACCCACGTCAACCGGCGTGAAATTGAGCGAGAAGGCACCCAGCCCGGCGAACACCAGAATTCCGGCATACAGGTACGGGCGCGGGATCTGCAGAATCTTGACCCAGATGCCCACCAACGGCAGGTTGAGAATCAGCAGCATCAGGTTGCCGACGTACAGACTGGCGATGAGTGTCCAGACCAGTGCGCCCTGGGTTTCAAAAAGCAGCGGCCCCGGTTGAATCTGGTAGCGCTGGAACGCGACGAGCATCATCGCGGCCGTGGCCGTCGTCGGAATTCCCAGGGTCAGCAACGGCACCAGAACTCCGGCCGCCGCCGCATTGTTGGCCGATTCCGGGCCGGCGACGCCCTCGATGGCGCCCTTGCCGAACTGCTTCTTGTTCTTGCCCTTGGCCAGTCGACGTTCGGCCGCGTACGAGAGGAAGGTGGCGACATCCGCGCCCCCAGCGGGAATCGTACCGATCGGAAAGCCGATGAAGGTGCCGCGCAGCCACGGCTTCCAAGACCGCTTCCAGTCGTCCTTCTTCATCCAGGTCGTCCAGCCGCCGGTGACCGGAATCACCTTGACCGGACCGTGCCGCAGCCGGGACGCCACGTACATGGCCTCGCCGACGGCGAACAGGCCAACGGCGACGAGCACAACGTCGATACCGTCGGCCAGAAACGGATTACCGAAGGTGTAGCGCTGCTGACCGGTGAGGGCGTCGACGCCGATCAGCGCGATGAACAGACCGAGGGCCAGTGAGGCCAGCCCCCGCAGAACGGATGCCCCGAGCAAGGCTCCTACCGTGAGAAAGGCGACAAGCATCAGAGCCACGTACTCTACCGGCCCGATTTGGATGGCGAACTCAGCCACAAACGGTGCCAGGAAGCTCAGCAGCACCGTCGCGAGGGTTCCCGCGACGAACGACCCGAGAGCTGCCGTGGCGAGAGCCGCAGCGCCCCGCCCGGCCTTGGCCATTTTGTTGCCCTCGAGGGCCGTCACGATCGACGCCGACTCTCCCGGGGTGTTGAGCAGGATCGATGTCGTTGACCCGCCATACATGCCGCCGTAGTAGATGCCAGCGAAGACGATGATGGCTGCTGTCGGTTCGAGGCTGTAGGTGATCGGCATCAGCAGGGCGATGGTCATGGCCGGGCCGATGCCCGGCAGCACGCCGATGGCGGTGCCGATGAAGACCCCGCCGAGCGCGTAGAGCAGATACATCGGCTGCATCGCGACGCTGAAGCCATTCATCAGGTTGATGAAGTTATCCATTGAAGATGGCCACCCCTTCCAGGAGGAAACCGGCCGGCAGGGACACGCCGAGGAGGCCCGCGAACACGAATTGCAGAATCAACGCCAGCACGATGCCGGTCAGGGCGTTCCGCCACCAGGGCTTGGCGCCGAGCGACCAGGCCGCGCCGAAGAACAACACGGCGGCCGCGACGGGCCAGCCTAGCGGCACGATCAGCACGATATGAACGATGACGAAGCCAACCAGTTTCACGACGGTGAGCCAGTCGGTTTTGATGCTCGGGTCGACGTCTTCGCCCTCTTCGGCGACGCCGACGTGGCCGCGCAGCAGCTGGAAAATCAGGCCGACGCCGATCAGGACGAGCAATCCGGAGACCACAAAGGGGAACGCGCGGGGACCGATGTCACTGGCTGATGGCGGCGTGCGGAAGTCCGCGCCGGCCATAAAGCCGACGACTCCCAGGCTGAGGATGACACACGCGAAAACTATTTCTCCGACGGGCCGGGCTGGAGCAGCCCAGTGCGGGCCACCCCCGCCCAGCGACTCGGCTGTGGGAACGGTCATCGGGTTACAGCAGACCGATGTCTTTCAGCGTGACCTTCACCGTCGCGATGTCTTCGGTGAGGAAATCGGCGAACTCGTCGCCGATCATGAAGGCATCCGCCCAGTTGTTATCGGTGAGGGTAGTCTGCCAGGTGTCGGTGGCGTGCAGGTCTTCCATCAGCGTGGTCAGGATCTTCGCCTGTGCGGCATCGATGGATCCGGGGGCGACCACTCCGCGCCAGTTCGTCAGCACAACGTCGATTCCCTGATCGGTCAGTGTTTCGGTGTCGGGAAGCTGCGGGGCAGCATCCGATCCCGACACGGCCAGGGCCCGTAGCTTGCCGGCCTTGACCTGCTCGGCATACTCGCCGACGCCGGAGATGCCGGCGTTGACCTTATTGCCGAGCAGCGCGGCCAGGGACTCTCCGCCGCCCGAGTAGGGGATGTAGTTGAGCTTGTCAGCGCCGATACCCTGTTCCTTGAGCATCATGCCGGCCAGAATATGGTCGGCGCCGCCGGCCGATCCGCCGGTGATCGAGACGGCCTGGCCGGTCTCGCCGATGTCGTCGAGCAGATCGCCAATGGTGTCGTACGGGGAATCCGCCGGAACGACCACGACGAGCGGTTCGTCGGTGAGGCGGGCGATTGGGGTGGTGTCTTCGATGCGGTTGGCCGCGCTGTTCGTTTCGACGGCACCGACCATGACATAGCCCATCACCATGAGGGTGTTGATGTCCTTCTCGGTCTTCATGGCGGCGAGCCCGTTGGTGCCGCCGGCGCCGCCGACGTTGACGACGGAGGCGCTTGTCACGAGGTCGTTGGCCTGCAGGTCCTTTTCGATGGCCCGACCGGTCTGGTCCCAGCCGCCGCCCGGGTCGGCTGGGACGATGATGTTGAGCTTGTCGATGCCGGCTGCAGCCTCATCGCTGCCGCCGCTGGTCGCTGCCGGGGTGCTGCACCCGGCGAGTAGCAGAACGGATGCTGCCGCCGTCACGATCAAACCGGTTCGACGCGTCATTGAGCCTTGTTTCATGCTGTCTTCCTCTATTCACTTCACTGTGATGCGTATGGCTACGCTGTGCCCCAGCGTATGGAGCCCCGTCGGCCCGAGGAAGAATTCGGTCATAGTGCGCATATTGGTCATTACGGACAGCGCCCGTCGGACTGCACGCCTGGCCAGATGGGAGAATGGGAAAATGATTCAGTCGATGTCGCTGAGAACACAGTTGTTCTTTCTGCAACTCTTTATTGTTCTCATCGTCGTCCTCGTTGCCGGGTCGGTCGCCATCCGCTTGCAGGAGCAGCAGATTCGTGATGCCTATCAAGCCCGCATGGTGGGAGTCGCGCAGTCGGTGGCCGAGCTGCCCGCGATCGTGGATGCCTTTGACGACAGTGATCCCAGCGCCACCATTCAGCCCATTGCCGAGCTGATCTCCGAGGCCGCCAATGTGACCTACGTCGTCGTTACCGACGACACCGGCGTGCGCTATTCGCATCCAAACCCGGCCATGATCGGCCGCGTAACCTCGACCGATCCGTCGATTGCGCTGTCTGGTGCGACCTATGTCGGCACGCAGACCGGCACGCTCGGGGAAACCTGGCGGGTCAAACTACCCATCTACGACGAGTCCGGAGTCATTATCGGCATGGCCTCGGTGGGAATTCTGGAGCAGACGCTGCGCGCCGACCTATACAAGGTGCTGCCCGAACTGGTGATCTGGCTCGTCGGGGCTGCCCTGGTGGGAACAGCCGGGGCCACGATGATCTCTCGGATGGTGTGGCGCCGGATCCACCGGCTGGAGCCCGAAGAGATCGCCTCCCTGCTGGAGACCCGCGAGGCGATGCTGCACGGTATCGGCGAGGGCCTCGTCGCGGTGGATGCCGCCGGTTCCGTCGCGCTGGTCAACGACGAGGCTCGCAGACTTCTCGGCGCGGACGATGACTCGGTGGGGCGTCCGGCGACGGACGTGGTCGGTGCGGAACTGGCCAGGATGCTGGCCGAGAGCGGGGAAAGCGATGAGACCGTGCTCGTCGGTGAACGCGTTCTGCTGGCGCGGTCCAACGATGCCGCCGTCGACGGTCGACTGGTCGGCCGGGTATTGATTCTGCGGGACCGGACCGAGCTGCACCAGCTTCTGCAAGACCTGGATGGCGCCAGGGATGTGACACAGGCTTTGCGCGCCCAGGCCCACGAATTCGCCAACAAGATGCATGTCATTTCGGGGTTAATCGAACTGGGGCGTACCGAACAGGTGGTGGATTTCATCACTCGCGCCGGGCACGGTGGTTCCGTGCTCTCCCGTGCGCTCTCCCCCGGCATCACCGACCCCGACGTGGCGAGTCTGCTCATGGCCAAGAGCACCATCGCAGCGGAGAAGGGCATCAATCTGGTAATCGACGGAAATTCTACTCTGGCACCCGATGGGACGACGGATCCGGTCACTGTACTCGGCAATCTCATCGACAACGCGATGGAGGCGATCGGTGCCGACGGCACCATCCACGTTCGCCTCAGTGAAGACAGGACCGGTGCCACCATCGTCGTTTCCGATGACGGCCCCGGAATCAAGGAGAAGGACCGCGTGCGAATATTTGAAGCCGGCCAGTCCACCCGGGACACCAGCCGCCCCGGAGCACGCGGTTTCGGCTTGGCGCTCGTGCAGCGCGTAGCCGTGCGCCGCACCGGATTCGTCACCTCCGAGCCGTCGCAGCACGGCGGAGCAACCTTCACCGTGCTCCTGGCCGCCGTACCATCTTCGCCCAACCCCATTGGAACCGACTCATGACACTCATTCGCACGGATCCCGTTTGCACGGCTCTCATCCGCACGGTCGTCATCGACGATGACCGTGCAGTCGCGGGAATTCACACCGGTTTTCTGCTCGCTCACGGTGGGTTCGAGATCGTCGGCGTCGCCTATACCGGCACCGACGGCCTCGATCTGATCACGAGGCTGAAGCCAGACCTGGTGCTGTTGGACATCCATCTGCCCGGTATGTCCGGCATCGAGGTGCTGCGGGCCGCGCGTAATCTTCCCGGCGACCCGGTCGATATCATTGCCATCACCGCTGCCAGGGAGCTCGATACCGTGCGGGCGGCGATGGCCGGTGGGGTCATGCATTACCTGGTCAAACCGTTCACCTCGACCGTGCTGCTCGAGCGACTCGACCAGTACGTTCAACATCGGCTGGACCTGCACGAACACGCCGCCGTAACAGCATCGATGCTCGACCAGGCCCGAATAGACCGGATGCTGCAACCCGGCACGGTCGCGCCGCCAGCCAGTGCCCCTGGGCCCACCGGGTTGGCGCTGTCCAAGGGGCTGTCCGAGGTGACGCTCGACGCCGTCGTGGCCACGCTCAAGCGCGCCACCGTGAGCATCTCGGCCAGCGACGTAGCCCAAAACCTGGGTCTGGCTCGGGTGAGCGCCCGCAGATATCTTGAATTCCTGGTCGCCGCCGAACGTGCCGGCATCACCCAAAAATATGGTCACGCCGGGCGTCCGGAGAAGCTCTATCACTGGACCGCGGGGTAAATGAAGCGGAATGGGCCGGCTAGTACGCCGGGTTCTGTCCAGGTGCTTGCACACCGTCGACGGCCATCTATCTCGTGACTACGTTGCCGCAGCCCTCTAGCGGTCTACCCGAAAGCTCGGCGAGCCGCCTCAACGCTTTCTGTCTGACCTTGCTCCGGACGAGGTTTACCTAGCCGACCAGGTCACCCTGGCCTCTGGTGGTCTCTTACACCACCGTTTCACCCTTACCCCCAGCTCGCGCTGGTGGCGGTCTACTTTCTGTGGCACTGTCTCGCGGGTTACCCCGGGTGGGTGTTACCCACCATCCTGCTCTATGGAGCCCGGACGTTCCTCGGCATCCGCTTGACCCGAAGATCTCCCGAATGACGCGACCGTCTTGCCGACCCATTCCGAGTACAAAGCCTACCGGGCGAGCAGGCGACGTGCGAACCGGCGCTAGATTCCGGACTCTTCGGTGCGCACCAGCACGGCGCCACAGTCGGGGCAGAAGATGACCTCGTCCGCCGGAGCCTGACGGGCATCAGCGAGGTCGCTCCCGGTCAGGGTCATCGTGCATCCGCTGCAGGTGCGGGCACGTAGCAGCGCCGCGGCGTTGCCGTGGCCGCTGATGCGCAGGCGCTCGTACAGGGCAGCGAGGTCATCGGGGATGGTAGCCGCGATCGTCGCGCGATCACGGGTCAACTCGCCGAGCTGACGGTTGAGGTCGACCAGCGACTCATCCCGAACGGCTTCCGTCGCGGCGACCCGATCGGCGATGGCGTCGCGTTCCTGCTCCACCACAGCGACGGCCGCCTCGTGCTCTTCCTGGCGCTCAAGCACGGCAATCTCAATCTCCTCGAGATCGAACAGGCGCTTCTTGAGTGAGGCCACCTCGGAGTCCAGGGCCTGGATGTCCTTGATCGATGAGGTGTGCTGCAGGCGGTCGGTATCGCGGGCAATGCGCTTCTCAACGACCTCAACGTCGCTCTCGATGCGTCCCAATTCGGTGCGCACGTCGTCGAGCTCGCCGGACCGGCCGAGCAGCTTCATGCGGCTGGCCTCAGCCTCCCGGTTGAGCGCGGCAAGCTCGGTGTGCGACGCGAGTGATTTTGACTGGTGGCTGAGCTGAAGAACCTTGATGTCGAGGGCCTGAAGCCGCAGAAGTTCTTTCTGCTGGAGTGGTGATGCCTTCACGATGTCCTGACCTAACGCTGGAATTGAGTTGTACTGACGAAAGAAAAAAGAATTAGTGCACGACGGAAAAATCCCACGGGTCGGTGTTCAACTCACTTACCGTGACCGACACCCCCGGCAGGCTCGCCCGCAACTGCACGGCCGCCGGCTCCAGCCAGAGCCATTCGCTGGCCCAGTGTGCGACGTCGATGAGGGCGGGTCCGCCAACGCAGAGCGCCTGCTCGCGCGCCTCCTGCGCCGGGTGATGGCGCAGATCGGAGGTTATGTAGACATCCGCTGCCAGCACCTGCGGATTGCGAAGCAGGGAATCACCGGCACCGCCACAGAGAGCAACCGTCGTGATCGGGGCTGCATAGTCGCCGGCGACGCGAACCCCGGAAGCCGTGGCCGGCAACAGGGCCAGCACTGTGTGTGCCAGGTGTCCGAGCGTGGTCGGTTTCGACAGACGACCAACCCGTCCGATGCCGGTGCCCGGCACAGCGCCACTCGTGATGGGCAGTGCGTCGATCAGCCCCAACCGACTGGCGATCACGTCGGATACGCCGTCAGCGACCACGTCTGCGTTGGTGTGGGCGGCCAGCAGGGCACAGTCGGCGCGAATCAGCCGGCTGAGCAGTGCACCCTTATAGGTGTCCTCGGCGATGCTCGTGACACCGCGCAGCAGCAACGGATGATGCGTCAGCAACAGGTCGGCGCCGGCCGCAATGGCCTCGTCGACCGTGTCGGCGACGGTATCGACGGCCAAGTGAATGCTGCGAATCGGTCCGTTCGGATCGCCACTGATCAGCCCCGGTGCATCCCACGCTTCGGCACCGCCCGGGGGCCAGAGGGTATGGGCGACGAGGGTAACGTCGGCGAGCGAGAATGGCACCCGTTCAGCCTACCGGGCGACCGGTGCCAAGGTTTCGCGGACACGACGCAACCCGATGCGTCGGGTCCGCGAAAAGATAGGTCAGTAGTCGAACTCGTCGAACTGCGCGGCAGCCGACTCCTCTCGGGTCCACGCTGCCGGAATCATGGCTCCGGTTTGGGCCTTGCGGTGCAGAAAGTCCGTGGTTTCCGGTTCGACCAGTTCTGGCGACAGACTGTCCGCGGTGACGCTGACCAGCTGACTCGCGGAACCGATCAAAAACTGAGCACGAAGGAGAATACCGCCGTCGCCCATGACCGGTATATCAACGACGTCGACTTGTCGACGGTTACACAGTGCCTCGGCATACAGCAAGACCGCATCAGCCAGATCGCTGCCGGTAATCACTGACCCACCGGGGTGAAATATACGTTTCATGATCTCCCTCGCAAGCTCACGTTCAGTGCGTGTGCTGCCAGGGTCCGGGGCGGCGAATATCAGTATATGCCCGCCCAGCTTAAACGGGAGGTAAGTCTCGGCTAGTTCGCAACTAGTCGCGGCTTACGCTGCAACGCGAGAGGATCAGTACGCGATTGACGATGCGCTCGGCCACATCGGCCAGCGGAAGACCGTTATGACGGGCATACTCGCGAATCTTGTCGAAGGCATCGCCCATGTGCACTCCGTGGGTGTACGCCACGACGCCCTTGGCCTGTTCGATCAACACTCGACTGCTCAGCGCGTGCTGAAGTTGCTGGCGCACGATATCGCTTTCGCGAATAGCGCGCTCCTGCAGGATGCCGATGGTCGCGACATCCGCGAGTGCCTGCACCGTGTTGGTGTCGGCCGTACTCAGCCCGCCGGTGCGATCCCAGAACAGATTGAGTGAGCCGATGGTCGTTGCCCGCAGGCGCAGCGGTACGGCGTGCATCGAGGCGAAGCCCTGGGCGAGTGCCCCCTGGCGAAACTTGGGCCATTTATCGCCCGTGCTGTCGATGTCGGGAACGGCGACGGCCAGCCCGGAGGTGAAGCTCTCAACGCACGGGCCGCTCCCGGCTCGCAGCTGCAGAATTTCGACCAGGCGGCTGCGTTCGTTGGTCGACGCCACGACTTCCAGCTCGCCGTCACCGGCCGACAGGATGATGCCCGCCGCCGAAGCCTCCAGCAGGGCGGCGCATTTCTCAACCAGGGTGTGCAAGAGGTCGACGACATCGTAGTCGGCGACGAGTGTGTCGGCCAGGGTAACGAAGGTCTCAAGGAGTTGACCTTCCCGGGTTTTTGTCACCATATTTCCATTCTAAGACTCGGGAATCGACGAGAAATCCAATCGTCGTGTCACTACATCTGCGGCGACTTCCCGAACAGTTCGTCCATGAGCAAAAGCATGTCCATGAATTATTAGAAGCGCGTCGGCCGCGGAAAGATTGAGCTGGGCCAGAACCATTCCGGTCGCTTGATGAACGACACGCCGCGAATATCCTTCATTATCTTCCAGATTCGTTTTCAATGTTTGCGCGGTGAGGGATCGACGTAAGACCTGGAGCGCGGCGATCTGTGCGAGCACTTCCGCGTCCAGAATCTGCGCGGGTGTGAGGCCGCCGGAGCGGGTCGAAAACAGCGAGACAGCTCCGATATCGACCGACCCCATGATGAGTGGAAAGGCGTAGACGGCGTGCACTTCGGTGTTCCGTGCGGCTTTCATCAGCGCCGGCCAGGTCGCGCCCGACGACGTCGCAAAGTTGTCGACGAGTACGGGCCGTCTGGTGGCCAGCGCCGCCCAGGCAGGCCCCTCACCCAGGTCGAATTGCAGCTCGTCGAAGTGGGCCGCCATGGCATTGCTCGCGCTCACGGTCTCGGACCCAAACGGGGCCCCGAGCGTGCACACCGCTGCGGCATTGACCGGCAGCACCTGTATGAAAGGGGCACAGATACTGGTGCGGCTTTCGTGAGCGAGTGACAGCTGTTCGACCGCGGCCCCGAATGCCAGCCGATCAGGCACAACACACCAGCCCAACCCAGAAGCCCTGCATCGTGCGTGCCATTCGACCTCACGATCACAAGTTCTGGAAGAATTCTCTGTGGGCTCTACCGGGCTCGAACCGATAACATCCACGGTGTAAAAGGTCCGGTCGCAACCAAATTCAATAAAAAATCCGCAAGAACACGGGCTTTCACTGACTGCGCATTTGCGGTCACTCGCCCGAAAATCCGGGATTGTGGCGAATCCTGATGCTGGAACACCAACGCCTCGCCAGCTCAAAACACCCAGCAGATTTGTTCTGCCTGTACGCAACACTAGCCGAGCATGACGAGCTTGGCGGCACCGAACACCGGCGGTGCCGCTGGTCGTGACCCGGGGCTCCCGCGGACCGAGGGCAGCAGGCCCTCATGAGGCCACGGAATGCACGCGTCCAGAGGACCTTCTCCCCGCGGGTTCTAGTCGCGCTCTCGGCCATCCTGCTGTCCGTTGAACCACGCTTCCGATGAACAAGCGTCCGGCAGAAATTCGGATCGAAATCCACCGCGAGGGGCAGGCCATGGCGACGCATGCGCACCGTATCGCCATGGCGGCCACACCCTGGTCGATTTGTACTTCCTTGCCAAAGTGTGTAGGGGCGGACTACGGTTCGAACGTTCGATTCAAAATTCCGCACCGAAGGAGTGTCATGGTCAAATCACCTGCCATTCGCGCTGGACTGACGCTGGTGTCCGTCGCAGCGTTGATCCTCGCCACAACATCCGTCGCATCGGCCCGACCCGGGGACGACGGCTCGATATCGACCGCCGACGGCGCTCGCGACGCCCACCAGCACGGCGGAACAGTCGGTCATCTGCCGGCAACACAGTCCAATGTCACCGTAGTCTCCAAACTGAAGATGAAGAACGCGGTGCCTGAAAAGATCGCCGACGTGGGCGTCTTCAAGGATTATGCCTACCTTGCTGCGTGGGGCGTCGTATCGTGCACTTACAACGGGGTGCACGTCGTGGATATCAAGGACCCCGCGAAGCCGAAGGAGGTCGCGTTTATCCAGTCCAAGGAGGGCAGCTACCCGGGCGAGGGTGTCCAGGCCCTGCAACTCGATACGCCAGCCTTTACCGGCGACGTGCTCGTCACCAACAACGAGAAGTGCAAGGACAAAGCAGGTTTCGGCGGCATGAATCTCTATGACGTGACGAATCCCGAGCACCCCACACCACTCGCCGTGGGCTTTGGTGATTCAACAGCCGATGGTCAGGGCAAGAAGACCGCCAACCAGACCCACAGCGTCTTCGCCTGGGATGCCGGCGACAAGGCGTACGCGGTCATCGTTGACAATGACGAGGGCACCGATGTCGACATTATGGACATCACCAACCCGAAGAAGCCGTTCCTGACCGCGGAATACGATCTGGACAAGACCTTTCCGCAGATCCTCCAGAACGCACCGGCGAACCTGACCGACGTGTTTCTGCATGACCTCGTCGTCAAGCAGATCGACGGAAAACAGGTGATGCTGTTGTCCTACTGGGACGCCGGATACGTCACGGTCGACATGACCGACGTGCACAACCCGAGCTATATCGGCGATACAGACTTCACCAATCCCGACCCGCAGCTTCAGGAGTCGACAGGCCTGATCGAGAAGCCCGAAGGCAACGGCCACCAGGGCGAGTTCACCCTGGACAACAGGTTCATAATCGGTGCCGACGAGGACTTCGCGCCCAACGGCGCGGAGGGCACCACGGATGATGCCGCGACGCCGTTTCAGATCTCGCAGGGCAGCGACACCCCGCAGCTGCAAGGCGGCGAGTCGCTGACCGGTGATGCCGTCTACGCGGGACAGGCATGTTCCGGTGATCCGATTGTGCTACCCGCACCGGTCACCGCAAGCGGCAGCCAGATCGCGATCGTCACCCGCGGCCTGTGCGCGTTCACCGAGAAGGTGGCGAACGTTGAAGCGGCCGGCGGCTATGACGGAATCGTCATTATCAACCGCGAGGGTACCGACGGATGCGGCGCGTTCGGGATGAGCGTTGCCGGCACCATCTCGACCTCTTCGGTCGACCGTCAAACCGGATTCGGTTTCTTCGACCTTGAGGCCTCGTACGATAACGCGGCCTGCCTCGCCGGTGCTGCCAGCGTGATTCCCGGCCTGAGTCTGGGCGCCGTCGGAGACCTCGTTTCCGTGCGCGCGTTCTTCGACGGTTGGGGTTATGTGCACCTCTTCGACAACTCGACGGGAAAGATGTCCGAGCTGGACACCTATGCAATTCCCGAAGCCATGGACCCGGCCTACGCTGCGGGCTTCGGCGACCTCTCGGTTCACGAGGTGGCCACGTCCAAGCAGCGGGCCGACCTGGCGTACTTCTCGTATTACGTGGGAGGTTTTCGAGTGACCAAAATCATCGACGACAAACTCGTCGAGACGGGTCGCTTCATTGACGAGGGCGGCAACAACTTCTGGGGTGTGGACGTGTTCGAGAACAACGGCGTCGAATACGTTGCCGCCAGCGACCGTGATTTCGGGCTGTACATCTTCCGATACACGGGAAACTGAGCCGACAGCCTGATCTGAATTACCCACACGAAATCGCTCCTGAGAAGCCCTCAGGAGCGATTTCGTTTGTCCCGGTGCGCTGTGGGAGGCGCCGGACCATCTCGACCCGCCGGTTCACCGGGGCAGCACCCGGGCACCGTCGATGTGACGGGGAATCGTGTCGTGGTGCTGAGCCCATGACGCCCGAACCCCCGTCGGGAAGCCGTTGAAGACCAGACGACCCACGGTTGGTGCGAGCGTATCGCTGATCTGACGCATGAGTTCGGGCTCGTTGCTGCTGTGGTTCTCGGTGGCGGTCAGCGAGGCTCCGCCGTCCCACAAAACGCGGATCATCGCCAATGGCCACAACCTGAACGCCAAGTCGGACTAAAACAAGCTGAGCGTCGCGAAGACTGCGTGTTACGCAGATAATTTCTCTGATCAGGGCATTAATACTGTGGGCCCTACCGGGCTCGAACCGATGACATCCACGGTGTAAACGTGGCGCTCTACCAACTGAGCTAAAGGCCCCGACGACGACTCAAGGTCACCGGGTCTGTTCAGTATAGGTCAGAGGGCGGGTACGAGCTGTCCAAGGGCTGCCCGGTAGGCGTCGATCGGACGAGCTTCGCCCGGTGCTGTGATGAAACTCGCCCGAATGATGCCGCTCGGATCGATCAGGAACGTGGCGCGGTTAGCGAAACCCTTGTCCTCGAGAAAGACGCCGTATTCTTTCGCAACGGCGCCGTGCGGCCAGAAATCGGCCACGAGGTCGAAGGTGTATTTTTCCTGCTCACCGAAGGCCCGCAGAGCATGACGGGAATCGACCGAAATTCCGATGAGCTCGACTCCGCCGTCTTCAAACAGGGCCAGGTTGTCACGCAGTTCACACAGTTCGCCACTGCAGATGCCGGAGAACGCCAGCGGGAAGAATACCAGAGCGACGGATTTGATCCCCCGATACTGGCTCAACTGAACCGTTTCACCAAACTGATTGATGAGCTTGAAATCGGGGGCCTGGGTGTCATTTTCGAGAGCGATGAGAGCTTCTTTCCTAGGTGCCGGGCGCATGGATTGGCCGGTGACATACTCTAGCTCTGCAATCTGTCCGGTGTCACAGCGGACACGCTTTTTGGTTCAGCCACGCCCGCGCACGGACAAGTTGCGAAATCTGTAGGCTTACGTGGTGCCGCCGGTTGCAATCCAACCTGCTCTGTTACGGCACCTGCCACCGTTGTGTTCAAGCCGCGGGGCATCATCGCTGCATATACCCCAGGCTGCATCAACCACAGAGGAGAGGTCGACTATGACGGTCAACGACCAGGACCCGTATTCGACGAACAACGCCGACTCAGATCCGGAGGAGACTGCTGAGTGGTCGCAATCCCTCGATTCGCTCGTTGCCGAACACGGCCACGAACGCGGGCGCGAGATCATGCTGAGCCTGTTAAAGCGCTCGAAGGAGCTGCACCTCGGCGTGCCGATGGTACCGACGACGGACTACATCAACACCATCGCTACGGAGAACGAACCCGACTTTCCCGGCGACGAAGACATTGAGCGCCGCTACCGCGCCTGGATCCGCTGGAACGCTGCCGTTCTGGTGCACCGGGCCCAGCGCCCCGGCATCGCCGTTGGCGGGCACATCGCGACGTACGCGTCATCCGCTGCCCTCTACGAGGTCGGATTCAACCACTTCTTCCGCGGCCAGGACCACCCGGGCGGCGGCGACCAGATCTTCATCCAGGGCCACGCCTCCCCCGGTACTTACGCGCGTGCCTTCCTTGAGGGCCGCCTGACCGAGAACCAACTCGACGGTTTCCGCCAGGAAAAGTCGCATGCCCCCGACGGCATCTCTTCGTACCCTCACCCGCGTCTGATGCCGGAGTTCTGGCAGTTCCCCACAGTGTCGATGGGCCTCGGCCCGATCAACGCGATCTACCAGGCGCAGCTGAACCGCTACCTGACCAACCGCGGCATCAAGGATGCGAGCGACCAGCAGGTCTGGGCGTTCCTCGGCGACGGCGAAATGGACGAGGTCGAAAGCCGCGGCCAGCTGCAGGTCGCCGCCAACGAGGGCCTCGACAACCTCAATTTCGTGATCAACTGCAACCTGCAGCGACTCGATGGCCCGGTGCGCGGTAACGGCAAGATCATCCAGGAGCTGGAAAGCTTCTTCCGCGGTGCCGGCTGGAACGTCATCAAGGTCGTTTGGGGTCGCGAGTGGGACAACCTGCTCAAGAACGACGTCGACGGCGCCCTGATCAACCTGATGAACGTCACGCCCGACGGCGACTACCAGACCTACAAGGCCGAGAGCGGCGCCTACGTGCGTGAGAACTTCTTCGGTCGCGATCCGCGTGCGCTCAAGCTCGTCGAACACTTGAGCGACGACGAGGTCTGGAACCTCAAGCGCGGCGGCCACGATTACCGCAAGGTGTACGCCGCGTTCAAGGCAGCGTCCGAGCACCAGGGCCAGCCCACCGTCATCCTGGCGAAGACGATTAAGGGCTACGGCCTCGGTCCGAGCTTCGAGGGCCGCAACGCGACCCACCAGATGAAGAAGATGACCCTCGACAACCTCAAGTCGTTCCGAGACAGCATGCACGTGCCGATCACGGATGCCCAGCTCGAGGAAAACCCGTACCTTCCGCCGTACTACACCCCCGGCGACCAGGATGAGGCGATCCAGTACATGCACGAGCGTCGTCGTGCGCTCGGTGGTTACCTGCCCGAACGTCGCACCAAGCACGCCAAGCTGAACCTTCCCGGCGACGACACCTACAAGGTCGCCAAGAAGGGTTCAGGCACCCAGGAGATCGCTACGACGATGTCGTTCGTGCGGCTCCTCAAGGAGCTCGTGCGGGCCAAGGACTTTGGCAATCGCATCGTGCCGATCATCCCCGACGAAGCACGTACCTTTGGTATCGACGCGTTCTTCCCGACCGCCAAGATCTACAACCCCAACGGCCAGCACTACACGTCCGTTGACCACGCCCAGCTGCTGTCTTACAAGGAGAGCCCGCAGGGCCAGATCCTGCACGTGGGCATCAACGAGGCCGGCGCCGCCGCAGCATTCACCAACGTCGGCACGTCGTATTCCACCCAGGGTGAACCGCTCATTCCGGTGTACGTCTTCTACTCCATGTTCGGATTCCAGCGCACGGGCGACGCCCTGTGGGCAGCCGGCGACATGATGACCCGCGGGTTCATCATTGGCGCTACGGCCGGGCGCACGACGTTGACCGGAGAGGGCCTGCAGCACGCCGACGGCCACTCTCCCCTTCTCGCGTCGACCAACCCGGCCGTCGTCTCGTATGACCCCGCCTACGGGTACGAGATCGGCCACATCGTGCGCGACGGCCTCGAGCGCATGTACGGCGGCGCCCACACCGACCCGAACGTCATGTACTACATCACCGTCTACAACGAGCCGGCCGTGCAGCCGGTCGAGCCTGAAAATGTCGACGTTGACGGCATTCTGCGCGGTATCCACCGGGTGAGCGCGTCAACGGTCAGCGGACCGAAGGCCCAGTTGCTGGCCTCGGGTGTTGCCGTTCCGTGGGCGCTGGAAGCTGCGAAGCTTCTCGCCGACGACTGGGGTGTTTCGGCCGATGTCTGGTCGGTCACGTCGTGGACGGAGCTGCGTCGCGATGGCCTGGCCGCCGAGGAGTACAACTTTCTCAATCCCGACGACGAGCCACGTATTCCGTATGTCACCTCGAAGCTCGAGGGAGCTGCCGGCCCGTTCGTGGCCGTGTCGGACTTCATGCACGCCGTTCCCGACCAGATTCGCCAGTTCGTGCCGAGCGACTTCGCCACCCTCGGCGCCGACAGCTTCGGCTTCTCGGACACCCGCCCGGCAGCGCGTCGGTTCTTCAAGATCGACGGCCCGTCGATGGTGGTGCGCACTCTCGAGCTGCTCGCCCGCCGCGGCGAGGTCGACCGGAGCCTGGCCGGCCAGGCCATCGCCAAGTATCGCCTGCACGACGTGAGCGCGGGCACCACCGGCTCCGCCGGGGGCGAGAGCTGAAAGCAGTGGCACCGGCGCCCAAGACGAAAGAGCAGACTCTCAACTGGTTGCGCACCATCTCCGGTGAGTTGTCCACGCAGACGCTGAAACGACTCGAAGACACGCTGTCCTGGTATGGCGATATGCCACCAGGGCGGCGGTCCGCTGTCGGCCTGGTCGCCCAGGCCGGAATTACGAGCTTCATTTCGTGGTTCGACGACCCGCGGTCAACCCCGTGGATCGCCGCAGACGTCTTCGGCGCCGCTCCGCGCGAGCTGCTGCGCTCGGTGAGCCTGCAGCAAACGCTGCAGCTCATTCGAGTGACCGTCGAGGTCGTCGAGGAACGCGTCAAGGACGGTGGAGAGTCTCTCCGCGAAGCGATCCTGCTTTACTCACGCGAGATTGCCTTCGGGGCAGCGGATGTCTACGCGCGCGCCGCCGAGGCGCGCGGGCTCTGGGACGCCCGCCTCGAAGCCCTCGTCGTCGATTCCATTCTCAGCGGGGAATACGACGATGAGCTGCCCAGTCGCATCGCGGCCCTCGGCTGGCACGGCCACGGCGAGGTCTGTGTGCTCGTCGGGACCACATCGCAGATGCTTGACGTCGACCAGTTGCGCCGCGCCGCGCGCCATATGGCGGCCGACGTGCTCATCGGTGTGCAGGGCAATCGGCTGGTGCTCGTGATCGGGCGTGCCCGCCCGGCGCCGGTCGACAGTGAGGACGTCGGCACAGCGGCAGCGCTGACCTTCATGGAGATTGCCATGGCGCTCGAGCCCATCTTCGGGCCGGGACATTTGGTGCTCGGGCACGAGGTGCCCAACCTGGTCGACGCATCCAAGAGTGCCAAAGCGGCGCTGGCCGGTTTTGCCGTTGCTCGGTCGTGGCGGAATGCGCCGCGCCCGGTGCAAGCCGACGACCTGCTGCCCGAGCGCGCCCTGGCTGGCGATCCGCTCGCCCGAGCCACGCTCATCCACCGGATTTACCGGCCGTTGCAGGCGCATTCCACCGAGTTGCTCACGACGCTGTGGTGTTACCTCGACAATGGGCGCTCACTCGAGGCGACCGCCCGGGAACTTTTCGTGCACCCCAACACCGTGCGCTACCGCCTCAAGCGAGTCTCCGAAGTCATCGGCTACGACGCCACAGGAGCCCGCGAGGCGCTCATTCTGCAGTCCGCCCTGATTATCGGCTCGATCAGCGACCACGACGGTTCCACCCGCCGCCGCTGACCGCCACCCGCGTTCACCGGCCAAATGTGCTGCTGCAAACAAAGGTTTCATGAATACTTAGTGTGATCTGCACACTCATTCGCGTTGCCAGATTGGAAGACTAATTAAGTGATCGTTGTCGTCTGCCCGGGTCAGGGCTCCCAAACCCCCGGATTCCTCGAACCCTGGCTGGCTATGCCGGCCTTCAGTGCCGGTCTCCGCCAAATTTCCGAAGACGCTGGACTCGACCTCGTCGCCCACGGCACCATCAGCGACGCCGACACGATCCGCGACACTGCGATCGCCCAGCCGCTGATCGTCGCCGCCGGCATCCTTACCCTCGAGGCTCTGCTCACGGATGGACGACGCGACCGCATTGCCGGTATCGCCGGACACTCGGTCGGCGAACTCACCGCGGCTGCCGGCGCCGGCATCCTCAGCAACGCCGAGGCGGTGCGCTTTGTCCGCGAACGCGGCCTCGCCATGCAGGCGGCTTCCGCGCTGGTACCCACGGGCATGAGCGCCGTCATCGGGGCCGACGAAACCGAGCTGCTGGCCCGGGTCGCCGAGCTCGGTCTGGAACCGGCCAACTTCAACGGCAGCGGCCAAATCGTCGTCGCCGGTGCCCTCGACGCCCTCGCCGCCCTCGCCGAGACTCCCCCGCACCGCGCCAGGGTCATCCCGCTTCAGGTCGCCGGTGCATTCCACACTCGCTATATGCAACCGGCCGTCGAGCGGATGACCGTAGTCGCCGACTCGCTCAGCCCCGCCAATCCGACCCTCCCGATCTGGACCAACCGCGACGGCGACCGGGTGAGTGAGGGCATCCGTTTTGTGAAGCTACTCGTCGGTCAAGTGTCCTCGCCGGTACGGTGGGACAAGTGCATGGAGACTTTCGCTGCGGCGGGAGTCACCGGAATCATCGAGCTCGCACCCGCCGGCGCCCTCGTCGGTCTCGCCAAACGCGGCCTGAAAGGCGTCCCGAGTGTCGCCATCAAGACCCCGGACGACCTGCCCGCCGCCTGGGCCATGATCGACCAGCAGTCCTGAATGTTATGAGAGAGACAATGCCAAAGCCCACACTCCAGCAGTCCCACGGACCGCAGTTCACCCGCATTCTGTCCGTCGGCGCCGCCCGCGGCGAACACCTCGTGCCCAACGACGACCTGGTCGAAGCGATCGATTCGTCTGACGAGTGGATTCAGCAGCGCACCGGCATCATCACGCGTGCTCGGGCCGGCCAGGACATCGATGCCGTCGATCTGGCAACGGATGCCGCCCGCGAGGCCATCGAGAGAAGCGGCATCGACCCAGCCCTCATCGACGCCGTGATCGTCGCGACCATCAGCAACAGCCGCCAGACCCCGTCGATCGCTGCCGTCGTCGCCGATCGGGTCGGCACCAACCCGGCCGCGGCTTACGACATCAACGCGGCCTGCGCCGGTTATGCCTACGCCGTCGCCCAGGCCGACGCGCTGATTCGCACTGGGGCCGCGCACTATGCACTGGTCATCGGCGCCGAGAAGCTCTCCGAACTCGTCGACCCGACCGACCGCAGCATTTCGTTCCTGCTCGGCGACGGTGCCGGCGCTATCGTGATCGGCCCGAGCGACTACCCGGGTATCTCCACCACGGTGTGGGGCTCCGACGGATCCAAAGCAGACGCGATTCACATGAATCACACCCTTCAGGAGTACCGTCGCGGCGAGGCCGACTGGCCAACCCTGCGTCAGCAAGGGCAAACCGTCTTTCGTTGGGCCGTCTGGGACATGGCCAAGGTGGCCAAGAAAGCCCTCGAAGTCGCCGGAATCGAGAGCGCCGACCTTGCCGCGTTCATTCCCCACCAGGCCAACATGCGCATCATCGACGAGTTCGCCAAGCAGCTCAAGCTGCCGGAGTCCGTGGTCATCGCGCGTGATGTCGCGAACACGGGCAACACGTCATCCGCTTCGATTCCGCTCGCCACGCACCGTCTGCTCGAGGAACACCCCGAGCTCAGCGGCGGCCTCGCTCTGCAGATCGGCTTTGGTGCCGGACTCGTGTTCGGTGCGCAAGTCGTTGTGCTGCCCTAACCAACCCACCCCCTAAACTAGGTCTCGGTCAACCGAGACACCCCTCAAGGAGAAAAACATGGCACTGTCCACCGAAGAAGTTCTGACCGGCCTGGCCGAGCTCATCAACGACGAGACCGGAATTGCAACCGACACGGTTGAGCTCGGCAAGTCGTTCACCGATGACCTCGACATCGACTCCATCTCGATGATGACCATTGTCGTCAACGCAGAAGAGAAGTTCGACGTGAAGATCCCCGATGAAGAGGTCAAGAACCTCAAGACCGTCGGCGACGCCGTTGAGTTCATCGTGAAGGCACAGGACTAGGCCCGATCCTGAACCAGGTCGGCCGGAAATCGGCCGACCTGTTCATTGGGCTGGTGGCAGATCGCGCCGGCCCACACGTTTGTCGTTCCATGGAGAGTTGACTTATGACCAAGAAAATCGTTATCACCGGAATCGGTGCCACTACGCCGCTGGGCGGCACGGCGGTCGACACCTGGACGGCCCTTCTGGCCGGCGAATCGGGCGCTACCACCCTCGAACAGGCCTGGGTCGCCGAAACGGCGATCCCCGTAACTTTTGCCGCACAGGCACGGGTGAAGACCGCGGACGTGCTGCAGCGCTTTGAGGTCAAACGCCTTGACCCGTCCAGCCAGTTCGCCCTCATCGCCGGGCGCGAAGCCTGGGCGGATGCCGGCGCCCCCGAGGTGGAGCCGGAACGCCTGGCCGTGGACTGGGCCACCGGAATCGGTGGGGTCTGGACCCTGCTCGACGCCTGGGACACCCTGCGCGAACGCGGCCCCCGTCGCGTGCTGCCGATGACCGTGCCGATGCTCATGCCGAACGGCCCGGGAGCGGCCATCGGAATGGACCTGCACGCCCGGGCCGGCATCACCACCGTGGTCTCCGCCTGTGCCTCCAGTACCGAGGCTTTGGTCAACGCCTACAACCGTCTGCAGGCTGGATTAGCCGACATCGTCATCGCCGGTGGCTCTGAGGCCGCGATCCACCCGCTGCCCATCGCATCCTTCGCGGCGATGCACGCCCTGTCGACGCGCAATGACGACCCGGCAACCGCGAGCCGCCCCTACGACGTCACCCGCGACGGATTCGTGCTCGGTGAGGGCGCTGCCGCACTCGTCATCGAAACCGAAGAGCACGCCAAGGCACGTGGCGCACACATCTACGCCGAACTGGTCGGTGGTGTCGTCAACAGCGATGCCTACCACGTGACCGCGCCGGACCCCGAGGGGACCGCAGCCGCCCGCGCGATGGTGTCGACCGTTCAGAACGCCGGCGCCTCGCTCGCCGACGTCTCGCACATCAACGCCCACGCCACCAGCACCCCGGTCGGCGACATTGCCGAATACAACGCCCTCAAGCGCGTCTTCGGAGATCTCCTCGACGGCATCCCGGTCTCGGCCACCAAGGCGTCGACCGGTCACCTGCTCGGTGGCGCCGGCGCCCTTGAGGCGTTCTTCACGGTCAAGGCCCTCGCTGAGCGCACCGCGCCGCCGACGATCAACCTCACGTCACAGGACCCGGAAATTCCGCTCGACGTCGTGACGACGCCGCGCGCACTGCCGGCCGGAGATCTGCTCGCCCTGAGCAATTCCTTCGGCTTCGGCGGTCACAACGCCGTCGTCGCGTTCCGCTCGGTCTAGTTTTGCGCGAATAGAGAATGACCCCGTCCAGTTGGACGGGGTCATTTCTGTCGGGCGGTTCAGGTGACTTCGTGATCTTGCCGCCGGGTAAAGTCACCGGTCGACAGGCCGCGCCATTACCGGCGAACCGCACGTTGCGCGGCCTGGCGGTTCAACCCACCTGGTGCAGCCAGACCACCGCGTTCAGGTCGCTCGCCTGCCGGAATGGTTCCAATTCGTCGTCCCAGGATTGCCCGAGGGCGAGCCGCAACTTGCGGTGCAGGTCGATTGCATTGGCGCCGGCGCTGTCCATAGCAGAGCGGATGCGGTCCTCCGGCACGACAACGTTGCCCACGCTGTCCGTCTGGGCATGAAAAATGCCCAGACCCGGTGTGTGCAGCCAACGGCCGCCATCCGTTCCCCGCCCGGCATCTTCGGTCACTTCGAAGCGCAGGTGGTCCCAGCCTCTCAGGCTAGAAGCGAGAACAGCACCGGTACCCGGGGCGCCCTGCCAGTAATATTCAGCCCGCTGGGATCCGGGCAGCGCGGGCTGCTCAGACCAGTCGAAGTTCACCGCCTCGCCGAGCGCACGCCCAGCGGCCCACTCGACGTGCGGACACAAGGCGCGCGGAGAAGAGTGCACGAAAAGCACCCCCCGCGCGATCGGCGCCCGACGGTTCTGTACTGCGTCCATCGCGTTTCTCCGTTCTGTAGGTGCGTCTTCCCCAACGACCTCGGAACGACCGGACTCCCAACCTGAGGCTGTGAGCACGATGGTGGATGTGAAATTGTGCGGCAGTCGCGTTCACCCCAATGGAGATCCCGTGCAGACGATAGCGCCATTATGCCCCAGGGAGCTGTGGATTGACAAGCGGGCGCGGGCATCACGACCTGATGATCGCGAGTGGCAGATCCGCCTCACGCCGCAAGGGCGCCAAGGCCGCAGGACTCACCTCCCGGCTAGCTCCCACCAAGAATTCCCTCGCAGGAAACCAGACGGACCCCACGTGCACACAGCCCGCGGGGCCCGCCCTTTTGCGTGCCTCCCCCGCAGATCGGTTGCGTTGATCGACTTAGCCTCGTATGCCGGGCTTGGACCCAGCCTGTTGAGATCTCGACCGACGGGATGGGCGCGTCCCGTGGGCCTGGTCACGTCGGTGCGCTGGTGGTCTCGCCCTATTTGGCCTGGGCGTAGTTGTCGACGGTCGCAACCGTGAGCATGAAATCGACCGGAAAGTCGCCAAAGAGAAGCCGACCGGCGGTTTCGGCGGCCGTGACGATGATCTTCGCCACGACCTCCGCCTGGGCTGCCAACGTGTGCACGATGACCTCGTCGTGCAGAAAGAACACCAGGTGCGGCGCGTAGTCGAAGGGCGCGCCCGCCCGCCCTGGTGCCGCGGGACGCGCGGCCGACGCAGCCAGGCCGGGCCCACCATCCGCTCGTCTGAGTGCGCTGGTCGCACCGGCACCGGCACCGGACGCCGGGAGGGCGGCAAGTTCTCGGCGAATTTCGGCCATCCAGCACAGCGCCCATTCCGCGGCGCTGCCCTGAACGATGAAGTTTCGGGTGAAGCGGCCCCAGTCCCTCGCCTGGCTGCGGGCCCGGCGCTCATCGGTCGCTGTGGCCGCCGGATCGTACGCCTGAGCTTGCACCTCATGCCAACCCTGCCCGGGTACCGGCGACGACCGCCCCAGCCGGGTGGTGACGACTTCGCCTCGCTCGCCGGCCCGGGCCGCCAACTCCGTCAGGGCGATCGCCCGAGGGTAGGCACGCGCCAGGCGCGGCAACAGCCGACCGCTCTCCCCCGTCGTGGCGCCATACATAGCTCCGAGCATGGCGACCTTGGCATGATCGCGCGTCTCCACGACGCCGCTCGCAACGATTCCGGCATAGAGGTCGGTTCCACGCCCGGCCGCAGCCATTCGCTCGTCCTGGGCCAACGCGGCGAGAATGCGCGGCTCCAACTGGGCGGCATCGGCGACGACGAGTTTCCAGCCCTCATCGGCGACCACCGCGCCGCGAATCTGCTTGGGCAGCTGCAACGCTCCCCCGCCGCGCGTCGCCCAGCGGCCGGTCACCACGCCTCCCGGCACGTAGTCGGGGTGGAATCGACCGTTGACGACCCAGGACTCCATCCAGGTCCAGCCGTTGGCGCTGAGCAACCGGGAAAGCTTCTTGTACTGCAACAGGGGCTCAATCACCGGATGCTCGAGCTTCTTCAACTCCCAGCCCCTGGTCGAGGTCACGGCCAGTCCCGCGCGTTGCAGGGCCTTGAACAGTTCCTGCGACGAGTCCGGGTTGAGGGCATCATCATCCAGTTCCAGCCGGATCCGCTGGGCGAGCAGCTCAAGACGGTCCGGTCTCACACCCGGCAGGGCGCGGGGTCCCAGCTCCCGCGTCAGCAGATGATTGTGCACGTCGGTGCGCCACGGAAGCCCAGCGAAGCGCATTTCGGCGGCTACGAGCGCGCCCGCCGATTCCGCAGCGAGCAGCAGGCGCAACCGGCCCGGTTCGGCAGCGGATGCCACGGCGTCGAGTTGACGGCGGAACTCACGCCCGGACGTCGATTCGGGGGCGCGAGAATCGAGGCCAGGTTCGGTGCCACCAGAGTCGCCGGTGCCGTCAGCGGCGTGGTCGGCGAGATCGTCACCACCATGGTCATCGTCGACATCAAACTCGAACAGGGTCGCCCGGAGCTTGATCTGGTCGGTTGTCACCGCGCTCGCTGCGTCCCAGCGATCCGGCGCGGCGAGGGCCAGTTCGCTCAACTGGGTCAGGGCGGAATTCTTGAGGATCACGTGGCACAGGCGCAGATCGTGGCAGCGCTCCACCCGGATTCCGGCACTGAGCAGCAGCGGATAGGTGTGGCCGGTGTCGTCCCAGACCCAGCGCGGGCGGCCTACAATGGCCCAGGATTCCCTGGCGGCCACAAACGTTCGAAATTCGTCCAGACTCAGCCGGCGCGGCGGTTGCAGCGAAGCTCCGGCCTCATCGCGGGGTTCGACGACCAGGTCGCCACCGCCCGCCTGCCGCACCAGTACATACACCCTCCTATTCTGCCCGATTCAGCGTGGCTGACCTGTTCACGGCGCCGGGCAGAACGGCACCGTACCCATCGGCTTCGTGGTGCCGATGGGTACGGGGGTTGTGCGTGCCGTCTAGCCGGCGATCTTGTCGCCGCTGGGTGACACCACCCACCAGACGTCGCCGACAGCCTGACCGGTGGTGTCACCGGCCGCCGCATCGCCAGCCCAGTAGTAAAGCGGGAGACCGTTCAGGGTGACCTGCTTTGTGCCATCCGTTCGGGTGATCACGCCAACGGTACCGGTGACTCCGTCGACCGTCGGGGTGTCCGATTCCGCGACGACCGGCGGCCACTTGACGAGACAGTCACCCTCGCAGGTACTCTCACCGGAGTCGGCGACGTCCTTGTCGAACACGTACAGGGTCATTCCGGCGCTGTCGACGACGATCGTGCCGAGGTCGCTGTCGGCCGTTGCGAGAGTCGCGTCGGCGCCCGGTTCGGCTACTTCGCTTGACGAGCTCGACTCGTCTGCCGCCGGCGGCGTCGCGCCCTGCGAGCATCCGGTCAGTGCGAGGACGCTGATCGCCAGCGCCCCGACGACGGGCCCGACCTTGAGCCATATTTTGCTGTTCATGATTGCTTCCTTTTCTCGGTGCACTGCTTTGAAATGGTGCGTGATTGAGCGGTGCGTGATCACGTGGTGCGTAACGAGGGGCTACGTGAATTAGAACGAGATGCCATGCCGATTGGTTCAGCCCGGCAGAGCATATCCACTGAATCGATATCAGGCTGCAATCTTGGAGTCTGCGCCGACATAGGAACGCGGGTGTGCCGATAACCTGACGGCCCTTTCCCGAAGTGCCACAAGTTGGTCCTGTTCGGCAGCGGTCAGATTGGTCACGGCAGAACAGATCGGCCAGAAGTCGACCTCGTCGAGATGTGCGTCCGGCAGAAGCATTCGCTTAATGTGACAGCGGCGCTTTCAGCCATCGCAGGAACGTGCCGCGAATCGTTTCTGATGTTTCCACGAGAATAAACAGGGACAAGTTTTACCAAATGTCGAGCATGAAAGCGGCGCGCGGTGAGTCGGGCCGTGCCGGTCGGCTGCTATATCGCTGCGCGGCGCGCGGCCTCCAGATCGTCGCCCGCCTGTGCTGCTTTTGCTGGGCAGCTTTTTTCTTTGCTGCAGGTGATGCTCATGGTCTTCCTTTCGCCAGCAGATCCATGCCCCCAATTTAGGCGGGTGCAAGCGGATGTAAGCGCTGCATCCGGGCTGGTCAACTTCTTCGATCAAATTCGACGTCGGGCCTCGGCGTTCTCGTTGCCTGGCGCGCCGACCGGACCAGATCGCCAATGCGTCAAAGAGAGGATTCTGATCGCGGAATACCTGAGCTCGCTCCCCGGTTTTGCACACGCTGAGAGAAGGTGGCGCATGGAGCCAGCTGGAATTCAACCCACAACGGAAAGTGGTCAGAGATCCGCCAGGAGACCTCGGTGCGTGTCAGGCTGCCGAGCAGGTGTGGCAGAAAGTTGAACGAACCCGCCCGCAGGGTGTAGGTCAGGGAGGTCAGCAGGGATTTTCCGTCTGGGTCCGAGAACCATGCGATCTGGTCATAGAAGTGCCTCGAGGTGTCGTTGTCGAACACCGTTCGTGGGATGTCATTCAGCTCGGTCGGAGGCCACAGCCCGGTCGATACAAATGCTTCAAACAGCGGGTCACCAATGCGGTCGAGGTTGAAATCGCCCAGCACGAGAAGGTTTTGGTTCCATCGGTCGGTCCGATCGGCCCAGGCACGCATCCACTCCGCGAACGCCGTGATCTCCGGCAGCCGCGCAGTCGGGTCAGCCCCCCAGATGACGTGCACGGTGGTCAAGGTGAATTCCGCTGAGCCGCGCACAAAACTGGCGGCGTACGGCGTTCGGGCGAACTGTTCGGCCGGCCCGTCGACCTGTGCTGGCAGCACGATCTCACCCACCAGTCCCGAAGGCTGCACCCGAGTCGAGTCATACAGAAACGTCAACCGTTCTCCGTTTCCTGGACCGCCCTCGGTGACGTCGGAGACGACCACTCTCCAGTCGTCTCCGAGCAACTCGAGCAGAAATTGCAGGGCGGTTGTGTTGCGACGCACTTCTTGAACTGCCATCACATCAAAGCAGGCCACTACCGCAGCGATGCACGCGAGGGAGTACCAGTCCCGCTTGGGAGTATCCCCCGGTTCGGCGTGCCACTTGGCTGTCAGATCCCCCAATGCCCGAAGGTTCCAGGTCGCGATCAGTAGATCGTCGGGGTGCTTCGGCGGCACCACTGCGGCCAGCGCTGCTCTGAACGCGATCAGGTTTTCCGCCACGTCGGGCGGCATTGTTGTCGTCATGATTTGTGAACCAAACTGCCCTGCCCAGACGGATGGGCCGTACGGCACTCAGTAATGGAAATCTGAAAAGATCATATCTCCGCACACTCACGTACGTAAGGTAGCGGCCGCCGCCGCCGCGAACGGTACTTTATCGAACTGGTGGCGACCGCATCTGCGCACCACGCGCCGGCATTGCGCAGCCAGTTCAGGACGTACTCCGAAGCCGTGTCGGCGGCCTCGAGAGCGAACACGAGGACCGGTCCATCCATCCAGCTCGGAGCCGGCAGGACGCGCATGGGCATGCTCGGTGCTGGACGGCGGCACCGAGTTATCCGAGCGCGCGTGCACGATCAGCGTCGGGCACGTGACGCGATCCAGCGATGCCGGAGTGAACGGACGGAAGTCGTTCTCCACGCCCCGCCGACGTCGCTTCGCACCGAGCGACGCGCGAAGCGTCGCCTCCAGCTGCGCTGTGCGGCCGGGGATCGCCGCGAGCAGCGCAGCGCGATCAGACGCGACCGCCTTGGTCTGGCTGCCCAATACGAGGAACAGTGCAGTGAGCGTCGGACTGGTCGCGTGGGTCAGTACTCGTTTGCACTGGTCATTCTGCCGGCATCGACCGTCGCTGTCATCCCGGATGGGGAACGTCTTGCGGGACGCCTAGCCGGGAATGCCCTGGCGTCCCGGTGCGGCCCAGGGGCGCGTACGCGTATTTCCGATGGCGGTAAGGACTCCATCAACGGATGCACCGGCAGTGCATACGTGGAACGTGATCGCGGCGGTCCAGCCAGCAGGGCCGGCCATCACAAAGCCTTGACCGCCTGCACGCTGCCCGTTACAGGCTCGCCGCAACGGCCACTAGGCCAACAAGTCGTGAGCCTGCTCGGGGTCTCCGCCCTTGGACCCGCGCCTGCATCAGGCATCGGCGCCCTGCAGGCTCCACGTCCGTGACACGCGACACACAACGGCGCAGAACCGAGGTCTACCTCAGGTCTGCGCCGCATGGCGTGATTTAGATGTCGGTGGCGATCTCGAACTGCGAGACCTGCGGGGCGCTGACGAGGAGTGAGCCGAGCTCGGTCGCACCCGCGCCGGCACGCCAGGCACGGTAGGCCGAGTCGGCTTCGGCGGAGGCCCATCGCTCGAGCAGGATCAGGTGGGAGGAATCTTCGGCATCGACTAGGACGTCGACACCGAGGCAGCCGTCAAATGCCCGGGTGCCGGTGAGGATATCTCTCAGCATGGCCGGTGCATTGGCGACAGCCTCTGCTTTCAGACGAAGGTCGAGTAAAACGGTGAGTGCCATGGATGCTCCGATCAGGTGGGGTTGGTGCAGCGTCTAGAAGCTGAGGATCTGGTAGCCCTGAACGACTAGGTTGCGTGTGCTCGCTTCGCCCTTGTAGTCGGTGAGCAATGGCCATCCGCCGGTCTCGATCGGGTCGGAGACTCCGTGGGAGTTGACGCAGAAACCGCAGGCACCCAAGATGTTGTCCTGAAGCGCGACGGCGAGCGGGTTCATCTTGTGCTTGGGGTCGGAGATGGCGGCGAGAGACTCAACGCCGGAGCCGTCAAAGACCACCACGACCTCATCGCCGGCCTCCTTGAATTCGAGGGCGGTCTTGAGGCCGCGGTAAACGCGTGAGGTGTCGGAGCCGATGGGCTCGTAGATGACAACGGCGATCTTGAGTTCAGACATAAACATGTACCTCCTAGGTAGACCGATCTGGCCACTTATAACTATACCGATCTGTCTGGTATTGTCCAATCATGGGATCCACGACTACCGCTGCGACACGCAGCGCCCGGGAACGCCTGCTGGCATCCGCGGCTCAGCTGTTTCAGGAACGCGGCATCAACGCGACCGGAATCGACCTCGTCGTTCGCAACGCAGGAGTAGCAAAGGCCAGCCTGTACAACAACTTCGCGAGCAAGGAAGCGCTCGTCGTGGCCTATCTGGAACAAGAGTTGGACGGCTGGGTTCAGCACTCGCGCTCTCTGGACGACCCATTCGGCGCGCGCCCGGAGCGCGTGGCTGCCCTGTTCGAAGCGCTAGCGGTCTCAGTCGAATCCCACACCTTTCACGGCTGCCCGTTCACCAACGCGGTGATCGAGCTGCCCGAGTGCGTCAGCGTGCGCCGGGTAGCCGAACACTACCGTGAAGTCGTTCGCGCCCACCTCGCTTCCATCGCCGGCGAGGACCCAGCCTCCACCTTGGTGTCTCGCCTCTTTCTGCTCTACGACGCGGCCATCACGGCCGCTAAAGTGGGCCGCGACGCTGGACTCGTGCGTCAGGCCAGCACCATGGCACAAGAACTCGTCTAAAACTCAGCTTCCAGGGAAGCGATCAGTGAAGACATCAGCTGCGTTGCGGGCATTCGAGCTCAACACCCGACCGGTGCACCCGCCCTCCCGGGTGGCGCCCGACCAACGCTGGGAGGAAGCGACCTCAGAACGCCACCAAGTAGCGCCAAAGACCACGTACACGCATGGATGAGCGTGGGTGCTCCATGGACGGTCGTCTGCGGAGACCGGGGTCAGAGCATGGAGCCAAGGTCGGAACCGACGGACGGATAGGTCGCGGTCGCCGATTTTAGTTGTCGGGTGGTTAGGCCCAGCTTGATTGCGAGGCCGAAGATGTTGATCACTTCCGAGTAGCCGGGGCCGAGCAAATGTGCGCCGAGAATCTGATCGGTTGCTGTATCAATGATGACCTTCGTCGCCGCGACGGTCTCACCGACTCGGTAATTGGCGTACCAACTGCTGGTGTCGTTGTAGCGCACAGCGATATCACGGCCATCACGCACGGCTTCGTGCTCGAGCATGCCGACGCGGTTCAGTTCCGGGATCGTGAACACTGTGGTGGGGACGCCGGCATAGTCCGGCACGGTCACCGTGCCCTTGAGCATGTTGGATGCTGCCACCTTGCCCTCAAAAACGGCGACGGGCGTGAGGCGTTCTCCGGGAGTGTCGGCGGCGTCGCCGGCGGCGAAGACCGACGGATTACTGCGGCTTTGCAGGTGTCCGAACACATCGATCCCCTTCGGGCCCCAGGCAATGTTTGCCGCCGCCAGATTCAGGCCGTCGATGTTGGGCACCCGGCCTGCGCCGTGCACCACCAGATCTGTCTCGACGACGGTCGTGACGCCGTGCTCCTCCACGCTCACCTGAAGCCCCGTCGCGGTGCGCGCCACTGCAATAACTGAGGTGCTGCGATTCACGCGGATGCCGGCTTGCTCACTGCGCTGCACCAGCAGATCGACGAGATCGGGGTCGAACGCGCGTAACGGCCGCGCCCCGTGATCGATGACCACGCAGTCCACACCAGCGCGGGCTGCGATGTGGGCGAACTCGAAGGAGACGAACCCGCCCCCGACGAATACGATCCGGCCGGGAAGCTCCTCGAGGTTGAGAAAGTCGGTGCTATCGATGAGGTGCTCGTGTCCGGGGAAATCGAGGGGGCGCGGTCGGGCACCAGTCGCTATGAGAAACCGCTTCGCCTGGTGCCGCACGCCGTTGATTTCGAGGTGATGGGGCCCGGTGAAGTGAGCGGCACCGTGAAAAGTGCTCACACCGTTGCGCAGAAGTTCGTCTTCCATGCTCTCAGGCACACCGTCGGTGAAACCGCGCTTGTGACGCATCAGCGCCGCCCAGTCCAGCGTGAGCTCATTCTCGCTGATGCCTTTGCCCTGCATCAGATGGGCGGCGTCGATCACTTCCGCTCCCCGACGGAGAATCTTTTTCGGGTCACACCCGCGCAGCGCACACGTGCCCCCGTACGGCAGGGCATCAACGATCCCCACGCGCCATCCCTGTGCAGCGCACCTATTGGCTGCTGTGGTGCCGGCCATTCCGGCGCCGATCACAAACAGGTCGTATTCCTCAAACGTGTCGCTCATGCTGTGGTGATCGCATCGCGCAGTTGCTCCAGAGTGGGGGCGCCGGCTAATCCCGTGGGAGTCTTATAAATGCGGCACGCCATCCCGACCGACGCCGACTGGTCCGGAAAAAGGTCTGTTCCCCCCACCAGAATGCTCGGGGATCCCCGAAAATTGATTGCCTCTGCGTCTTCCAGATTCTCGACCAACCGCCGGGTCACGACGGTGCCGGGGCGTTCGACTGCGATCACCGCTAGCCGCTCAGCGGCAATTTTCCAGTTCGGGCACCCATTGAAGTACTGCAACGTAATATCCATGCCCTTACCGTAGACGTTGCACCACGGTGCAAGGTCAAGTAGTGGAATGGGACTATGCAAATTAGAGACCTGGCCATCGCGAGTGGCGCAACCGCACAGACCATACGGTTTTATGAGCGGCGCGGCCTGTTGGATCCCGCCGAACGTGCGGGGAACGGTTACCGGCGGTACAACGACGCGGCCCTCTCGCGTCTGCAGTTCATTCGGTCTGCCAAGACGGCTGGTTTAACCTTGTCCGAAATTGGCAGCATCATCACGGTGAGAGAAGCAGGCGAGGTGCCGTGCGGGCACGTCTTAGACCTTCTCGCGGCGAAACTGACGGATGTGCACCGCCGCCAGCAGGAACTTGCACTTCTTGAATCAGAGTTGCACCACTTCATCGAAGCGAGCCAACCTCTTGATCCGGGCGATTGCGAAGCGGGCAGTGTCTGTCACCTCTTCACCCAAGCTCACCATTAGCGCACAACGTTCATTCACGCCATTAATCGGTGCGAATTCACCGCCATTTACCGCTGCAATTCAGACGTGGAACCATGCGGACTGTCTTCGGCACATTGCCGAGGGACACAAGGGGGACTACAGCAAAATTGGTGCTCCCTCGGGCAAGAGCTGGGACACTTTCGCGAAGTGGTGCATCGGGCAAACTCTTGGTTCTCCGTCGAGTGCGACGTATCAAAAGCCCAACGCCACTTACCTGTACCAAGCGCCGGTTCAGATTTGGAACAACGGGACCCTTCAGAAGACTTATCAGAACCGAGTGTCAGTGCGCACAAGCGACCGGGTCATCGTGACCTCATACATTTCTCGAGCTTAGAGTTAGAGATCATGCCTACTTCGGTCTCGAGCACTGCACTCCTTGATGAACTTTTCTACTACCTCGACGAGTTCACTCCGCCCATCTTTAGCGCCAATCGTTCGCTCACTGTCGTGTCGGTTTCAGCGCCGGAGTGCTTCGAGCACGCAGCCTTTTTCAAGGCTCATCCAGCAGGTCAACGATGACCACACCGTTGTCAAGGTCGCCTCCCGGCACGGAAACTCGGTGATCATGTCGAAAGACGACTACGACGCGATAACCGAAACTGCCTACCTGTTTCGGAACCCTGCGACGGCCGAGCGGCTGCTCACGGCGATCGAGCGGGTGCGGCGCGGAGAGTTCGAGCAGCACGACCTGACAACCGAGTGAGTCGGACTGTCGCCTTCGACCCGAATGGGTGGGACGACGACATCTACTGGCAAACCCAGGACCGCAAGACTCTGAGGCGCATCAACCAGCTAGTCAACGACGCGTTGCGCGATCCGTTCGCGGGGATCGGCAAACCTGAGCCCCTCAAGCACATCCTTGCCGGCGCGTGGTCCCGCCGCATCGACGACACGAATCGGCTGGTCTACTACGTCACGGATGACCACATCATCATCCTGCAAGCTCGCGACCGCTACTGACCCGAGGTCTACGTGTCCTGCAAGAGGTCTCCCTGTGGCACGGCTCGACTATCGGAATGACTGCTGCCGGTCTCTGGGTTTGGTTCTCCCGTTGCTGAGTTGCCTGGCCCGACAACACGATGATGCGGTCGATCTCGAGCGCATCGAGCAGCGCTGCCATCGCGTAGCCCGGCAGCGCAAAGGTCTGCCCCGTCGCAAGCGGTGTTCCCAGGCACCCAGGCATGCTCGGAGCGATGATTCGGAACCCGTTCACGCGCAGGTACTCGACCGCCACGCGCCTTTGGTCCCACCCGCCGAGGGTGCCGTAGATGGCGAGAATCGGCTCACCCCTGCCTCGCTTGGCGAGCTGAACCGGTCCCGATCCCGCTGAAACGGTTCGCGGGCTTTCCGCTAGGCACGCGCGCAAGTCTTTGGACGAGGCCGATCTCAACGCGGTGGCCATGACCCACTATCGTTTCGACGGCATGCGTGGTCAATGGCGCGAAATTCCTCGCGTGCATTTTCAGAGCGGATGCTGGCCCGCGCTCCCGACACAGGCTCGCGCTCATCCGTGGCGAGCGCACTATTCGCCCGGGCGCCGTCGAGTGTCACCGCCGTGGCCTCGACGGTTGACCGAACGCTATCCTCGACGGCATGACGCGAGTCGGCCCATCCGAGTATGAAACAGACAGGGATGGCCTTCGCCTCCCGGCCGACAGTCGGCAGCCGGCAGCCGACAGCGAATCAGGGCCAGCCCTGACCGCATCCTCGCCGGAGCCGACTCGATCACCGCACTGGTACATGTACCTCGATCGAGACGAGCGCCATCGCGTCGCTCAAATCACTGTGCAACATACCGCCCGGTGCCCGTCATCGTCGGGATCGGCACCGGGCGGATTGGATGCTCCTTCAGCACTCGATCACGTTCACCGCGAGGCCACCTCGGGACGTCTCCTTGTACTTGGTCATCATGTCGGCACCGGTGTCCCGCATGGTCTTGATCGCTTTGTCGAGTGACACCTTGTGGCTGCCGTCTCCGTGCAGGGCGAGGCGGGCAGCGTTGATAGCTTTCACGCTGGCAATAGCGTTGCGCTCGATGCACGGGATCTGCACGAGCCCGCCGACGGGATCGCAGGTCAGGCCCAAATTGTGTTCGATTCCGATTTCCGCAGCGTTCTCCGCCTGGATGGGAGTTCCTCCCAGCGCTTCGCAAAGGGCGCCGGCGGCCATGGAGCAGGCCGCGCCGACTTCGCCTTGGCACCCGACTTCAGCGCCTGAGATGGACGCATTGAGCTTGAACAGGATTCCGATCGCCGCGGCCGTCAGCAGGAAACGCACGACACCGTCGTCGTCGGCCCCCGGGACGAACTTTACGTAGTAGTGCAGCACGGCTGGGATGATCCCGGCTGCCCCGTTGGTGGGCGCCGTGACGATCCGCCCACCGGCCGCATTTTCCTCGTTGACGGCCAGCGCAAAAAGATTCACCCATTCCATCGCCCGCAGGGGGTCGGTGGTGTCCTCCGGCGCCTGCAGCGCGCGGAACAGCCCCGGTGCCCGGCGCGTGACCTGCAGGCCACCAGGCAGAATACCGTCGGCAGCGCATCCGTTGGCCACGCACGTCTGCATGACGGACCAAATGTTCAGCAACTTCGTGCGTAGCTCGATCTCCGTGTGCCAGGTGCGCTCGTTGGCCAGCATCACGTCGGAGATGCCGAGTCCCTCCCGGGCGCAGATTGCCAGCAGTTCATCGGCCGTCGTAAACGGATGCGGCAGGACGGTTTCATCCACAACCACACGATCCGCACCCACGGCATCCTCATCCACGACGAAGCCTCCACCGACGGAGTAGTAGGTGCGCTCCCGCACCACGCCACCATCGTGGCTCATGACCCGAAAGATCATGCCGTTCGGGTGTGCGGGCAATGATTTGCGCCGATGTAGGAGCACGTCCTCGGTGAAGTTGAAGTCGATGCCGTGCCGACCGGCCAGCATCAACCGTGCGTCGAGTGCGGCCGCCGCCACCTGGTCGTCGGCCGTTGCCGTGTCCACGGTTTCCGGGTCCTGGCCCTGGAGCCCGAGAACCACAGCCTTGTCCGAGCCATGGCCACGGCCGGTCGCGCCCAGCGAGCCGAACAGCTCTGCCTGAACCCGCACGATTCCGTCGAGCAGACCGTCCCGAGCCAGACCCTCGGCAAAGCGTTTCGCCGCGCGCATCGGACCCACCGTGTGGGAGGACGAGGGCCCGATGCCCACGGAGAAAAGGTCCAACACGCTCAATGCCATGTCGTGCTCTCCGCTACCGTGAACTCGCGCATCCCGTCCAGGAGCCAGCGTCCCAGGTAGTCGGCAAATGATGCCCGCGGGAATACGCGGAACGTTTCGTTCTCAGTTTTCCACAGGACGACCGGAACGTTGCCGATCACGGTGGCGATTGCCACGCCGGTCGAGAAGGCGCGGGGATGCAAGTCGGCCGCGCAGCTCTTCTCCAACACTGCCCGGGCGGAGGGGCCGGCTAGTTCGAACGTCGTGCGGTTGCTGGAGAGGTCGACGGTTTGTCCGGCTCCATCGCCGAGGGCCGCCACGAGCTCGGCAGCGAGTGTGCCGTCAAGTGCCTCCTCCTCGGCAACCAGCAGAAACTCGTCCGGCCCCAGCCACAGCACGGCCATTCCATCGACCCCTGTGGTCACCTGCCCACACGCGGTCGGCAGCCCTCCGGTGACGGCGCCGATGCGGCGACCACCCTCGGAGAGCGGGTCGACGCGGATGCCCACCATGACTTGGAAGGGGATCTCCCGGAGGGAGACCCGAGCCTCGGCCGACGCGGTTTTCGCGAATTCCGCCCAAAGATGTTCCGCGGGACTGTGGCGACGCGCCGTCAGGTGCGTTTGGTGGACATCCGTTATTTGAGCATCCGTGCTTTCAATCGTGTTAACCATCTCGGCGCTTCCCTTCGGCATCAAAAAGTACTGTTTCCCCAACGACGACATCCACGAGCTCTGTTCCGAAGACGGCCACCAGGTGTTCCCCGATCCGGTCTCGACCGTTCGTGATCAGCGCGAGCCCGAAGGACCGGCCCAGGGCAGCACTGTGATAACTCGACGTCACAAAACCCTGCATCGGAACGGGTCCGACTGCGGGGGTGATGGGCACACCGTGGTCGATGAGTTGGGTACCTTCCGGCAACCGGATCGTCCCATCCGTGGGCATTACGCTCACCAGGTGTTTCCGGCCCTCCGAGCGCACACCGGCACGCTCGTATGAGCGTTTGCCGATGAAGTCCTTGACCTTGGACACCACCCACTCCATGCCCGCGTCCTGCGGGGTGACGGTACCGTCGGTGTCCTGGCCGACGATCGGGTATCCCTTTTCTGCGCGCAACACGTGCATGGTTTCCGTACCGTATGGGGTGATCTTGAACTCTGCGCCGGCCTCCGTCACGTCTTCCCAAGTCTGCAGCCCGTACCAAGCCGGAACGTTGATCTCGTAAGCCAGCTCACCGGAGAAGGAGATTCGGCAGATTCGAGCGGCAACGCCGGAGGCGAGCACCGTTTCGCGGAACGTCATAAAAGGGAAGGCCTCGGTAGACAGATCAAGCCCCGGCGCCAGCTTGCCGAGCACCGCACGGGACTTCGGCCCGACGACGGCGATCGTGGTCCATTGCTCCGTCACTGACGTGCAGCTCACGTCCAGCTCCGGCCACTCGGTCTGCAGCCATTCCTCGAGCCAGTCCAGCACCTTCGCTGCACCGCCGGTTGTGGTGGTCATGAAGTAGCGGTCGTCATCCAGTCGAAGCGTCACGCCGTCGTCGAAGATCATGCCGTCGGGGGTGCACATGACGCCGTAACGGGCCGAGCCGGGCGCGAGCTTCTTGAAGGCATTGGTGTAAATGCGGTTGAGAAACTCCCCCGCTCCCGTGCCACGGATTTCAATCTTGCCCAGAGTCGTGGCATCCATGTAGCCCACAGAGTCGCGCACAGCCGCGCATTCCCGCAGCACGGCAGCGTCCATGTCCTCGCCCGCAAGCGGGTAGTACCACGGACGTTTCCACTGGCCGACGTCCTCGAACAGCGCACCGCGCTGTTCATGCCAGGTGTGGATGGACGTCCGGCGAGCGGCGTCAAACAGGTCCCCGCGCTTTCGACCGGCCAAGGCCACGAACGACACCGGCGTGAACGGAGCACGGTACGTCGTGGTGCCGATCGAGCCGATGTCGGCGTCAACGGCGGTGCCCTGTCGGCGAAAAGCAGCAGCAATGACGCCGATCGCGTTCACACCAGAGGTCTTTCCCTGGTCATTGGCGGTGCTGATAGAGGTATAGCGCTTGATGTGCTCCACGCTGCGGAGCCCCGCCCCCGTAGACCGCCAGACATCGGCCACGCTTTGGTCGCGTTGAAAATCGACGAAGTGATGGTTCCAGTCGGACGTCGTCCCTTTGGTTCCGCCGACCAGCCAGAGGGCACGGGTCGGCGCGACGGGCTGCGCCGGACGAGCGGGACGGGCCAACGTGGCGATGGCAGCAGCTACGGCCGCTCCCGTGGAGAATCCGGCGTTGACAGCGGCAATCGCTCCCGCGGATACACCCTCGGCGATACAGTCGGCCAGTGCATAGCTCCCCCGCGCTGCGCCGACGACCTGCTGGTCGCGAACCACCGTCGACGGTACGAATCCGACCAGGTCCTGGTCCCAACGCACCTTGCCCTGGGCCTGACTGTGCAGGTGTACCACGGGGCTCCAACCGCCGGAGATTGCCAGGAGGTCAGCCTCGAATTCCTCAATGCCACCCACCGGCGCACCGTCGTCGTCGATCCGGGCGACCGAGACCCGCGCCAGGCGCTGCTCACCCACGGTGTCAACCACAGCACTGCCGTAGAGAACGCGTGCGCCCGTTTTGGCCGTCACGAGCGCTGCGAGCGCCGACGGCGCTGGCCGAGCGTCGACTACCGCTGCCACCTCTATACCCACCGCACACAGGTCGGACGCGAGCAGGTATGCGCTGTCGTTTGTGGTCCCGATCACGACGCGGGAGCCAGCTGCCACACCGTACCGGTTGAGGTACGTGCGGGCAGCAGACGCCAGCATGATGCCGGGGCGGTCGTTGTTCTCGAAGACGATCGGTCGTTCGTGCGCGCCGGTCGCCAGCACCACCTGGTTCGCACGGATGTGCCAGATGCGGAGGTGCGAGACGCCGTCGGCCGGGGCCGTCTGCAGGTGGTCGGTACGGTTCTCGACGGCGATGAGGAAGTTGCTGTCGTAGGAGCCGAACACCGTGGTGCGGCACAGGATCGTGCACTCGGGGATGCTGGCAAGTTCGGCTTTGATGTCGGCGACCCACTCGAGGGCATCGACGCCGGCTACCTGCTCATCACGGCCGGAAAGCAGTGTTCCGCCCAGCTCGGGCTGGTCGTCGATGAGGATTATGCGGGCGCCAGTGCGGGCCGCCTCCCGTGCCGCTGCCAGCCCGGCTGGACCGCCGCCGACCACAAGAACGTCGGCGTGAACATACTTCTTGTCGTACACCGCTTTGTCATCGCTCGGGTCGAGCTGACCCAGACCGGACAGGAATTCAGCCTCAAGACCGTCAACCAGCTCCACGGTCGTGGCTGGGAGCATAGATTCGGCGACGTGGCCGGGGAATCGTCCCGCCACCTTGACCAGCGCATTGGACTCCTCCACGCCGGCGGACATGATGCCGCGCGGTCGGTTCCCATACAGAGAATTGCCAACCGACACGCGGCCTGCGGCGAGCAGCGCGGAGGCCAGAGTATCGCCAGGATGGCCAGCGTACCCGACGCCGTCCACGGTGAATTTGAAGACCGTACCGCGGTCAATTCGTCCGCCATGGCTGAGCCGATTGGATTGAGTGTGCTGACCGGTCATAGCTGGACTCCTTCCGGTGTTCCTTGGCGGGTAGTACTCGTGGCCAGACCCGTCGTGGGTTGCGACGTCCGCAGGGCTGGCGGCTCCTGGCCAATGCGATAGACGGCCGTGATGTCATAGCTCACGGTGTCCCGGAGCATATTGAACCACTTTCGGCATCCCGCACTGTGCACCCATCGCTCCGCAAAGAGCCCTTTCGTGTTCTGGCGGTAGAAGAGGTACTCCGCCCACTCCCGGTCGGTGAGTTCTGCCGGATGCTCGGGGTAGGCCACGTGGGCTTGTCCCCCATAATGAAATTCGGTTTCGTTGCGCGGCCCGCAGTTGGGGCATGGAAACAGCAGCATGGCGTGCTCCTTACGTTCTGAGGGGTCGATTTCTAGTGAGCCACGGCGGCGGCGCCGTGCTCGTCGATCAGGGCGCCGGTTTCGAAACGTTCCAGAGAGAACGGCTTGTTCAGGGCGTGCGGGGCCCCGGTGGCGATGGTGTGGGCGAAGGTCAGGCCCGCTGCCGGCGTTCCCTTGAAGCCGCCGGTTCCCCACCCGCAGTTAACGTACATATTCTCAACCGGTGTGGTCCCGATGATGGGCGAGGCATCCATTGTGGTGTCGACGATGCCGCCCCAGGTGCGCAGCACATGGGCCCGGGCGAAGATCGGAAACAGCTCGACGGCGGCGGCCATCTGCTCTTCGATGACGTGGAAGGATCCACGCTGGCCATAGCCGTTGTACGAGTCGACTCCGGCCCCCATCACCAGTTCGCCCTTGTGGGCCTGGGAGACATACACGTGTACCTGATTCGACATCACCACCGTCGGGTGCACGGGTTCGTGCAGCTCGGACACCAATGCCTGCAGCGGGTGGGACTGGATCGGCAGCCGAAACCCGGCCATTTCGGCG
Source organism: Cryobacterium sp. TMS1-20-1 (assembly GCF_004402355.1). Taxonomy (NCBI): domain Bacteria; kingdom Bacillati; phylum Actinomycetota; class Actinomycetes; order Micrococcales; family Microbacteriaceae; genus Cryobacterium; species Cryobacterium sp. TMS1-20-1. Next base: position 61,957 of record NZ_SOGF01000055.1, on the reverse strand, counting down.
AGCAACGAACTGTGTCCGGCCGCGCACAGTCCCACTTTGCCGGTGCTGATGGTGCCACGGCTGGTTTCCACGCCAGTGACCCGCTCGCCGTCTTTGATGAAGCCGGTGACCTCACAGTTCTGGATGATGTCGACCCCCAGCTCGTCGCATTTGCGGGCAAACGCCCACGCCACGTGATCATGCTTGGCGATGCCGGCCCGGGGTTGGTAGGTGGCACCCATGACCGGGTAACGGATGTTGTCGCTGATGTTCAGGATCGGGCAGAGTTCCTTCACCTGCTTCGGGTCGAGCCATTCGGCGTCGACCCCGTTGAGTTGGTTGGCGCCGACCCGACGGATGCTTTCACGAACGTCCCCAAGAGTATGGGCGAGGTTCATGACGCCACGCTGGCTGAAGAGAAAGTCGTATTCGAGCTCTTCCGGCAGGATCTCCCAGAGTTTGAGCGATTGCTCGTAGATGGCTGCGCTCTCATCCCACAGGTAGTTAGAGCGGATGATGGTGGTATTGCGGGCCATATTTCCGCCTGCCAGCCAGCCCTTCTCCAGGATCGCGATGTTCGTCATCCCGTGATTCTTCGCCAGGTAATACGCCGTCGCCAACCCGTGACCGCCGCCACCGATGATCACGGCGTCGTACGACTTCTTGGGATCGGGGTTGTGCCACAGGAACTCCGGGTGCTCCTTCAGCTGTTGGGTACTCACTGGGCGACTCCGCTCAGCACGGCCACGATTGGTTCTTCGGACGATACCGGCGCGGACAGCTGCGGATACAGCGGAAATTTCTCCGTCAGCTTCCGAACCCGCTCGCGCAACAGGATTGCGGAATCCTCACTCAGGTCACCCGAAATGGCGGCCGCGATAATGTCAGCCACCTCGGTGAATTCGGCACGGCCAAATCCGCGGGTGGCCAGTGCCGGTGTGCCGATCCGCAGCCCGGAGGAAATCATGGGCGGCCTCGGGTCGAACGGAACGGCGTTACGGTTCACGGTAATGCCGATGCGGTGCAGCCGATCCTCGCCTTGCTGGCCGTCAAGGGCGGAGTTGCGCAGGTCGACCAACACGAGGTGCACGTCCGTGCCGCCGCCCACCACGGAGATTCCGTATTCCGCGACATCCGGGGCGAGCAGACGTTCGGCGAGGATTTTGGCACCCTCGAGGGTGCGTTCCTGGCGCTCGCGGAAAGCTTGCGTGGCTGCAATTTTGAAGGCGACCGCCTTCGCGGCGATGACGTGTTCCAACGGGCCGCCCTGCTGACCGGGAAACACCGCGCTGTTGATCTTTCGTGCCAGGAACTCACGGCTGAGGATCACCCCGCCCCGAGGGCCACCCAGGGTCTTGTGTGTCGTCGTGGTGACGACGTCGGCGTACGGAACCGGGTTCGAGTGCAGACCAGCAGCTACCAGCCCGGCGAAGTGCGCCATATCCACCATCAGATATGCGCCGGCGAGGTCTGCGATGCGGCGGAACTCCGCAAAATCGAGCTGTCGGGTGTATGCGGACCACCCGGCCACGATCAGCTTGGGTTGGTGTTCCAATGTCAGCGCTTCCAGTTCGGCCATATCCACGGTCATGTCTGATTCGCGCACGTGGTACGCAATGGCGTTGTACAACTTGCCGGAGAAATTCAGCCGCATGCCGTGAGTCAGGTGCCCGCCGTGGGACAGGTCCAATCCCAGGATGGTGTCGCCGGGGTTTAGGAGCGCCGCCATGGCGGCAGCGTTCGCCTGCGCGCCCGAGTGTGGCTGCACGTTGGCGGCCTCGGCACCAAAGAGTGCCTTCACTCGGTCGATCGCAAGCTGTTCAATCACGTCAATGTGCTCGCAGCCACCGTAATAGCGCTTGCCCGGGTAACCCTCCGCGTACTTGTTGGTCAGTACCGAGCCCTGTGCTTCCATGACGGCTGCGGGGGCGAAATTTTCAGAGGCGATCATTTCCAGTGTCGATTGCTGACGAGCCAGTTCTCGAGTGATGGCCTCGCCGACCTCGGCATCTACGCTGGACAGAGTACCGGTGAGCACATCGGCCATGGGCTAGCTCCTTGCAAATCGCCGCTAATACGTAACTATTAGCCAATTGATATATTAGATTAAGTGCAACAATATAGTGCGGCCAGTTCGACGTCAAGGACTTCCTCTGGGGCAAGCGACCCGAGGAGAAACCATGACGAACGCTACAGCAGCGGCCGAGCCAGATCTGTCGTTGTCAGAGCATGCCTACCGCAGTCTGCGCGACCAGCTGATCATGCTGGAGATACGCCCGGGCGATGCCATCAACGATTCGGCCCTGGCGGCGAGCCTCGGTATTGGGCGTACCCCCGTGCGCGAGGCGCTCAAGCGACTCGAGAGCGATCACCTCGTCGTCTCGTACCCGCGCCGCGGAACTTTTGCCACTCGCGTCGACTTCACCGAGTTGGGAGACATTTCGGAGATCCGCCAATTACTGGAGCCACTCGCGGCCCGACGTGCGGCGCGGAACGCCACGGCGCCAATGCGCGCAAAATTCCGAGATTTAGCCGCTAATATTGCGCGTTCAGAACCTGGCAACTCGGACCAGCATGACCTGATGCGCTTTGACATCAAAGTACACCGGCAGATCTATGCCGCAGCCGGCAATGCGCATCTGGAAGACGTCCTGATCCGGTACGACAACCTGGCAACGCGCATCTGGTGTTTGGTGCTCGACAAAATCCCGTCCGTGGCCGGGCACATCACCGAGCATGTCAAGCTGCTCCAGGCCATCGCCGACGGTGACGGTGAACTTTCCGCTGGGCTGGCCCTCGAGCACGTGACCAACTTTGAGAAGACCATCCGCACCGCCCTTTAGACGGTTCCTGGTGGGCGGTGCCTGCCTCAGGCGGCGAAAAGAGCTTCGCGTACCGCCTGCTCGAAGCCACTCACGTGGATCCGCGCGAGTTCGGCGGCACCTGCCTCATCTCCGTCGATAACGGCACGGAGCAGGTCCACATGCTCATGGACATGCCGGGACAGGTCGGGCAGGCGATCCAGGACCATGCACCAGATTCGTGTCGCAAGATTGTCGTAGCGGATCAGGACATCTTCGAGGTGGGGATTGGCGGCCGCCGCATAAATGCCGCGGTGCACGCTGGCGTCCAACCGCAGTGTTTCGACGACGGACGCTGCGCTCGCGTCGAATCCCTCGACGGCGCGCATGACCTCCCGCAACTGTTCCCTGGCAGACGCCGTGGCCACGCGGGCAGCCCGGGAAGCGGCAAGGGGTTCCAGCTGCGTGCGGATTTCGGAAATGAAAGCAAGGTCAGTAACGTCCACGCGGGTCGCGAAAGTTCCTCTCCGCGGGTAAGACACAACGAGGCGATCGAGCTCCAGCCGTTTCAGGGCTTCGCGCACCGGCGTGCGCCCGACGCCCAAGTCTTTGGCGAGCTCGCCATCACTAAGTAGATCACCAGGCTTGATGTCCAGAGTCAGCAGCCGATCGCGAACGCGTTCGTAGGCTATATCCGCCAACGACCTCCGTGTGGCATCAGCACCAGCACTCACCCAAGCTTCAACCGCCATTCGCTGACCCCTTTCAAATCGAGCAAGAAGGCTATTGACCTATCTCAGTCGCCAGTATACGCTGATCACCAAATCAGATATATCAGTAGTAATACTGCCAATATATATAAGGGCGGAGACATGACGCTAATGGCGACAGACTCATCTACCAGCACACTGCCTCAATCGGAGGTTCTTGGGCAAGAGCAGGCGAAGAAGTTCGTCCTCACGTTGTCGTGCGTCGAACGCGCAGGCATCGTCCACGGGGTCACCACGTTCCTCTTCGAGCGTGGCTTCAACATTGAAGAACACCAGCAGTTCGATGACGGCCTCCGAGAGACTCTGCATCTCCGCACCGCATTCTCGGGCCCTTCTACTTACACCCCGGACGGTCTCGAGGAAGAATTCCGATCGATTGCTGCCCGCTTCGACATGAAATTTAGCTTTCATGACGAGACGAAGCAACGCATCCTGGTCATGGTGTCCAAGTTCGGGCACTGCCTGAACGACTTGCTCTTTCGCTGGCGGGGCGGAAGCCTCCACGGCGACATTGCCCTTGTGGTTTCCAATCATGAAACCCACCGGGCAATGGTTGAGGCCGCCGGCGTCCCCTTCATCTACCTCCCGGTGACCCCCGCGACCAAATTGGACGCCGAGCGGCGCCTACTGGAACTGGTGGAGGAGCAGAAAATCGACCTCGTCGTGCTTGCCCGGTACATGCAGGTTCTGTCCGATGACCTCTGCCGCTCGCTGGAAGGCCGCGCTATCAACATCCACCATTCCTTTCTCCCGGGATTCAAGGGCGCACGCCCTTACCACCAGGCCTACGACCGTGGCGTAAAGCTGGTGGGTGCCACGGCCCACTACGTTACTGCGGAACTCGATGAGGGTCCAATCATCGAACAGGAAGTCATCAGGGTCGACCACAGCTATGGACCGACCGCTCTTTCAACAGTCGGACAGGACGCCGAAGCACTGGCACTCTCCCGGGCCGTGCGCTGGCACTGCGAACACCGTGTACTTCTGGATCGGAACAGCACCGTCGTGTTCCGGTAAGTAGAAGCCACCAAACCAGCAGGTATTGACACACATAAATCAGGAGGAGAAACCATATGGCATCGACGCCAAGCATTGTCATTATCGGAGCTGGAATAGTCGGAACGAACCTGGCCGATGAACTCGTCACCCGGGGTTGGAACAACATCACTGTGCTGGACCAAGGGCCGCTGCACATGCCCGGGGGCTCAACGTCCCACGCCCCCGGTCTCGTCTTCCAGACAAACGCCTCGAAATCCATGGCACTCTTCGCCAAATACACGGTGGAGAAGCTACTCTCCTTGACCGAAGACGGCGTCAACTGCTTCAACCAGGTCGGCGGCCTCGAAGTCGCCACCACCGAGACCCGTCTCGCTGACCTGAAGCGAAAGCTCGGATACGCAGCATCGTATGGAATTACCGGAAAAATTCTTTCACGTGAAGAGTGCATGGAGCTCTACCCGCTCCTGAACGAGGAAGATATCCTCGGTGGACTACATGTTCCCAGCGACGGCCTGGCCAACGCCGCCCGCGCCGTTCAGTTGCTGATCAAGCGCACGGAAGCCGCGGGCGTCCAGTACCTGGGCAACACCACTGTCACGGGTATTGAACAGTCCGGCCGGCGCGTCACAGGTGTCCAGACGTCCGACGGTGTTATCCCCGCGGACATCGTGGTTTCCTGCGCAGGCTTTTGGGGGGCCAAGATCGGCGAAATGATCGGCATGTCCGTTCCTCTTCTACCCTTGGCCCACCAGTACGTCACGACCACTCCGGTACCAGCGTTGAAGGGCAAGAACAGCCTGCCCAACGGGGCCTCCTTACCCATCCTGCGACACCAGGACCAGGACCTGTACTACCGCGAGCACGGCGAGCGCTACGGCATCGGTTCCTACGCCCACCGCCCAATGCCCGTGGACCTCGACGAACTCGGCACCTTTGAGCCCGCCACGATCAGCGAACACAACATGCCCTCCCGGCTGGACTTCACCGTGGATGACTTCCTTCCGGCCTGGGAGGCCACCAAGCGGATCCTGCCCGCGCTTTCGGAAAGCAATATAGAGGATGGCTTCAATGGCATTTTCTCCTTCACCCCCGACGGCGGATCCCTGGTGGGCGAGTCCAAGGAGTTGGACGGCTTCTTCGTTGCCGAAGCCGTGTGGGTGACCCACTCTGCCGGTATCGCCCGCGCCGTTGCCCAACTGCTGACCACCGGAAGGTCGGAGATCGATCTGGGTGATTGTGATATTCACCGCTTTGAAGAGGTCCAGTTAACCCCGGAATACGTCAGCGAAACATCACAGCAGAATTTCGTCGAAATCTACGACGTCCTCCACCCACTCCAGTCCAAGCTGTCCCCCCGCAACCTCCGCGTGAGTCCGTTCCACGCGCGCCACAAGCAGTTGGGCGGGTTCTTCCTGGAGAGCGGCGGATGGGAACGCCCCTACTGGTTCGAAGCAAACGCGGCGCTGTTGAAGGAGATGCCGGACAGCTGGCTGCCGCCAGCTCGCGACGCGTGGTCGGGGATGTTCAGCTCGCCCATTGCTGCCGCGGAAGCCTGGAAGACCCGCACGGCAGTTGCCATGTACGACATGACTCCGCTCAAGCGCCTCGAGGTCTCCGGCCCGGGCGCTCTGAAGCTGCTGCAGGAACTCACCACTGCGGACCTGGCCAAGAAGCCCGGTGCAGTCACGTACACCCTCCTGCTGGACGACGCCGGCGGCATCCGAAGCGACATCACCGTGGCCCGGTTGAGCGAAGACACCTTCCAGCTCGGAGCCAACGGAAACATCGACACTGCCTATTTTGAAAGGGCAGCCCGCCATCAGACTGAAAGCGGGAGCGCCAGCGACTGGGTACAGGTGCGCGACACGACGGGCGGCACGTGCTGCATTGGCCTCTGGGGGCCCCTCGCTCGGGACCTGATCAGCACCGTCAGCAGCGATGATTTCAGCAATGAAGGTCTCAAATACTTCCGCGCTAAAAAGGTAGTCATCGGCGGCGTCAACGTAACGGCCATGCGCTTGTCCTACGTCGGCGAACTGGGCTGGGAACTCTACACAAGTGCCGACAACGGTCAGCGCCTCTGGGATGCGCTCTGGAAGGCCGGCCAGCCTCACGGTGTCATAGCGGCAGGCCGTGCAGCCTTTGGTGCGCTGCGTCTTGAAAAGGGTTACCGATCCTGGGGCACGGACATGACGACCGAGCACGACCCCCTGGAAGCCGGACTGGGATTCGCCGTGAAGATGGCCAAGGCATCCTTCGTCGGAAAAAAAGCGCTGGAAGACCGTAGCGAGGAAAACTCCGAACGGAACCTTTGCTGCCTGACGGTCGACGACGGCCGGAGTATCGTCCTGGGCAAGGAACCGGTATTTTACAAGGACCAGGCGGTCGGCTACGTCACCAGCGCCGCCTACGGCTACACCGTCGCTAAACCGATCGCTTACGCGTACCTTCCGGCGGCTGTCACTGTCGGGGACTCTGTTGAGATCGAGTACTTCGGCCGGCGCATTCAGGCCACGGTCACCGCAGATCCGCTCTACGACCCCACAATGTCCAGGCTGCGCGGCTAAGAGCCCCGGGGGCCATCCAGGTGGTTGAGCGCGAGCACCTCTCTGGGTCGATGCGCGGTGTCCTCAAGCCCGGGCGAAGACAATCACTTAGCCGTCCGCGGGGAGCTAGATCTGCCGGCGGCCCGGACTGAAGCGCTCAGCCGTGATATACGGGCGCTAAGAAATCTCTGGACACACACCCAGTCCTGCAATACGCTGCTTCTGATATATCTGAAATGGTGATTTAGGCATATCAGTCGTAGAAGACAGCATCATGATCATCGAATCGGACGAGGTCCTCAACCTTCTGCCCGATCTGACTACCACGGGCCATATCTAACCGCAGGCCCCTGCCACACCGAACAAAGGACACGCTTATGCACTCTAGGAGTGACCTGAAATCCCATACACCCAAGGACTTACCTGCTAACAACGATGTGGCAGGCACTCCGCGCAACGAAGAACTTGAAAGTGTCGGCAAGAGTAAAGCATTCATTAGTGCATCCGGCGAAGTAGACAGAAACCTCGCTGACCTCGATCCGGACGAAGGAGGCGCACACCCCCTGCCGGACGTCGAGAACGAGCAAATCCTCGAAGAGTTGCGCCAGGCCAAGACCGACGAGGCAGTTGCGGATCGCCGGAACCACAAGCTCGTCCTCGACAAGATCACGTTCGGAATCACCGGCGTCATCGCCATTGCCTTTATTGTCTGGAGCTTCATAGGACGCGACAGCCTGTCGGACACTTCGACGGGCAGTATTCCAACCCGCAAGCCCCAGCATCCCAACCCGGACCCGGACCCGGACAGAAAATAACTGCGCACCTTCAATACCAGTCCACCTTGGCGGCAACCGGCTTGTTCCGGCCCATGCCGCCCAGGCACACCGACCCCCACGCATAGCAAAGGTAACTACATGTCCCAGCTCCGAGACCAACACGAGACTCTACGGATTAGCAGCGCCGGTAAGGAGTTCGTGGATATCCAGTTGGAGTGCTCAAATCCAGTCACTGTTCAGCTGCAACTGGATGGCGGCTGCAACTGCCAACACGACCACGGGAACCGCCCGGGCTCGTATGTTGACAGTGACCTCGGTCCTCGTTGACTGCGGCGGCGTCCCGCGCCCTGATTAACAGTCCTTGGCGCCCGGCCGCATTTTCGGAACTGTTTCGACAGCGACGCGCAATGGACCACATCCGCGAATACCGCATCCACACACGGCTCAGCAAACGGCAGATCCTGTCCGTTCGTCCTTAACATTGCTGGCCCTCCAAAATGACTCCCAGATCACGCCCAAGGAGATTTACCTTATGACGAACGAGAGCTTCGATTACGTGATAGTCGGCGGCGGAAGCGCCGGATCGGTCCTCGCAGACAGGCTGAGCGCCGACGGACAGCACACGGTGCTGGTCCTTGAAGCGGGCCGCAGCGACTACCCGTGGGACCTTTTCATCCAGATGCCGGCGGCCCTCACCTTCCCCAGCGGCAACAGGTTCTACGACTGGCAATACGAATCCGACCCCGAACCCCGCATGCACGGTCGGAAGATCGCCCACGCCCGCGGCAAAGTGCTCGGCGGCTCCAGCTCCATCAACGGGATGATCTTCCAGCGCGGTAACCCCCTGGACTACGAACGCTGGGGAGCGGACGCCGGCATGGAGACCTGGGACTTCGCGCACTGTCTGCCCTACTTCAAACGCATGGAAACCACGCTGGCCGCAGCTCCGGACGATGACTTGCGCGGCCATGACGGACCTCTGGTCCTGGAGCGCGGGCCCGCCCGCAATCCCCTGTTCCAGGCCTTCTTCCGCGCGGCCGAGGAAGCGGGTCACAAACGCACCGATGACGTCAACGGGTACAGGCAGGAAGGCTTCGGCCCGTTCGACCGTAACATCCACAAGGGCCAGCGGCTGTCGGCTTCCCGGGCTTACCTTCGCCCCAACAAGGGCCGTCGGAACCTGACAGTCCGCACCCGGGCGCTGGTGGCCAGGGTCAACTTCGACGGCACAACGGCCACGGGGGTCAGCTACCGCCGGAACGGGAGGCTACACACCGTCAGCGCCAAGGAGGTGGTGCTGTGCGGCGGGGCCATCAACACGCCCCAGTTGCTGCAACTGTCCGGCATTGGTGATTCGGCCCACCTCTCGTCGCTGGGCATCACGACTGTCGTGGCTCTGCCCGGTGTCGGCGAAAACCTGCAAGACCACCTGGAGGTCTATGTCCAGCACTCCTGCACGCAGCCCGTGTCCATGCAGCCTAGCCTCAGCCTCTGGCGCTACCCATTGATCGGACTCCAGTGGCTGCTGAGCCGCAAGGGCCCGGCTGCCACCAACCATTTCGAAGGAGGCGGATTCGTTCGCTCCAACGATGACGTCGCCTACCCCAACTTGATGTTTCACTTCCTGCCGGTGGCTGTGCGCTACGACGGCCAGAAGGCCGATGCCAAACACGGGTATCAGGTCCACGTCGGCCCCATGTACTCCGACACCAGGGGCAGTCTGAAGATCATCTCCACGAACCCGGCCACGCACCCGTCCCTGCAATTCAACTATCTGTCCACGGACCAGGACCGGCGCGAATGGGTCGAAGCCATCCGGGTTACCCGCGACATTCTCGGCCGGCCGGCCCTGGCTCCCTACAGCGGCGGCGAACTCTCACCCGGCCCGTCCGTGCAGACGGACGAGGAAATCCTGGACTGGGTGGCTCGGGACGCCGAAACGGCACTCCATCCCTCCTGTACCGCCAAGATGGGCCCGGCCTCTGACCCCCTGGCGGTGGTGGATCCGCTCACCATGAAGGTCCACGGGACCTCGGGGCTCCGCGTGGCTGACGCCTCCGCGATGCCCTATGTGACCAACGGCAACATCTACGCACCGGTCATGATGCTCGCCGAAAAGGCTGCGGACCTCATCCTGGACCGTACCCCACTGGCACCCCAGCACGCCGATTTCTACCGGCACGCACCTGCAGCTACTACCGAGGCCGCGCCCAGTGTGGGTCTCGCATGAACCGCGTTCAGGGTGTTCAGCTGACCGGCCTTGGAACCGTCACGGTCCCCGATGCCGCACCGGTGCCGGGGCTGTTTGCGAACGGCCGGTGGACTGAAACGGCCGCTGGGTACACCCGGGTCATCCGCTGCCCGGCGGACGGTGAACAGGTCGCCGAGGTTGCCGAATGCACGTCCGCCGACGCCCGGGAAGCCGTCGCCAGCGCCCGTCGAGCGTTCGACAGCGGAACGTGGCCGGGAACCAGCGAGAAGGCGCGTGGCCAGGTCCTGCTCCGCACCGCCGAATTGCTGGAGCGCGACAAGGCCCGGTATGCCCGGGCCGAGGCCCTCGACACGGGCAAGCGCTTCGTCGAAGCGGAATACGACATCGACGATATCGCCGCCTGCTTCAGGTACTACGGCGGCATCGCCGGGACGGACGCAGGCCGTGTGATCGACACCGGAAATCCCGGCAGCATCAGCCGCGTTGTCCACGCACCGGTCGGGGTTTGCGGACTCATCACGCCATGGAACTACCCCCTCCTGCAGGCCTCCTGGAAGGTGGCCCCGGCCCTGCTGGCCGGCAATACCTTCGTCCTGAAACCCAGCGAATTGACTCCCTCCACGGCCATCCTGCTGATGGAAACGCTCCTGGAAGCCGGGTTGCCGCCCGGCGTCGCAAACCTCGTCACCGGCACGGGCCCCGAGGTCGGCGCCGTCCTGAGCGAAAGCCCGGACGTTGACCTGGTCTCCTTCACCGGCGGCCTGGCCACCGGGATCAGCATCATGAAGGCCGCGGCCGACACCGTGAAGCGGGTCGCCCTGGAACTGGGCGGGAAGAATCCGAACATTGTCTTCGCTGACGCCGACCGCGAGTCTGCTTTGGATAATGCCCTCACTGCGGTGTTCCTGCATTCCGGGCAGGTGTGCTCGGCCGGCACGAGGCTCATTATTGAGGAATCGATCCACGACGAGTTTATGGCCGAACTGGTGCGGCGCGCCCAGTCCATCCGGCTTGGCGGTCCCTTCGACGAGCGCGCGGAAACCGGCCCGCTGATTTCGGCCGCGCACCGTGACAGGGTCCACGCCTATGTCCAGGCCGGCATCGCGGAAGGAGCCACGCTGCTGTGCGGCGGATATATCCCCGACACCGGCGCGCTGGCAATCGGCAGCTACTACCCTCCCACCGTCCTGGATGGCTGCCACACGTCCATGAACGCCGTCCAGGAAGAGTCGTTTGGACCGGTCCTGACCGTGGAGACCTTCAGCACTGAGCAGGAAGCCATCATGCTGGCGAACGACACCGCCTACGGGCTGGCTGGCGCCGTCTGGACGAATGACGGTTCCCGCGCCCAGCGCGTTGCCGGATCGCTCCGGCACGGAACGGTGTGGATCAACGACTACCACCCCTACCTTCCCCAAGCTGAGTGGGGCGGGTTCGGCAAGTCGGGAAACGGCCGCGAACTTGGGCTCCAGGGTCTCGCGGAGTACCGAGAAACCAAACACATCTGGCAAAACATCAACCCCCAGCCCAGCCACTGGTTCGAGTCTCCACCGGCAGGAGTACAGCAATGAACAGTCCCGACATCTCCGTGCGCAACCTTTGGAAGGTCTTCGGACCGGGGGGTGACCAGATTCCCGGAAACCCCGAACTCTCGGGCCTCAACTCAGCGGAACTGCTGGAACGTACCGGCTGCAACGCTGCCGTCCGTGACCTGAGTTTCGACGTCGCCAAAGGCGAGGTCTTCGTGGTCATGGGACTTTCCGGATCCGGCAAGTCCACCCTGATCCGATGCCTGACCCGGCTGATCGAACCCACCTCCGGGCAGGTCCTGGTGGACGGCAAGGATGTTCTCCAGGCAGGCATGGCCGAGCTTCGCGAACTGCGCCGGCGGAAGATGTCCATGGTGTTCCAGCATTTCGGCCTCCTCCCGCACCGCACCGTGCTTGACAACGTCTCTTACGGGCTGCAGATCCGTGGGGCGGCCAAAAAAGAACGCTTCACCCGGGCCCGGGAGATCATCGAACTCGTGGGCCTCAAGGGCTACGAACAGCACTACCCGGACCAGCTGTCCGGTGGGATGCAGCAGCGCGTGGGCCTGGGCCGGGCCCTTGCCGGGGATCCGGACACCATCCTCTTCGACGAGCCCTTCTCCGCCCTGGATCCGCTCATTCGCCGTGATATGCAGGCCGAAGTCATCCGGCTGCACAAGGAAATGGGCAAGACCATGGTTTTCGTGACCCACGACCTCTCCGAGGCGCTCAAGCTCGGCGACCGCATCCTGATCATGCGAAACGGAGAGACGGTCCAGTGCGGCACGGGAGATGAGCTGGTGGGGTCCCCGGCGGACAAATACATTGAGGACTTCGTGTCCGAAGTCCTCCGCGCGGATGTCCTGACCCTGAAGTGGATCACCCGGCCCGTTGAGGCCGCAACACCGGCTGACGCGCCCGTTCTCAGTTCACGGATGATCATTCGCGATGCCATCGCGGCGGTCATGCAGTCCCCCTGCCCCGTCCTGGTGGAGGATTCCGGCCGGATCACCGGGCAGATCGACCGTGACAGCATCCTGTCGGTACTACAGCGCACGGAAGCAGCGGCCTAGTGTCCGTCCTCGTCCGGGATCGGGCCACGGCGCAGCCCGCACCGTTCTCCTCCCCCTCCCGTACCCGCGAACCGCGCCGCAGGCCCAGCAGACGCACCATCCTGTTGGCCAGCGCAGTCGTCGTCTGGATCCTGGGATTCGTTTTCCTGCATGGAACCTCCACCCTGACGCTGCCGGCCTCTGAGCTGACGGACCTGCACCGCTCCCTCAACCAGTTCAACGTTTGGGTAGCGGCAAACCGCGCGGACAAACCCGTCTTCCTGTACGTCTTAACGCCCTTGCGTGCCGGCGTCGACGCCGTGGCCAACCTGTTCATCACCACCTTTGCGGCGAGTTCCACGGGCCTTCGTCTGCCGGAAATCGGCTGGCTCGGAACGGTGGGCTTGCTGGGGTGGATCGCGTTAACGATCGGAAATGCCCGGGTCGCACTGTTGACGGTGACCATCTTTATATTCTTTGGCTTCCAGGGCCTGTTCCTCGAGGCCACCTACACGTTCGCCTTGGTCGTCACCGCTGTGCTGCTGACCCTTCTGGTTGGAATCCCACTCGGTGTCCTGGCCGGCGTGTACGGCCGCGTCGCCAAGTTGATCACGCCGGTACTGGACTTCATGCAGACGCTGCCAACGTTCGTGTATCTGGCCCCCCTGGCTTTGATCTTCCTCATCGGCCCCGCATCGGCCGTTATCGCCACAGTGATCTACGCGGCTCCGCCCGTGATCCGCCTGACGGCGCACGGCATCCGCGGCATCCCCGAGAACACCCGCGAAGCATCCGATTCACTGGGCACAACTGGTGTGCAGCGGCTCCTTACCCTGCAGCTTCCCATGGCCCGCCGCACCATCGTCATGGGGATCAACCAGAGCACCATGGCTGCCCTGTCCATGGTCACCATCGCCGCCCTGATCGCAGCCCCCGGGCTCGGCCAGGTGGTGGTCCGGGCGCTGCAGTCGCTGGACGTCGGCACCGCCGTCAACGCTGGACTGTCCATAGTCCTGCTGGCGATCATGCTGGACCGGGTGACCACCGCCGCAAGCCGCCGCGCGGAACCAGGAGCAGCCCGCAACCGCAGGGTCTCCCGCAGGACCAGATACATCCTCCTGAGCATCACCCTGGTGCTGGCCCTGGTCATGGTGCAGTTCTCCCGGACCATGCTGTGGGCCGCCGCATTCCCGGCCAACCTTGACATCGGCCGGGTGATCGTCCAAGCCGTGAGCTCGGCCAGCGAATGGACGCAGGCCAACCTATCCCTCTTCACCGTCTCCTTCCGGGAAGCCGTCACCACCGGGATCCTCAACCCGTTCCAGTCGCTGCTCACCGAGACACCCTTCTACATCCTGGTGGCCGCTATTGCCCTAGCCGCCTACGCCCTGGGCGGCTGGAAGCTCTCGGCCCTGACCACTGCCTGCCTGGGCGTTATTATCTACCTCGGCCTCTGGAGCGACTCCATGGTCACCCTGGCCGCGACGCTGGTAGCAACCACGGTGGTCATGGTCCTGGGTATAGTCTTCGGCGTCGCCATGGGACGGTCCGCTCGGGTGGACCAGATTATGCGGCCCATGCTGGACGCGGGCCAGACCATGCCCGCCTTTGTCTACCTGGTCCCGTTCCTGGGCCTCTTCGGCGCCACCCGTTTTACAGCGATCATCGCCGGAATCATCTACGCCGCCCCCGTGGCCATCAAGATCACGGCCGACGGCATCGCGGCGATCTCCCCCACCGTTGTCGAAGCCGCCGTATCCAGCGGCTCCACCCCCTGGCAGGTCATCACCAAGGTCCAGCTTCCGATGGCCAGGCAGACCCTGGCCCTCGCCGCGAACCAGGGCCTGATCTATGTCCTGGCCATGGTGGTGGTGGGTGCGCTCGTGGGCGCAGGCGGCCTCGGGTACGACGTCGTTGCTGGCTTCGTGCAAAGCGCGCTCTTCGGCAAGGGCCTCGCTGCAGGCCTTGCCATCGTCTTCCTCGGCATCCTGCTGGACAGGATGACCCAGGCCGCCGCAGCCACACCGGCGCGAAAAATCCCTTCGCCCAAAACATCGACAACCTGACCGCATGATCGCCCTGCGCCCGGCGCGGTGGACCCCCGCATTCCCCCCAATAAGGAGATCAGATAATGAACAAAGCTAGATTGCTGTTGAATCGAACTGTCCCTGCAGTGGCTGGAGCTGCTGCCGCGATCCTGCTGTTCGCAGGCTGCGGCGGTGCCTCCGTCAATCAGTCGGCTGCCGACCCGGCTGCCGATGGCGCGGCGGCCTGCGGAACGGTCAACGTCGCAATGAACGCCTGGGTGGGGTACACGGCCAATGCCGCCGTGTACAGCTATGTGGCGAAGAACGAGTTGGGCTGCACCGTGGTGCAGAAGGACCTGAATGAGCAGATTTCGTGGCAGGGCTTTGCCTCCGGCGAGGTGGACATCGTTATCGAGAACTGGGGCCACGATGATCTCGCCAAGCAGTACATCACCGATCAGAAAGTGGCCGTCGACGCTGGCGCCACCGGAAACGTGGGCTACATCGGCTGGTACGTGGCGCCCTGGATGGCCGAGAAGTATCCGGACATCACGGAATGGGAGAACCTGAACAAGTATGCCTCGATGCTCGCCACGTCCGAATCCGGAGGCAAAGGGCAGCTACTCGACGGCGATCCCGCCTTCGTCACCAATGACGAGGCGCTGGTGAAGAACCTCAATCTGGACTACAAGGTGGTGTTCTCCGGTTCGGAGGCCGCCCTGATCCAGTCATTCCGTACAGCGGAGCAGAATAAGACGCCGATCCTGGGCTATTTCTACGAGCCGCAGTGGTTCCTGGCCCAGGTGCCGCTTAAAAAGGTCAACTTGCCGGCGTGGACCGAGGGCTGCGACGCGAACGCGGAAGAAGTAGCCTGTGACTACCCGGAATACAAGCTCAACAAGATTATTTCGAAGAAGTTTGCGGACAGTGGATCGCCCGCAGCCAAGCTTGCGAAA
The DNA here is from genome assembly GCF_004402355.1 of Cryobacterium sp. TMS1-20-1. Taxonomy (NCBI): domain Bacteria; kingdom Bacillati; phylum Actinomycetota; class Actinomycetes; order Micrococcales; family Microbacteriaceae; genus Cryobacterium; species Cryobacterium sp. TMS1-20-1. The sequence continues at coordinate 46,310 of NZ_SOGF01000055.1, read as the reverse complement.
TCATTCAACTGGACCAATGAGGACCAGAATGCGGTTGCTACGGATATCCAGGGCGGCATGATGCCCGAGGAGGCGGCCAAGAAATGGGTGGATGCTAACGAGGATGCTGTGAACGCTTGGCTCAACTAGTCCAGATCTTTCAGATTATGCGGCGGCGAGTCCTCCCGGGGCTGTCTCACTGATCTCAGCCGGGTCGGTAGACTCACCCACCCACCGGAAATCCGTGGGTGGGTGGGTGACTTGTTTTCAGCTCCTTGTTCGGGCAGCGCGAACGTGTCGCCACCATGCGGATCTGCTGGCCCTGTCTGCGACGAATCGTGGGCATCCGCTCTCAGAGATCGTCTTCGGGTCGGGCGGTGAGGATCCGATTGGCGCTGACCTGCAAAATGCCGAGCGACTCCTGGATCAGGGGCGATGTGATGCTGCCCGTGCGCACCGCAGCGACAATGCGGCGCGAGGGTTTGCCCTTGCCGGCAATGCGCAGTCGTACCACGTTTTCGGCACCGTGCAGCGGCGCCAGTCGCGGCAGCAGTCCCAAGCCCAGCCCAGCACCAACGAAGGCGATCTGGGTTTCCCATTCCACGGCCTCATGGGCAATGCGCGGTGTCACCCCGACTGCCGTGAACGCCGCCGTAAATAGGGCATGGTAAGTGGAGCCGGCCGCCTCGGTGATCCAGGGTTCCGTGGCCAGCTCCTCGAGCGTCACCGTTTGCCGTGATGCCAACGGATGGTCGGCGGGAATGATCACGTCCAGGGGATCGTCGAGCAGAACAGTCTGTTCGAAGCGCGCATCATCCTCAACCGGGGTGTCGGACTGCATGGCGACGATGACCGCGAGGTCGATTCGCTCGGCAACCAACAAGTCGAAGCAGCGAGCCGGGTTGGCCTCGAGTACCTGTACCTCCAGCAGGGGGCGTGTCGAGCGCAGCGTGGCGGCCAGCGGCGCGAGCAGCTGGGCAGCCGCCGTGGAGAATCCACCGAGCCCCAAACGGGACGGCACCTGGTCGCCGGCCTCCATGGCCGCGGCGCGCAGGCTCTCCCATTCCGCAATGAGCGCGTCCGAGCCCGCCACGAGATAGCGGCCCGCGGCGGTTAGCCGTACCCCTCGACCGTCCTTCGTCAGCAGCTGCATTCCGAGCACACGCTGGAACTCCCGCAATTGCGCGGAGACCGCGGAGGGAGAATAACCCGTGAGCGCCGCCGTAGCCCCAACGGTGCCGCACCGGCCAAGTACCCGAAGTGTTATAAGCCGTGGATCGATCATGCACTTATTCTGCACTGTTATTTGCTAAATCTTGCGCTTTTGTTGCAGATCTATGCTCCCTAATCTCAGGATTAGCCGTTTTCGACAACGCCGGTTGCCCCCCACTCCGGGTCTCACTCATCGCACACTCATCCAACCCTCTCGGGAGGAAACCCATGGCTGCTCCAGTACACATGCCCCTCAATTCACGTGGAAGACTCGCTTCATACTTGCCAGCCGAGCAGATGGCGGAAATTACCGAGTTGTTTGATTTTCGGCGGGTGGGATATTCCCTCGATGCCCCCTTCTACACCGATCCGACGATTTTCAACATTGACATGAAGGCCATTTTTGGCCAGCATTGGATCTTTGCCGCCAGCATCGCCGAGCTCCCGGAACCAGGAGACTACGTCACTGTCGATTACGGCCCGTATTCCCTGATCGTGCTGCGCGACGACGACGGCGGCGTGAACGTGCTGCACAACGTGTGCCGCCACCGGGGCGCCCGCGTCCTGACCGAAGCTTCGGGGACCACGGGCAACCTGGTCTGCGGCTATCACTCGTGGACCTACTCCCCCCGCGGCGATTTGGTCCATGCCTCGGCACCGGGGGAAACGCAGTTCGACAAGGGCTGTTTCGGTCTCAAGCGCGCCCACAGCCGCGTGTTCGCAGGACTCATCTTCGTCTGCATTGCGGATGAACCGCCAACGGACTTCGACGAAACCGGAAAGATCTTCGAACCCTACCTTGCGCCCCACGACCTATCGAAGACGAAAATCGCTTACCAGCAGAACATCGTCGAGGAGGGCAACTGGAAGCTCGTCATGGAGAACAACCGTGAGTGCTACCACTGCGACGGCCACCCGGAACTCGCCTGCTCCCTCTTTCCCACCTGGGGCCTGACGGAGGGCCTGATCCCGCTCCATCTTGAGGAGGTGTGGGGCCGAAACAAGGAAGCACAGTCCTCGCTCGAGGACCGTTGCCGCCGTTATGGCCTTCCCTATGAGGCCGTCGAGGAACTCGACACCCGCGTAGGGGGAATCCGCATCTCACGAGACGCTCTCGACGGCGACGGCGAATCGTTCTCGCCCGACGGGCGCAGACTCTCCAAGAAGCTGCTCGGTGACTTGCGCGACTTCCGCCTTGGCCGCTGCTCGATGCACCTGCAGCCCAACAGCTGGTTCCATTTCGTCGCGGACCACATCATCACGTTCGCCGTCTTCCCCGTCAATGAGCACCAGACGCTGGTACGCACCACCTGGCTGGTGGCTGACGACGCCGTGGAAGGCGTCGATTACGACCTGGAGAAGCTCACCCACACCTGGAAGCAGACCAATCTGCAGGACAAGGCGTTCGTGGAGTTGTGCCAGAAGGGCGCCAGCAGCCCCGCCTACGAGCCCGGCCCGTACATGAAGAGTGAATACCAGGTCGAGGCATTCATCAACTGGTATGTACAGCGCGTGCAGGAGCACTTGGCATGATTGAACTCGGCACCGTCACGGCCATCCAGGTGCCACAGCGCATTCGCGGCCTGGAGATGCCGTGGAACAGGGTGCTGGGCAGCACCGATGGACCCGCCGGCGCGGCCCGCGCATTGGGACCCTGGAATCCGCAGGAGCTTATGGCCGAATGTGTCGAGACCATTCCCGAGGCGGGCGGCATGATGACCTTCGTGTTCCGGCGCTCCGACGGGGCGCCCCTGGCGTTCCGTCCGGGCCAGTACGTGAATGTCGCCTTTCCCGTGAACGGCGAGGACCAGGACGCCGTGGACCGCAGCTACTCGCTGTCCAGTTCGCCCACCAAGCCGTGGACCTTTGAGATAACAGTCAAATGCGACCCCACGGGGCAGGTCTCGCCGTGGGTGCACGCGAACGTCAAACCCGGCACCGTCCTGGAGATGCTCGGGCCGGTCGGGGCCTTCCACCTGCCCGACGTCGATCGGCGGGCACGGTACCTCTTATTGGCGGCCGGCTCCGGCATCACCCCCATCATGTCGATGGTGCGGACCATCCACTCCCTGCCCGGACAGGCCGATGTCGTGCTGCTCTTCCACGGAGCGGATGCTGGAGGGTTTGCCTTCCACCAGGAATTGAACTACATCGCCTCCGTGGACTCACGCGTCAAGGTCTTCTACTCCCTGGGCAACCGCAGCGAACCCGAGGGGTGGCAAGGGCTCACCGGAAGGCTAACGGCGGCCATGCTCGACCAGGTAGCCCCCGATGCCAACGGCCGCCAGGTTTATGCCTGCGGCCCCGAGGGTTACCTGAACGCAGCCACCAAGCTCCTTGAGAAAGTCGGCGTCGACGACACCTCCATCCACGTGGAATTCTTCTCGGGAGACCGCCAGACCATTCTTGAATACCAGGCGGAGGTCGCGCTTGCAGTGGATATTGCGGAGGAAATCGCCGAGGAAATCGCCGATTCCGCCGAGGACTACTACGAAAGCCAGCCCGCAGCATTCGGGCTCTACGAGCCCGGCTACGATGCCGAGGGAACCCTGGAGGCCACGGGACTGCCGCTGGAAACCGTCGACCCGGACTCGTCCTGTCCCGAAGCCCCCGACGCCAGTTCGGATGTGGGGCCGGAGGCTGGGTCCACCGATGTCTCGAGCTTCGACACGGTCGGCACGGGAAGTCTCACCCTTTCCTTCCTGCGCACCGGCATCAACGTGCGCATCGACCCCGCCGAACATATCCTCGGGGTGGCCCAGCGTGCGGGCGTCAGGATCGGCGCGAACTGCAGGGAAGGCATGTGCGGCTCCTGCAAAGTCGTCAAGCTTTCCGGGGAAGTCGACATGAACCACCAGGGCGGGATCCGGGCTCGGGAAATCGATGCAGGCAAGTTCCTGCCCTGCTGCTCGACCGCGCTCACTGATTTAGTGATCGATGCCTAGCCGCCTCCGGCTTCTCCCCGCCGGGAGCGTATCAATAGACCCGATTTGCTTCACGAAAGTGACAACAACGTCCTCACAGGCAGTCTGATGCGACCCGCATCACCGTGAGGGTTCGATCGCCAACCCATAGGAGCCATTTAATGTCAGGTAACAAAGCCGTTGCATACAAGGCGCCGGGGATCGTGGAAATCATCGATACCCCGTATCCCACCTTTGAACTGCAAGCCGGCCCAGGCGTCAATCCCCTCAATGTCGGCCGGAAGATTCCGCACGGGGTCATCCTGCGCACCGTGAGCACCAACATCTGCGGCTCGGACCAGCACATGGTTCGTGGCCGCACGACCGCCCCGGCCGGTCTCGTCCTGGGGCACGAGATCACCGGGGAAGTCATCGAGACCGGGCCCGGCGTCGAGTTCATCAAGGTCGGGGACATCGTCTCGGTCCCCTTCAACATCTCCTGCGGACGTTGCCGGAATTGCAAGGAAGGCAAGACCGGAATCTGCCTGAACGTGAACCCAGACCGTCCCGGTTCCGCCTACGGCTATGTCGACATGGGCGGATGGGTCGGCGGGCAGGCGGAGTTCGTCCTGGTCCCCTACGCGGACTGGAACCTGCTGCGGTTCCCCGATCGGGACCAGGCCCTGGAAAAGATCATGGACCTGACCATGCTCTCGGACATCCTCCCGACCGGTTTCCACGGGGCCGTTACTGCAGGTGTCGGCGTCGGGTCCACCGTCTATGTTGCCGGGGCCGGTCCCGTGGGGCTGGCCGCGGCAGCCAGCGCCCAACTGCTGGGGGCTGCGGTGGTCATCGTGGGGGATCTGAATGAGGATCGCCTGGCCCAGGCCCGATCCTTTGGCTGCGAAACCGTTAATGTGGCCAACGGGGACCCGGCTGACCAGATCGAGCAGCTTCTCGGGGTCCGGGAGGTCGATGCCGGTATCGACGCGGTCGGTTTCGAGGCCCGCGGACACGGACATGGTGCCGGGGCCCAGGAAGCGCCGGCCACCGTACTCAATTCACTGATGGATCTCACCGCCGCCGGCGGGTCCCTGGGCATTCCCGGCCTGTATGTCACCGGGGATCCGGGCGCCGCGGACGAGGCTGCCCAGAAGGGCAGCCTGTCACTGTCCCTGGGCACCGGCTGGGCGAAGTCCCTCTCCTTTGCTACCGGCCAGTGTCCGGTCATGAAGTACAACCGGCAGCTGATGATGGCGATCCTGCATGACAGGATCCAGATCGCCAAGGCGGTCAACGCCACAGCCATTTCACTCCAGGATGCCCCGCGGGGGTACGCGGAATTCGATGCGGGCGCCGCCACGAAGTATGTCCTGGACCCGAACGGCTACCTCAGCAAATAGTCCGACAGGCAGGTTAGAGCAGCCGGTGCACCACCCATATCGTGTGGGCGGTGCACCGCCCAATCCGTCTTCGAGGCGCTTGAACGTGTTGCGGATCAGGTGAATGTTATGCCGATGTCGGCACGGTGGCTTGATGACGTGTGTCTGAATGGCACCGGCTATGTCGCGGCCGAACTGGGCCAGCAACGCAATAGTGTCGTCGCTGGAAACTCTGATCTCGGCAGCGAGGTCGTCCAGGGCGGTGCCTTCCGGCAAAAGTTCTGCGAAGAAGTTGCGTCTTCGCCCCTCCCGGCTGCGGTTGCTGACAAGGTCGAACGGCACCGAGGCGGAGAGGATCGTGCTGCCGAGCCCCAAACACACAGCTGCCTAGGCGTTTAGGTGTGCAGCCAACTCGTGGAGGGTGGGAACGGTGTAGTCCGGTTGCGCAAAGTAGCTCGGATAAGGGGCATCGCCTCGGTTGATCCAAGCGGTGCTGAGGCCCGCTTGGGCTGCCCCGTGGATGTCCCAGGGGTGCACGGCGACCAGGAGCATGTCGGCCGGCTGAACCCCCAGAGCATTCGCTGCGTAGTGATAGGCGGAACCGACAGGTTTCCACGCCGGTGCGTCCTCGACGGTGAGAAGGGCGTCAAAGTTATCTCGAATCCCCGCCTCGGACAGCATGGCTTGTGCCAACCGTGCCGACCCGTTGGACAAAGTCGCGAGGCGGTACCCCGAGACCTTCAACGCCCTGACCCCGTCTGCGACATCCGGGTGCAGGTTCAGCGTCCCGAGGCCCTCCAAGACATGGGATACGGCCTCATCGACAGTGCGCGTCAGGGCGATGCCGCGGAACAGATCATGCAGGATCGCGGTACCGATCACGGAGAATCTCGCACTGTCGCCAGACGCGGCGAGGGCGAATCCGTCCCGAAGCAATGATGCGAACCAGATCCGGGCCAGATAACCCGGGGCACCGACCTCCACGAAACGATTCTCCATTGGTGACATGTCCGAGAGGGTTTCATTGACATCGAAAACGATTACTGACGCGGCTGCATTCATGATGGGCTCCTTAAGATTGATCAACGTGCCCGAGATCGGAAACCGACGGCGTCTGTTCACGCCGGTCGTGCCTCGACTCAAACACGAAGTCGGACAAACGATGTGGTCGACCCCTTCCACCCAATAGGCAGAGTCACGGCAGCGAACACGATGCGATCCACGGATCCACGGACCTCCAGTCTACGAAAACCTCGCCCGCGCCCTAAAACTGATCCTGTGAGGCGTGGGATGCACCGCCGGGAATTCCTCCCCTGCCTCATGGTTGTCTTCTAGACGTATCGGAATCGGCGGGTGTACTGCCGCCCGACGGACCGTCGTTCAACTCAACGGAAAGAAGATCGCCATGGACCTCAACAAATTGGATCTCGCCAATCGCCGCGGAATCATCACGGGCGCAGGACAAGGCATCGGCCAGGCCATCGCCCTCGAGTTTGGTCGACGCGGTGGTCACCTCCTGCTGGTCGGCCGCCAATTGGCCACACTCACCGAAACCGCCCGCCTCGTCGCCGCCGCGGGCGGAACAACAGAAATCCTCGTCGAAGATCTGACTCAGCCTGGCGCTGTTGAACGGATCGCCGACACCGTTGCACCGTGGAGCACGGTTGACCTGCTCGTCAACAATGCCGGCAATGTACGCGCGGGTCGGCTCGAGCTCACCAGCGATGCGGATGTCCATTCAATGATCGATCTGAACCTCACCGCTCCGATCCTGCTCACCAAAGCCCTCCTGCCGGCGCTTCGTCAGAGCGGTAAGGGCCGTGGAAGCATCCTCCTGAACGTTTCCAGCGGGATAGCCCTCGTCGGGATGCCGTTCTATTCGATCTACGCGGCCACGAAATCAGGCCTAGCCCAGTTCGGCGAATCGCTGCGCCGGGAATTGATCGGAACGGGCGTGCACGTTGCGACCGTCTACCCGGGGGCCACCGATACCGCCATGATGACCTCGCAGAACGCCGGCGCCGACCTCGGCTGGGACCGCCGCAGCCTGGCCGACGTCATCACCGATCTGATCGCTGCGTTGCAGGCAGGTGAGCATGAAATCAACACCGCACCCGAGGGCCGCCGAGCAATGCAGGAACTCAACCTCACCGACCCATTGGCCGTGGATGCCGCACTGGCTCCCGGCCTCGAAGCCCTCGAACTCGCGGTGCGCGACCACCGCAGCATCTAGCGGCCCAAACTACGAGACCACCACGTGAAGAACACCGCAACCTCAAGCGGATCCAATCTTGCCTCAAAGGCCGAAATCCAGACCCGAAGTGGCATTCTGTGCGCTGGAACGCGGCGGGCGTGGCGTACCGGGCCTCACGCATCCTCTTATCCAATCATCCCTGGCGCGTTCACGGTCAAGTCGGGCTGCGCGTTAGCTGGCGGAGGAGGTCCGGGGCTCAGTCCTAGGCGAACTGTTCTGTGGCCCCCTAAGGTGAGCTCGTAGACGTCGGCATCCAGGTTTCCGATGCCGTGCAGCGCAGCGGCGGATTCGTGAGAAACAACCGCCAGCTCGGGTGACCCGCGGCGCTCGGACGCTCTCGGCCGGGGGTCAAGGGAAAGCCGAGCCAGCTGCGCTGGCGTAACTCCCAGACCACGGGCCTGGGGCGGCGAACGCCAGCAGTGAGCGGATCGCTGAATTGCTGATCCGTTGTCTCACTCTTGGTCGATACCCGCGCAGACCCAATAAGCTTTGTCATTGACGCCTCCCGATGTCTCGCAACCGTCCTTGCCTACCGGCATAGTGTTGACAGCCGAGGCGAGACACGCAGCTTCGTACGTTGCCTTCAGACTGCGATGCCCACAACCCGATCACCGAGAAGGATGTCGACCGTGGCGCTCGTCACGATCGCGCAACGTCGACCTGTCCCATCGTGGCGTCAGCCGCCAGCTTGTGAGACGTGGTCTCCACCGTACCGGTGGGATTTGAAAACTAGACCGTCCCTAATCAGACGCCGGACCGCGCCCAGATCAGCAGGATTACCGGGTTTTTCAATCTTTTAAACACCCGGGACACCGATGCGATTTCATTCAAGTGTTGCCAAAATATTGCCACGCACAGCACGGGACAGTGGACGACTTTGTGGACGCCCGAAGCATTGGGGGAAACCCGATGCTGACGGAGGGATGGTCGAGGCGCATGTGTGCCCCGGCCATCCCTAATCAGGGGTTAGTCCTGTGTGCCGTCTTCGACGGCGACACCGTTGATGTCGTCGCTCGTGTTCTCGGTGTCGGTTTCGGTTTCGGTTTCGGTACCAGACTCGGTGCCGGACTCGTCGGCGGTTTCGCCGTCGTTGGTGCCGTCTTCGACCTCGTCCTGAACGTTGTCCGTGTCGGCCGTCGTGACGCCTCGTTCGACGTGCGAGGTGGACGATGAGGGGCTGGCGGGAGTGGTCTGAGCGCCGGCGGTGAGGGTGATGCCGCCGACGAGGGCCAGGGCCAGAGCGACTGCTGCGCCACCGGCGATTTTCGTCTTCTTCTGCATGGTGTGTGCCTTTCGTGAGTGAGCTCCGCGACTGCGGGGCCATACTTCCAAGCTAGAGAGGGGCACGTGAGATGAGCGTGAGAGTCAGAGCTACTGAGTCACTTTAGGGGCGGAGGGGAAGATTCACTGTCACGGTGGTTCCGATGCCGACCTGGGAGGTGAGCGTGATGCGCCCGTCGTGCGCGTGGATGATCTGCTGCACCAGGCTGAGGCCGATGCCGTGCCCGGGCTGTGATCGCGCCCGGTCCGATCGCCAGAACCGGTCGAAGGCGTGTTTCAGGTCGTTGTTGTCCATGCCGATGCCGGTGTCCCGCACGGTGACGGTGCAGGTGCTGTCGTGGACGGCAGTGCTGACGGTGATGACGCCCGTCGGCGGGGTGAATTTCAACGCGTTGTCGATGACGTTCGCGAACGCTCGAGCGAGCAGGGCCGGGGAGCCCAGAACGGCCGCGGCCCGCCCCCAGTGAACGTCCAGCCGGGCGGCATCCACTGGGCTACTGGCGCGCGCGTCAATGTCGAGGCGGACAAGGTCATTCAGGTCGACGAGTTCGTACGTTTTCTTCAGCTCGGCTCCCGCGCCGCGCGATAGCAGCAGGAGGTCATTGGTGAGCTGGGTGAGGCCGCCGACGGCGTCGAGCGCGGTCTGCATCGCCCGCTCATACTCGGCCGGAGTGCGGATGCTGAGCAGGGCGAGTTCGAGTTCGCCCTGAATGACACTGAGCGGGCTGCGCATCTCGTGAGAGGCGCCATCCACGAAGCGTTGCTGCAGCTCGTAGCTTTTCTGCAACGGTGCCAGGGCGGCGCGGGCCATGAGAAAACTCGCGATCGGGATCAGCACCAACAAGACGGCGTAGAGCACGAGCAGGCCGGTGCGGAGGTTGGCGAAGCCCTGCTCGGCCGCGTTGAGGGCGCCGGCACCGTCCGATTCAGCGGCGTCGAAATCGAAGGTCCCGGTCACGAAGATGTAGATGCCAACCGCGAACGCGGCGAACAGGACCAGCTGCACAATCGTGTAGGTGACGGTGAGTCGAACCAGCGCGCGGTGAAACATCAGCTGTCCGCTTGGATCAGGTAGCCGGCGCCACGCCGGGTCTCGATGATGTCCGTTTCGCCGGGCAGGGTGAGTTTTTGCCGCAGGTAGCGGATGTAGGTTTGCACGACGTTGCTGAATCCCTCGTAGTTGCTGTCCCATGCATGGTCGATCAGCTCGGTGGCGCTGATGACCGTGCCGGCGTTGCTCATCAAGTATTCCAGCACGGCAAATTCCTTCGCCGTCAACACAATCGTGCGACCGGCCCGGACCGCGGTGCGGGTGGCGGGGTCGAGGAATACTCCTTGCGCCCGCAGCACGGGTGCGTGCGCCCGCGGAGAACGCCGAAGGAGCGCCCGCACGCGGGCCAACAGCTCGACCAGGTGGAACGGTTTGACGATGTAGTCGTCGGCGCCGGCGTCGAGCCCTTCAACCTTGGTACGCATCGAATCCAGCGCGGTCAGCATCAGCACGGGCACGTCGCTATTGATCAAGCGGATGCGTCGGCACACGTCCATCCCTCCGCCCGGCAGTCCCGGGAGCATCAGGTCTAGTACGACCAGATCGTAGGTGTCAATTTCGAAGGCCTGGACGCCGTCGGGCGCGGTGTGGGCGACATCGACGGCGTAGCCGGATTCGGTGAGGGTACGACGGATGACGTCCGCGATGCGGACGTCATCCTCGACGACGAGTATCTTCATACGCTGCCCGGCCCGACCGATTGCGGACGTGGCGGGCAGCGGGTGATGGTCATAGCCTCGACCCTAGACCGTGGCCGATGAGACCAGGATGAGAAGCCCGAAACCTCACGGCGATCACTGCGGCATGCACTGCCGCGTTCCGCTGATCCTCACACCCGAGCATTCTGGCGGCGTGAGACGAGGGCTCGGATGACGACGGGAACCACGGAGAGCACAACGATGCCGATCAGCACGAGATCGATGTAGCGTGCGGCGAAGTCGGCGACGCCCGGGATGTGTGCCAGCCCGAAGCCCAGGAGCACCACCGCGGTCGTCCAGAGCACGGCGCCGATGATGTTGAACAGTGTGAAGACCCGCCGGCGCATTTTGCCGACGCCGGCCGCGACGGGGGCAAAGGTGCGCACGACCGGTACGAAGCGGGCGATGGTGACGGCCGCCGGGCCGAACCGATCGAAGAACCCCTGCGTTCGGATGACGCTCTTTCGGCTGAACAGGCCGGAGTCGCGCCGGTCGAAAATACGTCGGCCCGTCGTGCGCCCGATGAGGTAGCCGAGCTGGTCGCCCAGCACCGCCGATAGGGCAATGGCCGGGATCACGATCCAGAGCGGCTGGCTGATCACCCCGCCGAGGACGAGCACGCCGGTGAAGAACAGCAGGGTATCGCCGGGCAGGAAGAACCCGACGAGCAGGCCCGTCTCCACGAACACGATCGCGCAGACGACCACGAGACCCCAGACGCCGGCGCCGGCGATCACAGATTGCGGATCCAGAAAACCGGACGTGGGTAGTGCGGTGGCGACCATGGTGTTCATGCTGCAGGGACTTTCTCTGAGTTTTCTGAAGGCGATCCGGGCATCCGCTGCTGCGCGAGGTGTTTAGGCGGTGGCCGTGAGCTGGGCGTCTTCCGGCTGGGCGTCTGCGGTGCGGGCGCGGCGGGTGAGCACGATCACGAGGATGAGGATCACGGCCAGGAACAGCACACTCGTTCCCGTGGTCCCCAGCCCCAGGCCGCCATCAGCGACAGGCTGAGACAGCAGATCGCCGGTGGATGCGCCCAGCGGGCGGGTCAGGATGTAGGCGATCCAGAAGGCCAGCACAGCGTTCAAGTGGAAGACGAAGTACGCCACAGCGACCAGCGCGATGGCGGCGGCGAAGACGAGCAGCGCGACGAAGAAGCCCAGGTTGAGTCCTTCGGCGACGAGGTCGCCCGCCGCAGTCCCGAGGGCGAACGTGAACAACACGGCCAGCCAGTAGAACGACTCCCGCCGAGTCGTGAAGATGGAGTGGATGGACAGGGTCTTCTCCGAGATGGCCCAGACGGTGAAGGTCGCGGCCAGTGCGATGGCGAAGACGACCGTCGTCACCCACAGGGGAACGCCGAGGCTGTCGGTGAGGTTATCGGTGATCAGAGTTCCCACAACGCTGATGAGCACCACGGCCAGCCAGTAAACCGCCGGGGTGTATTTCTGCAATCTGAATTGCACGATCAGCGCGGCGACCAACAGGACCGCCATAATGATCGACGTGATCGTCAGTCCCAGGTTGAGGTCGACGTTGAGGAAGTCCGCGGCGGTCTCCCCCACTGTGGTCGCGAGTACCTTGATCACCCAGAAGATGAGGGTGACCTCGGGCACCTTGGTGAGGATATTCCGGACGGGCGAAAAGGTCGTGGAGCGGGTCGAGGTCGTGGACATGTGTTCCTCCTGGGATGGGGTCGGTAACACCAGCGAACACGGTGGTGTCTAAGACTTCTCACAGAAGAAGGCAATCATCGAAAACGATTTTTCTTACCGGCTGAGCGGCGACCTGCTCGACGGAGCAGGATCAGGATGCGGCTGGCTTCGCGCGCGGGAGGGTGAGGCTGATCGCTGTGCCTGCGGCGCCGCTGTCGACGACGTGCACGGCTCCTCCGTAGCGCACCGCAATTTCCCGCACCAAGGACAGGCCGATACCAAACCCCGTTCGGGCGTCCCCGCCACCGTCCACGGCCGCGCCGGAGTGCGCGAATCGATCAAAGATGCGGGCGGGGTCGATGCCTTGAATGCCGGGACCGCGATCGCGCACGGTGACCACCACCGTCTTCTTGGTCACGGCCACGCCCACCGCGACGATCGACCCGCTGGGGGCGAAGCGCACAGCGTTATCCAACAGCGCGACCGCGCATCGGGTGATGCTGGAGGCGGGCACACGCACCGGCGCGGGCTGGGCCGCATCCATTTCAATGGTGATGTTTTTGTCGACGGCGATCAGTGCCATCGATTGCACCGCGGCATCGACGGCAGCGACCAGATCGACGACGACGGTGTCGTGCACGGCCGCGCCGCCGACTTCAGCAGATTCGAGCAAGTCGTTGACGATGTGGATGAGGTCCTTCGCATCGCTGCGGAGCTCCGCAACGACCGAGGACGACGGGTCATCGGCGGGGAGGGTGCGCTGCAGAATTTGCAGGCGGGCATCAAGCACCGCAAGCGGAGTTCGGAGTTCATGGCTGGCGTCAGCGACAAACGCCCGTTGGATGCGCAGCACATCACCGAGCGGTTGCACGGCCCGGCGGGTGACCAGAAAGCTCAACACACCGGCCAGAATGATCAATGCCACGCCCAACACTCCCGCGGCCCGCAGCAGGTTGACCGCGCTGACCTGCAGGTTGTCGGTGTCGGGCACCGGTTCGAACAGCTCACCGGGCGAGATCTCGGACAGGATGTAAACGAAGACGGCCACGATGACCACCGCGACAACCGCAGCGCACGCGATCGCGATGCGGGTCCCGACGAGTCGGGAGGCCCGACGGATGGCGAGGGTGTCGCTGTCAACGATGCGGGTTCTGCTTCGGATCATGGCTGTCCCAGGCGGTAACCCGCACCGCGCACGGTGAGGACGATGTCGGTTTCGGTCTTGCGCCGCAGATAATGCACGTAGGTGTCCACCGTCCCGGCGGTGTCCGCGGCGCTGAACACGGTCTGCAGGATCTGCTGGCGGGAGAACGTGCGTTGTGGGGCATCCGCTAACAATTTGAGCAGTTCGTTCTCCTTCACCGTCAGCAGGATGCGCCCGTCATACGGGGAATAGATCGTTCGACTGTCGGGGTAGTACTCCCAGGCGCCCACCAGCACCGTGCGGCCCTCCCCGGTGAAGACCCGACGGATGGCCCGGAGCCGGGCGAAGAGCTCATCGAATTCGAACGGTTTGACCAGGTAATCGTTGGCGCCGATGTCCAGCCCGGCCACCTTGTCCCCCGTCGTTCCCAGCGCAGTGAGGAGCAGGATGGGAGTGGTCACCAGTTTGCGGCGGAGCGCTTCAACCACTCCGAGGCCGTCCAGCGTCGGCAGGCGCCGGTCGATCACCATCACCTCGAACTCGCCGCCGAGACCGGCCGCAAGTCCCTCCGCGCCGTCGGCGACCAGGGTGACATCGTAGTTTTCCGTGAGCACGTCGCGGATCATCGGGCCGAGCTTGGCATCATCTTCGATCAACAACAGCCGGGGGCGAGCTGTGCTCTCAGCGGGCATTCCAGACTCCTCCGTGCACGGGTCCAGCGTGGAGGCCGGATCGACGTTCGCTCCAGTGTGCCAGTAGTAGCACCGAGGCGGCGTTTACCAGCGCCACGGCAGCAAGCGAGTACACGACCGACGCCACCACATCCGACGGGTAATGCACCCCCAAATAGACCCGGGACGCAGCCGTGGCGAGCACCACCACCGCGGCCGTTCCAATTACAAACGGATGCCATCGGTGACCGGCCGTGACGAGGACGACCCCGAGCAGGAAGCAGGCGGCGAAGCTGGTGTGTCCGCTCGGAAAGCTGAGACCACCCGGTTCAAGCAGCAGGATGTGCGGCAGCGAAGGTATGTCAGGTCGCGCCCGCTGCACCAGGAGTTTGATCACGTCGGCGCCCAGCGTGGGAATCATCACCACCAGCACGAAGCGGATCGCCGCGCCGGGTCGCCGGGTCAACAGCAGCACCGACCCGGCTGCCAACAAGACCAGTACCACGCCCACTGCGGGGCTGAACAGCCAGTCAATGCCGAGGGCCACCGCGTCCAGAGGCGCGCTGTGGTCAGCGTTTACCTGCCGGAGAACATTCATCTCCCCGTCCGTCCACCCCGCCGACCCGGTCAGTACGAACCCAGCGGCTATGACAGTGAGAATGACTCCAGCCGCGGGAAGAGCGGTCCGAACGAAGCTGTGGAGTGGTCGGGTTTCTGAGCTCATCCCCCCAGACTCACCCGTCACGTCACAGAACCGTCTAAGAATTGTGTCTGCCGGGACGGGCTCTCACTGACGATTCAGTCCCGCTCCGCAGGAGTTGGTTCCTTCAACACCTACCCGGAGCAGTTCACCGAACGACGCGGTGAACACAAGCAGTGCACCTCCCGGCAAACTGGCCGTGGGAAACCGGGTGGACAGCCGCATTCGCAGCGGCCTGCGGGCCGTGGAGGCTGCGGTTGTCGAATAGCTCACGCGGTCTCGGCTCCGAGCTGCAGCCTGGTCATCACGGCTTCGACGCGGGCGCGTGCCGGAGCGTCCAACCCTCGGATGGGGCGCGGCAGACAGTCCGGGGCCACCAAGCCCAGTTGTTCTGCGATCGCGGCAACCACCCGGTAGCTCCCGCCGAGCTCGGCGAAGAGGGCCCACAGCGGCTCGAGCCGCGCGGACTGTTGCTCGGCTTCGCTGCTATCGCCGTGTTGTGCGGCCCGTGTGATCGCGAGGGCGAGTTCGGGGAGTGTTCCGCCGATCACGGAGTACCAGGCGTCGCATCCGGCGTTCAACCCGGTCGCTGCCGAGGCATCACCAGAGACCCCCACGGTCACGTGTGCGGGCACCGCATCCCGGATTGTTTGCACCCGGGCGGCGGCACGGGCTGGCACTCCGGGGACTCCCGGGATCTTGATCGAGGCCACTTGCGGGAGTCGGGCGATGCTGGCGTACAGGTCGTCGGTAAAGGTGACGTGGGTGGTGCCAGGGTTGTCGTAGACGACCAACGGCACAGACAGGTTCGAGGTCACGTCCTCGAACAAGCCGAAGACGTCATCGTCCGTGAGCGGCTGGTAGCTGACCGGTGCCAGCAGCACGGCGCGTGCGCCGGCTTCCTGCGCGTCTTCCGCCAGGGCGAGGACGTGCGACGTGCGGAGCGCACCAATGCCGACGATAACTGGCACCGTCTCGGCGTGCTGGACGGCGCACAGTGCCACGCGGCGTCGCTCCTCGCGGTCCAGATACAGGTACGACCCGGTCGAGCCGAGAGCGGTGATCGAGTCGACACCCGCAGCGACCAACTTCCCGATCAGAGCGGCGTAGGCGGTCTCGTCGAATGCGTCGTTGCGGAGCGGCGTCAAGGGGAAGGCGCTCAGACCGGTGAACATGGGCACTCCATTCGGATGGCAGTAGCTGCGGCAGTCCTTCCAGCATAGTGCACTATGATGCACCGTATGGGTGTTGAACGGGATGACTTGGCGGCGGTCATCGGCGCGCGCATTCGAGCGGGCCGGCATGCCCTGAAGTGGACGCTCGATGAGGTGGCGGCGCAGTCCGGGGTCAGCCGTCGGATGATCGTCACGGTCGAAAAAGGCGAGGCCAACCCGAGCGTGGCGACCCTGCTCCTTCTCAGTGATGCGCTCGGAATCGGCCTTCCGACGCTGGTCGCAGCCCGGGACGGTGTTCCAGCGGCACTGAC
Organism: Cryobacterium sp. TMS1-20-1; assembly: GCF_004402355.1. Taxonomy (NCBI): domain Bacteria; kingdom Bacillati; phylum Actinomycetota; class Actinomycetes; order Micrococcales; family Microbacteriaceae; genus Cryobacterium; species Cryobacterium sp. TMS1-20-1. The sequence goes on along the minus strand of NZ_SOGF01000055.1, from coordinate 29,894 downwards.
GCGTCGCGGCGACGGCGCCGAACTGTGGTCAAGCCCGAGCGGCGGTAGTGGAATTTTGCTTGCGGGTACCCCCTCGCCCGACGTCTTGGAACTGTGGCAGTGGACCCTCGCCCCCGGAGATACCCACGAAAGCACTCCCCATGTTGCAGGCACACGAGAGATCCTGCACGTCGGCCGAGGCGTGGTGAACCTCACCGCCGGCCCCGATGAGGTGAACCTCAGCCCCGGCGATACCTTCGCGTTCGATGGCGACCAAGCGCACGCCTACGCGAACACGTCGAATTCCACTGCGGAGTTCACGCTCGCCGTCTTCGAGCCCGGCGTCGGTACGTCCAGCCCACGCCCCTCCCACCAGACCACCTGACGACAGGAACACCATGACGACCTATCACGACCTCCTCAGCGGGGCCTACGTCGACGATGAGATCTTCGCGCTTCGACCGGACTACCGCGCCTGCCTCCTCACGGTGTCTGGCCTCACCCCGGGGGAAAGCGACGACGCCAGTGACGCTCTGCTGCACGAGGCGGAGACAACAGCCCGGCACCTCCTGGCAGCAGCACCGGTCGAGGAGGTGCCGCACGTTGCGGCGTGGCGGGATGCCTACCGTGGCTTCGGTGCGAAACCACAACGCACGCGGAACAGCCTCGAGGCGCTCCTTCGCCGGGCCGGGGACGGGCTGCCACGGGTGAACCGGCTGACGGACCTCTATAACGCGATCTCTGTCCTGCATCAGGTGCCTCTCGGCGGCGAGGACCTTGACCGTTACGTCGGCGCACCCCGCCTCATCCGTGCCGCTGGCGACGAAACTTTCGATACCACTGCCGGCGGCGCCGACGTCACCGAGCACCCCGACTCCGGTGAGGTCGTTTGGTGCGATGACGCCGGCGTCACCTGCCGGCGGTGGAACTGGCGTCAAGGCCGCCGCACGCAGCTGCGCGACAGCACCACACGTGTCCTGTTCATCTTGGATGGGCTCGCCCCGATGACCGACGAGCAGCTGCACACAGCGACCGAAGACCTCGCCACCCACCTCGCCCGGCTCGGCCCCGACGTCGTCGTCGAATCACGAATCCTCGTGCGCCCCACCCCCAACTGACCTCGCCACTCGCGTTCTACCTCCCGGAACAGGACTGCCATGACGCCTTCACCGGACAAGCACGACGCCTCGACCGTTGGCGAACTTACCTGGGCCGTCCATGGTGGTAACCTCATCGACGCCGGTACGGGCGCGATCCGGAGCCCGTTGGTGATGGCGAACTCCTATTTACTGCCCGAGGACCCGGCATCGATGAACTGATCAGCGACCGAGCAGCTGGTCTGCGGGCGGAATGGTTCCGCCAACCAGGAAGCCCTTGAAATAAAGATCGCAGCGCTCGAAGGCGGGGAGGTGACGGTAGCGTTCGCGACCGATGTCGCGGCCCTCCACGGGGTATTCTTCACCCTGCTACGCACCGGCGATCACGTGATCGTCTCCGACGTCACCTGCGAGGCCGTCTGGCGACTGTTCTCTGAGCTGCTGCCGGAACGGTACGGGATCGAAGCGTCCTTCGTCGACGTCGCCGGCCTCGACGCGGTCCGGGAAGCAATCCGGCAACGCCGCCCTGATCGACCGAATCCGCCATGACGCCTGGGTCGACGTCTGCGGGGTTACGAACCGCGCCCTGAGCAGATTTTGAGAGCTTTCACGCGCATCCTCTGAGCTCCGCCAAGTAGTCCTCCACCGGCCGAGCAACGTGGCCAACTCGTCGAGCGACTCCCCCGTGAGCGTGAACTACTCAGCGACACCCTCGAAGAGCATCGCGAGCTCGTCGAGTTCGACGTCCCAGCCCTCCCGGTTCTGCTCAAGACGTTCGCGACGGTAGCGGGTGCCGCCGGGGAGGGTGTCGAAGCCCGATTCGATCACCGTGACATCCGTCCCGGAACCAGCATCGGCGATGGTGAAGCGCACGTGCGTCGAGTACTCGTCGAGCTGTTCGGCGGGGATGCCCGACCAACGGAAGCCGAACGAGCCGTCGGGCACGACCTCGGTGATTTCGATCGGGAAGCTACCGTAGTCATCCCAGTCGATGCTGCCAGTAGCACCGGGCTCGAGGGCGGTGAACACCACACCGTCGCCAAACCACTTGACCATCACCTTGGGGTCGGTCAGCGCCTTCCAGACGCGCGCGCGCGAAGCCTCGATGTGCACGGTGCGGGTCACGGTGTGCCCCTTGATTCTTGCCTGATCAGACACGGTGTTTCCTTCACGTTCAAGCCGAGCGCGACGAGACATTGCCCGCCGAGCGGCACATCAATAAGTTCTGCAAACGCACCTCGTCGAGCCTACCCATGATTGCCTATCTGTTCACGGCCGGGTGAGCGCCGTGAACGCGGATGTGTGCTCGGCAATGGATAGCTGCAAACGCCTACGGAACGGCGAGCAGCATCGCCGGCACGCCCCAATTCAGCCCGCGCCGAGTGTTAAAGGCGTCGATCGCGAGGGCGGTCGGCATGAACCGGCGCAAGAAAGAATAGGTGCGGGCGGTGGCGGCCAGAATGAGTTCGAACATGGCGCGGCCTTTCAGATGTTCGGCAACAAGAACCTGAAAGACGGAGAGTCGTCAAGCTGTCGCAACGAGCGACGGCGCATAAAAGAGGCTGACTACGATTATTTTAGAATCGGATGTCGGCCGGCGAAAGTGTCGCGCACACCATTTCCCAGAGGAGTCTTCCTGCAGCGGATCGCGCTCAAACCGTTTCGCCGAACCGTGGGAACGGTCAGGACGAGCCGCTCCATGCGGCCGGAACGATGGTCCAGAGAAGCTCGGTCTGTCCCCCACTGCGGTTGTCCCAAGAGTGGGGTTGGCGCCCCGCGACGGTCATCGTGTCCCCCTCCGATAGTTCAACTTCGCCTCCTACCAGCCGAAGGACGAGGCTCCCGGATAACACGTGTAACACCTCGACATCGCAGTTGATCGTGTATAGCGCGTCTCCCCCTGAGGCTCCGGGGGCGAGGGTCGAGCGGAGTACTTGCACCCGTGACTCGCCCCGTGGGGTGAGCAGCTTTTCGATCGCGCCCTTCCCACCCATGTTGATGAGTGCCGCATCGGCGAGGGCTATGACCTCGTTATCGGGCGCCTCGAAGAGCGAGCCGAGTTGAAGGGAAAGCACCTGGCACAGTGCCACGAGCGAAGACACGCTGGGCGAGGTCTCGTCTCGCTCCACTCTGCTAATGAAGCCGGTGCTGAGGTTACTTGCCTCGGCTACGTCCGCGATCGTCAAGGCCTGGGCTAGCCGCGTTGCCCGGAGTTTCGCTCCGATCGCGAGCGGTGCGCCCGATGGTGCTGGGTTGAGAGCTCGCACAGTGCCTTGCCTTTCTTAACGGGTTTCGACCTGACGTGGGACTGTTTCCCAGTATCTCGCGATCTCTCACCGCTTCCCGCCATAAGCGCGGCCGGCGTCGCCGCGGGCCGGGCTTAGCGCGGTGTCATGGCCGAAAGGATTTCGTAGGCGACATGGGAGGCGGCAACGGCCGTGATCTGCGCATGGTCGTAGGCGGGGGCGACTTCGACGACGTCGGCTCCGACGATCCGCACGGCGCTCAGCGCACGGATGATGGCCAGCAATTCTCTGCTCGTCAGCCCGCCCGCTTCCGGGGTGCCGGTTCCGGGAGCGTGAGCGGGGTCGAGAACGTCGATATCGACGGACACGTATACCGGGCGGTTGCCGAGGCGGGCCAGCATCCGCTTCACGACTCCGGCAACGCCCTCGGTCTCGACTTCGTGGGCGGCAATGACAGCGAAGCCCAGGCGGGCGTCATCGGTGAGGTCCTTGCGGCCGTAGAGCGGGCCACGAATACCGATATGCAGGCTGGCTTCGAGGTCGATTAAACCCTCCTCGGATGCGCGGCGAAAGGGCGTGCCGTGGGTCACAGGTGCGCCGAAGTAGGTGTCCCACGTGTCGAGGTGAGCGTCGAAGTGCAGCACCGCGACCGGACCCGTCACCTTGGTGACCGCCCGCAGCAGGGGAAGGGCGATGGTGTGGTCCCCCCCAATCGTCAGCAGTCGTGTTCCGCCAGCGCCGAGACGGGTTGCCTCTGCCTCAATCTGAGCGACTGCCTCATCGATATTGAAGGGGTTCGCCGCAATGTCTCCGGCGTCGACGACCTGCTGGGCGGAGAAGGGCTCTACATCCTGCACGGGATTGTAGGGCCGGAGCAGCCGGGAGGCCTCGCGCACGTGGGCCGGGCCGAAGCGGGCTCCGGGACGGTAGCTGACACCGCTGTCAAACGGCACACCCACAACGGCTATGTCTGCGTTGGACACGTCTTCGATGCGGGGAAGTCGGGCGAAGGTGGCGATGCCGGCATAGCGGGGTGAAATGCTGGCGTCGGATGGGCCGATCGGATTGTTCATGGGAGCTTTCTTGGAAGGAATCGGTGGAAGAGTGAACTGCGAGCCGGTGGTGACAGGGAGTGCGGCCTGCCTATGGCGTAAGTTGCAGCGCGACAGCCCGCACGGGCGCTCCATCCGCCGCGTCGAAGGCGATGGGCAGCAGGGAGATGAAGGGCTCATCGAAGTCGACCGACGCAAGATTCGTGAGGTTCTCGCAGATCACGCCGTCAACGTCTGCAATGAGGTGATGCACGGGAAAGCCCTCACCGTGATGGGTGGAGTTCGGTGTCTCATCGATGTTGATCGCGTCGATCCCGAAGGTGCGAATGCCCAGGGCAATGAGTTTGGCGCAGGCATCGGCGTCGAGGAATGGATTGTCGAAGTAGGTCGGTGAGCCGCAGTGCGCGCTCCATCCCGTGTGGAGAAGCACGATAGCTCCCGGCAGAAGTTGCGCCTCGACGGGCTTGAAGTACGACCACGTGATGCGACCGCGCGCGCCCGCGGCACGGGCGTCGACGAGTACACCTGTGCCGACGAACCGGTCCAGCGGCAACTCATCGAGTTTCTTGGCCGCATCATCAAAGTGGTACGGAGCGTCAACGTGGGTGCCTGTTTGTGACCCCATGGACACCGAGAGAAGGTTAAAGCCGTCGCGATCGATCGTGCTGTGCGGGTCAAACCGTGGCACAGGATCTCCCGGATAGACCTGGGTGTCTGCGTTCACCAGGAGGGAGAGATCCACGACCTTGTTTGTCTTCATAGACAAAAACTATTGCACAAGAGACAACATCCCGCTAGTGTCAATCAAAACCTGCCGCCTCCGCCGGCCCCCCCTCCACGAGTCAAAGGCAAACCCATGAGTGACAACAATGGCGTTCATCACACCGCGCCCGCCGTCGAGCTAAACGCGCGGCCAAAAATCACCGAGGTTGAAACCCTCGGCGTCGACACCATTCCCGACGCCGACCGTACCTCGACCTGGCTCGACCTCCTCCGCATCCAGTTCGGCGGCGCGAACACGTTTGCCACCGTGCTGCTCGGTACCTTCCCGATCGTCCTTGGCCTATCCTTCTGGCAAGCCACCCTCGCAACGATCTGCGGAGTGCTCGTCGGCACGTTCTTCCTGATGCCGATGGGACTATTCGGCCCGAAAACAGGCACCAACAACGCGGTGTCATCCGCTGCATTCTTCGGCGTGCGCGGGCGAGTGGTCGGCTCGTTCCTCTCCCTTCTCACCGCCATCGCCTTCTACTCCATCTCAGTGTGGGTCAGTGGCGACGCACTCGTGGGTGCGCTCACCCGGCTTGGAGGCATACCGGACTCAATCGGACTTCGCACCCTGGTCTACGGAGTGATCGGAGTGATCGTCATCGTCGTGGTGGTGTTCGGTTATCAGTTCATGCTGCTGGTGAACAAGACCGCGGTCATCGCCAACACGATCCTCATCCTGCTGGCTATCGTCGCGTTCAACGGTGTGTTTGACAGCTCCTACAATCCCGGACCCGCGGCCTTCGCGCTCGGCTCCTTCTGGCCGACATTCGTCGCCGCCGCGCTCATCGTGGCCTCCAACCCCATCTCGTTCGGGGCGTTCCTCGGAGATTGGTCCCGGTATATCCCCCGCACCACCCCTCCGCGCAAGATCCTCGGCGCAACACTGATCGGCCAGTCCCTCACCCTCATTCCCTTCCTCTTCGGTGTGGCGACCGCAACGATCGTCGCTGGCGAGAGCGACTACGTCGTCGCCCTCATCCAGGCATCGCCCATCTGGTACGCGGTACTCCTCATGGGAGTGGCCTTCATCGGCGGACTGTCGACGGGCACGACCTCGCTCTACGGCACAGGCCTCGACTTCTCCTCCGTCTTTCCTCGATTCACCCGCGCCCAGGCCACCATCGGTATCGGCATCGTCGCCTTCCTCTTCATCCTGACCGGTCGCATCTTCTTCGACCTGCTCGGCGCCGTGAACGCTTTCGTCGGAGCCATCATCGTCACGACCACCCCGTGGATGGTCATCATGGCCATTGGCTACATCGTGCGCCGAGGCAGCTTTCGCCCGCGCGATCTCCAGGTTTTCAACCGAGGTGAAATCGGCGGCGCTTACTGGTTCAACAACGGAGTCAACTGGCGCGGAATGGTCGCCTGGATCGGAGCCGCTACCCTCGGACTGCTCTTTGCGAACTACCCGCCCATCATCGTTGGACCCTTCATCAATCTGGGCGGCGGCGTCGATCTCAGCCTCGCGATCGCCGTGATCTCGGCGGCCGTTCTCTATCTTGGAGCGCTTTGGCTCTTTCCCGAGCCACGATTCGTGTTTGGTGATCAAGGCGCACGCGGCGTACCAACCAGAGAATCGACTATCCCTGCCATCGAAACCGACCATTCGTCCACCGCCGCCAAGGTCGCAGCACGCCGAGTCGGATCCGCAACGTGAGCATGCCCGAAGCAGTGACAGCGGATGCGTTGGCCGCAGCCGACCAGATCATCGAGGACTTCGGTCATCACCACCGCGACGCCTATTTCGCCCGGTTCAGCCCGCAGGCAACCTTCATGTTCCACAACGTCGGGCGGCGCCTGGAGTCGCGGGAAGAGTATGAGCAGCTCTGGCTGGAATGGGAATCAGACGGATTCACGGTCATCTCATGCACGTCTACGAACCGCCGCATTCAGCTGGTTGGCTCCGTCGCCGTGTTCACCCACGATGTCGAGACAGTCTCCGAAGTTGCGGGCGAACGGTCGACAAGTCAGGAATCTGAGACCATCGTGCTTTCACTCACAGGCGGAACCTGGCTCGGTATCCACGAGCACCTGTCCATGCGCACCAACAACGCCGCCGACTAACTCCCCCGACGGCGATCGCAGTCGCTCTTAGTAACTCTAAGGTGACTCGAGCGACTTCTGCGCCAGCGCAAACAATAGGCAGCTTTCCGGGATAAACGTTGAATAAACGTTGACAGCATCGGGTGTCATGCATCTGTGCGGGCTGGAAATTCCTGATCACGGGAGTTCCAATCGCGGTGGTGAGACTTGAACCCAGAACTAATGGAAATGCTCCGAATGTGACACGTTCGCCAGTGAAGACAAGACTTGATCAGGTGTCGTTTTGACGAGGCTCCCGGGACTTTAACCCGGGACCGACGGTTTGCACCGAGGCCATTTAGGCTGATACTCGGGCCGGATTCAGACCTCGGTTAGTCTCGCTTTTCCTCGATCTGATCTGGAGCTTCTTGCGTGAGATGTCGTTGTCATTATCTCAACACCTCGGGCCGTCTCGGCGGGTTTCGGGGCGATAATCGGTGAATAAACATGCGTGCGTCAAGTCCTCACGCGCCGACGTTGCTACCCGTGGGGCGTCCGCTGAGGAGATTCTTGGTGAACTGCGCAATGTCGTCCTGGAGCCCGGCGTAAGACTGTTCAACCGGAGTTTCTGAACGGGCAAAGGATTCCACGGTCTCCAGCACCGACGTGATAATTAGCCGGGGAGCGCGCACCTTCCACGCCTCGCCTTCGGCGACGAGGTCATCGAGTGTGATGGCGGCATGGCTGTATTTTCGATTGATGGCCAGAGCCATTTTGCCGTCGCTGTCGAGGTGCGTTTGCGGAACGACATCGTAGGCCGGGGTGATCCTCGTGCCGCCGTCCGGGAGGTGGAGCATACTGATGTTTTTGGCGTGCATATCAAGGTTACCCACGGCCTGCGAGACGGTCAGGAGCCGGAGGAGCTGCTCGACGGAGGCTCGGTCGCCGTCGCGACCGAGGACATCCGCTATGCGCTTGAGGGAGACCTTGTCACCGTACTCTTGATACTTCTCGTTCTTTGATGCGCCGAGAGCTTGGTTCATGTCTTCCTGGTGAATGCGTCCCTGTGGCGCGTCGGGTGATCGGTCATAGCGCTCGATGACCAGACCGGGGACTCCGCTGAAGTCTTCGATCCAGGTGTGGAGCATGGTGAGGCCGGCCGCTTTGGCCGCTCGGAAGCCGTATTCCTCGTCGAAGGTAATGGTCGGGTGGCGCACGGACGGCGGCTTGATGATGTGGGTCGACGGATACCCTTCGAGGACCTGAAACCAGTGGTCATCCTGTCGCGCAAGCACGATCTTGTCTTGGACGCCGGCCAAGGACGTGCGCCCAGACTGCGGCCGGTTTCCGAGAGGAGCGGTTTGAGTATTGGTGAGCATCCGGCCCACTTCGACCCTGTCAACCAGCGCGACGGCCGGCGTTCGCGGCTCCCCCGGCCCCCTCTGGATCGTAAATCTGAATAGCGCCGGCGACGTCGCGGCCGAACCGTGCCAACAGCGCAATGGTGTCGTCGGTGGAGACTCTGATTTCAGCGGCGAGGGTATCCAGAGCGGTGGCCTCAGGTAAGAGCTCGGCGAAGAAGTTGCGTCTTCGCGCTGCCCGGCTGCGGTTGCGGACCAGGTCGAACGGCACTAATGCCGAGAGGATCGTGCTGCCGAGCCCAAAGGTCTCGATGGCATTCTTCGCGGTTACGAAATCAAATGTGTGACGGTCCGCACCGACCAGATGCCCGACCAGCTCGCCGTATAGCTCGACGCGCAAGTCACCCACGGGGCTCATCCACAACGTCGTCTTGGGGCCCGTCGGTGCCTGGATCGACCTCCATATACATGCGAATACCGGTCTCCCGCATGATCGCAAAGATGCGCTCAAGCACGATGGTGTTCTTTCCGGCTTCCAAACCCCAGATGTACTTCTGGTCGGTCTCCAACCTGTCCGCGAGATCACGCTGCGTCAAGCCGCGCACGAGACGGCCCTGCTGCAGCATTCGACCGAGACCCTCAGGACCCTTCACTTCTCCACGTGCAGCCATGACATTCTCCTCGCGAAGGTCTTATTCCCTTCAGATTATCTGATGGCAATATCGCCGTCAAGCGGGGCGAAGGCTTTACTACCGTCAAGAGACGAATACTGAACTGGCCCCACTTGCGGAGCGCACGACCAGGCGGTTGGTGACTGCATGATCTCTGAAAATTTGCGAGGGAGTGGCCTTCCGACCGGATGAGTGGGGATGCATCGGCGTCGGCATGATGGCGTGACGTACCGCGGCTCGGGCAACCACCTATCCAATCAGCGAGGTCACGTCTCGCCGGCTGATGTCGTCAGACGTCAGATGTATTCTGTCGTCAGCGAGCACAATCCAGGCCCGCAAGCGGGACCTCCGACGTCGCACTTTCAGGCAAATTACTGAGCCGCGGTTGGCTCGCTCGATATCACAGGGGAATCATTTCAACTCGCCCGCGGCGACACCGGGACGGCGGATGCGTTCGGGTCGAGATTCGGATCCCAGGGCCGGGGCATCCCGATCGGGTTTGGAAACGGAAAAACCGTTTGGCACACTCTCGCGATGGGCGCGAGCGTGCGGGCAATACGTGCGATCTCAGCGTCGTTCAATTCGCGCCACGGACCGACCGCCAGCTGGTTGGTCATGTTCTCGGCGCGCTCCACTGCCACCCTGCCATTCTCGCTGATCTCGCCCTGGCCGGTCAGCAGCCCCCGAGTCATGAGCTCTTCGACTTCGACAGCCCACTCTTCCTCTGTCCAGCCGCGCGCCTTCCGCACACTCGTCGCGTCGATATCCACCGCGCTGCGCAACACGATAGTACTGATGCCCGCGATCCCGCCCTCCACCAGTGCCATAACATGACCGTCACCGCGATGCTCGCGAAGCGTGGCCGCGGCCTGCCAGAGCCGGCGATACGGATCCGCCTCTACCGCCAGCGCGCTGTTCGCCGCCGCGAGGGGTCGACCAATGGTATCGACACGAGCCGCTATCTCGGCAAGTACGTCAGCCGCTTCGGCGACAGATCGTTCGTCGGGCACGAGATTTCGCAACGTCGTTGCTGCACCCCGCGACCGCGCGTCGAGGACCCGGTCTACGGTCACCGTCGACCACACAGCCGGCAGCACCCGCTCGACCAAGAACGGAGCGAACCCACTGAAAATCGCCACCACCGGAGCAGCCGTCACCGCCCCGAGCGGGGCGGCTCGACCGGCGAAGTATCCGTCCCAGTAACGAGTGAGTCCGATATCCGCGAACGCCTCCCTCGCCTCCGGGGAGAAATACGTCACCGCGTGGATCGGCTCAAACAACGTCCACAGTGCCCGAACGTGATGCTCCAGCTCGCTCATTCGTCTCCCTTGTCGCCGCATCTTCCCGAGTCTATTGCGCGCCGCAACACCGACCTCGAAGCGTCGTCCACCGCTGGCCCGTCGCGGACGTAGCCGTCCAGGACAGGCTGGAAAGGCGCGTGCGTGCAAACCGTTGATTTTCATTCGAATCGAAGACGAAACAGGCCCGACAGATTCCGCAGCGCATATCGCACTACCGCCATCGAGCAGACGCTTTACAATCTCGTCGCCGACCGCGCCACCGCGGACCGGGCGCCCCGTTTTACCAAAGGACACATCGTCGTCGCCGAAGGCTAAGTGCGCATCTTCCAGGTCGAACGCGACGGCGAAGCCATCCAACGCGAAGAGTTCGTCGCCAAGAAGGTCGGCCTCGACCTCGCGCACACCAATTATCAGGTCGACCGAGCCCATCGCGCGCTTCCGGGCAGCGAACAGGATGCTGCGTCGACGCAGACTGCAATCGTGCACGAGACGGATGCGGCTCACGCCGGGGTGGTGAAACAGCGATGGCAGACTGAAACCTCCTCAGCGCCCACGACGCCGAGGCCGAATGGATCGAGGTCATGCCAGATGACTCGAACCGGGTCGTGCACCTTCTCTATGGGAACCCCAGAAGGACGGAAATTTTTGGAATCAGCAATGGATAGACAATGGGTGAGTCAAGTCTTGCCCTTTCGGTACAGACAAGAAACCTTGATCAGATTAGATTTACAGTAGGGCGGCCGGGACTTGAACCCGGGACCGACGGTTTGCGCCCTGCTCCTTATTGAGTCTTCAAGGCACGCGCCAAAACCTCGAGTATTCTCGACCTGACGAGGAGTTCTTCGGTCTAGAGGCCTCCGTTCTCTCGAAATAGCTGGACTGGCTTCGGCCTGTTTCGAGGCAATAAACGTTGAATAAATGTGCGTCCGTCAAATCTCACCGCGAACGGCCATCGCGACCCGGCGCCTTTCCGAGATCAAGCACGGCCGAAATTCTAAAAGACCGCCCGAATGTCGTCAAGAGTGCACGTTGACTCTTAAGAAAACCTCCGCGTAACTATATTCATTGCTGACGATTTTCAATCGCGTTAACAGCTTGCACCGCATCGGCGCGAATGGCACCGGGATGCCCGACTTCGAGAAAGCCTGGGTCGCAGCCCACGACACTCCTGGCTGCGCCTGCACGTTCCTGTGTGAATATACATTCTTCACGCCGTTGGTCATTGGCGAGTAGCCGCTGGACTGGCCAGCGGAATCGAAACGCGACACGCTGCTGGGTCGACGCGCTTCTGCACTCAATATCAGCAGAAGGGCTGACACCAGCGCCTCCGCCCCGGAGTTCATACAGACGCGATCATGGGCCGCATCATCCACAACACGGTCTGGGTGGAGACGGGTACTTAGAACATGAGGGACCACAGCGCGGTGGCCAGCGCGTGATTGATGACGGATAGCGTCAGTGGCTCCCGGCCAAACCACGATTGGCGTTCTCTCGCACGATCGGTGGTGCTGAAATGCACCAATGGGTGGTGCTGAAATGCTCAACCCACCCCTGAATAATTACGTCGGTAAGTTCCACCCCTAATGTACGTGAGCGCCATCGACAGCTCGCGCCGCTGGTGTGACTGAGCACCACCCGAAAAGCCCCTTCCACCCTGTGATGGCCTGCACCGGCGTCGCATCGCCCGCCACCACCGCATCCGAACACACTTCGTCCGCATGCCTGACCTCGAGGATGCCTGGGACGCCGCCCAAGACAGCCCCGGCGGGGCCGAATACTATCGCCACAAAAGAAGACTCTCCGGAGCAGCTCAGTTGGGCGCCTGCTACCTTCCCTTCCGCTGTTGCGCGGTATAGACCATAAGCAGAGGCTCCCCCACCTCTCTCAGGACTTCCCCCGTCTGATAATCAACTTGAGGTACCTCAGGAGAAAGATTGCACGTTGTTGTGTAACCCGCCCTCTCCTCTCGAGCCGCCTTGAAATAGACCCAGCCGCACCCTGTGGCCCGAAAACATGCACCCGCGCCGCCGCCGCCCAGACCGGGGAGAGCCATGGTCCTTTTCCCCTAGGACCAACGTTCATCGCGACCACGACGACCGCGAAAGCTGCGACGACCGTTGCAGTGCCCAGCGAGCGACAACACCATCAGACGTGAGTCCGCTCAAGCGCTCCGGGGGGCTGCCCGCAAGGGCGCGCGCACGGGAGTCGCCCACAAACCGGCCAGTCGTACCGCTCGAAGGGCGGTGAAAAGTTCGGCCGCCTGCACGGGTTTGGCTACGGAACGCCCGGTCATCTCGGTTATCCGCCCCAGTCGGTGAAGTACCGTATTTCGGTGGCAATGAAGTTGCTTGCCGCACTCGGCGGTCGAACCGTCGGTGGTGAACCAGCATTCAAGCGTGTCCAGAAGCACGCGGGCATCGTCTGGATCAAGGTCAGCCAGCCCGCCGAGAACGCCATCGCGGAGTTCGGCAGCGTATGCGGGTTGAGACACAAGAATGGTATCGATCGGGGCCGCGCCGTAGAGATGCACTCCCACCGCGGCGGGGGCGATGCAACGCATGGCCAAAAGCGCTTGTCGCACCGCGACAGGCGCGCGCTCGAGGGCTTGTATCGGCAGGCTCACCCCGATTCGTGAACTGACGGTTCCGACCAGTGCGTGCGCGGCGGCGGAAGGGTGCGCACCCGCCACACTTCCGAGCAGGCCCAGATACTCACCTTTCCACGGAGCCCAGGCGGAGCTGACCCCCATCCCCCGCAGTCGGTCGGTTATGGCAGGAATTGGGTCATCATCTGAGTGCCGCATCTCAACGGCAAGAACGACGAAGGTTGCCTCCTTGGGAAGGCCAAGAGCACGAACCGCTCGACCGGCATCCCCCGAGAACTCGCCTTCCAAAATCGCGAGCAGCACGACGTTCTTGCTCTGCTGGTCTTTGCGTTCCCGTTCGTCGACGACCTCTCGGTACGTCTCCGCAGCGGCGCTCGAGTACCGGTCGATAATGCCCCATACTCCGGATGACGCGGTGAGCAGCGCTGTTGCGTGTTCGGGCGTCGTCGCCTTCGCCATCAACGCGTCCCACAGGTGTAGACCGGCAAGCCGGTATGCGTGCAGGAGACTCGCCATGGGGATGCCGTGCTCCGCTTTCACGCGGCCGGCATGGCGGGGTGCGGCGAGCGAGTCGTTGATGCCGAGCAGGCACTGCAGGATCGCCTCGAGGTTGTCATGCACGATACCTTCGAGCACACCGGCGCCGAGCACGCTCTCGGCGTAGTCGTGCTCGCCGTTGATGATCTGGGCAACGATGCTGTCTGATAACTCGCCGACCGAGTCGATCATGCCCGAGAAGAGCTCGCGAGCGCCGTCCACCATGACATCCTGGGTCGGCATGCTCTGCGGCGCTTCATTGCGTTCCATTTGCACAGTGTAATCCGGTGACTCTTCCGTTTGGTTGTGCGGCCGCACAATGCACAGTTCCGAAATCGCGGCGGCGGCCCATCGCTATCGCTGACGGTGGAGCCGAGACTAGCCTGACACCGCAACCCGGAATCCGGGTCGCCGTCAGGCAACAATCAAAGGAGATTGATGACTACCACCGATCCGATGTCGAGGACACAGCCCATTCGGCCCCTCGACCAGCAGCAGCGCGACCAACTCGACGCCGCCATCATCGAGCTGGCCTCGGGTGCCAAGCGCTGGGCCAGCACCCCACTTTCCGAACGAGCCGCATTACTGGGAGCTGTGCACGCAGCCATGACGGCGGCCGCTCAGGAATGGGCGGAGACTGCCGCTGCGATCAAGGGACTAGACCCGTCATCACAGCTCGTCGGGGAAGAGTGGATCTCCGGCCCGTATGCCAGCCTTTCAGGCGCCGGTACCCTCGCTCAGTCCATCGCAGCCCTCGCTGCGGGGAGGAGCCCCCTTGCCAGCAGCCGATTCAGAACGGCCCCCGGCGGTCGCGTCATCGTCCCGGTACTTCCGACCAACGGGTACGAGTGGTTGCTGCTGCACGGATTCAGCGCTGAGATTTGGATGGCTCCTGGCCGCTCTCCCGAGGAGGTACGGGCCAGCGCTGGCCTGGGTGAGCTCACGCCGACAACGTCGGGCGGAGTGGGACTCGTGCTCGGCGCCGGCAATATCACGTCGATTCCGCCGCTCGACGTGCTGTACGAGATCGTCGCGAACAACCGGTCGGTGCTGCTCAAACTCAACCCGGTCATGGCTGGAATGAAATCCGTTTTTGATAAGGCTCTCGCCCCCCTGATCAAATTCGGAGTGCTTCGTATCGTGCAGGGCGCCGGCGACGTCGGTGCGTATCTCACGCAGCACAATGGCATCGCGCACGTGCACATCACTGGGAGTGCGGCAACACACGATGCCATCGTCTGGGGAACGGGCGCGGATGCCGCGAGGCGCAAAGCAACGGGCACCCCGTTACTAGGCAAACCGATCACCAGCGAACTCGGCGGAGTATCGCCCATCATTGTGCTTCCGAGCGCATGGACGAAGCATGACCTGCGCTATCAGGCCGAGCACGTCGTTACTCAGCGCTTGCACAACGGCGGATACAACTGCATTGCCGGCCAAGTGGTTGTCGTCAGCAGCAACTGGCCCCAGAAGAAAGCGTTCCTCGCCGAACTCCGACGGGCACTGGCGGCAGCACCTCAACGCCCCGCCTGGTACCCCGGCAGCGATGGGCGCATGAGAGCCGCATCGGCCGCGTATCCGACCGCCGAGCGGATGGGCCAAGACGGCTGCCGCCTGCTGATCGATGTCACAGCCGAAGACGACGCATCGAACGTGATCACCACGGAATATTTCTCCCCGGTGCTGGGCGTTGTCGAAGTGCCGGGCACGGGGCAAGCCTTCCTCGACGCCGCCGTCACGCTGGCCAATGACGAGTTCGTCGGCACCCTCGGTGCGAATCTCATTGTCGAGCCCAAGGTCATCCGGCAGCTCGGAACCGGGTTCCTCGAGTCCATTGCACGCCTGCGCTACGGCACGATCGCCATCAATGCGTGGACCGGCCTCGGATTCCTCACAGCAACCGCGTCGTGGGGCGCCTTCCCCGGTGCCACCATCGACAACGTGCAGAGTGGCATTGGAACCGTGCACAACGCCCTGCTCATCGATCGGCCAGAGCGCACGATCGTTCGCGGCCCGTTCCGGCCGTTTCCGCGATCGTTCGCACACGGAGAATTCACTCTTTTCCCGAAGCCGCCGTGGTTCGTGCAGGCGCGTTCCGCCGCGACGACCGGACGTCGTCTCGCGGGTTTCGCGGCCAAACCGTCATGGCTGAAGATGCCCGCCATCTTCCTGGCGGCATTCCGGGCCTGACCCTCCGGTCATCCCGCACGCTCCCCCACACTCATCCCCAGCCAGAAGGCGAGCCGCCGTGTTCACCAGTCCCTTTCCCGACGTCGAAATCCCCAATCTCAGCGTCTTTGACCACCTCTTCGGTTCACTCGAAGTCGCATCCGCGAACCACATTGCCCTCGTCGACGGGGCGACCCGTGAGACCACCACGTACGGCGAGTTGGTGCGCCAGATCGAAGCAGTTGCGGGGGCACTCGACGCTCGTGGCATCGGTGTGGGTAGCGTCGTGGCGCTGCACTCCCCGAACCGATCCGCTTTCGCCGTGGCGTTCCATGGCATTCTGCGAGCTGGCGCTACGGCGACGACCGTCAACGCACTGTCGACGGCCGGTGAGATGGCCACGCAGCTGGCCGACTCCAAAGCGGTAGCCATCATCGCAGCGGATACGCTGTTCGCCGTCTCTGCGGAAGCCGCCGATCTAGCCGGTGTGGCAGCAGACAACATCATCAGCATCGGTGAGGTCAGCGGGAGCACGAGTCTGGCCGACCTGATCGTGGAGGCGCATCCCGCGCCCGAGGTACATTTCGATCCGGCAACGCACCTGGCCGTGCTGCCATACAGTTCGGGCACGACGGGCAAGGCCAAGGGCGTCATGCTCACCCACCGCAATCTCGTGGCCAATGTTGCGCAGTCGGCACCCATCATCGGCGTGAGCGCCGATGATCGCGTTCTGGCTGTGCTGCCGTTCTTCCACATCTACGGCATGACGGTGTTGCTCAACATCTCTCTGGCACAACGAAGCACCCTCGTGACCATGGCACGATTCGATCTGACTGATTTCCTCAGTCTCATCCAGTCCGAGCGCATCACCTACGTCTTCATCGCTCCTCCCATCGCGGTGGCGCTTGCGAAGCATCCGCTGGTGAGCGAATTTGACCTGTCGAGCCTGCGTACGGTGTTCTCGGGGGCGGCGCCCCTGGACGGCATCGTCGGCGGCGCTGTTGCCGTGCGGCTGAACTGCGAGGTTCTCCAAGGCTATGGAATGACCGAGATGAGCCCGGTATCGCATGCCTCACCCCGAGGTCGAACCGATATTCCCCTGAACTCGGTCGGTCTGACGGTGCCAAACGTGCAGTGCCGTATCGTTGACCCGCTCACCGGAGACGACATCGAGATCCCGGCCGTGGGCGTGAGTGAGCCCGGCGAATTGCTGTGCCGCGGCCCGAACATAATGGTGGGCTACCTCGGAAACGATGAAGCAACCCGGGCGACCATCGACGCCGACGGTTTTCTGCACACCGGCGATATCGCAACGGTGAGCGCCGAGGGGTACGTGACTGTCGTTGACCGACTCAAAGAGCTCATCAAATACAAGGGATATCAGGTCGCGCCCGCAGAGCTTGAGTCGTTGTTGCTGGGGCATCCCCAAATCGCCGACGCCGCAGTCATCGGTGTGATCGACGCGGATGGTGAAGAGGTGCCGAAAGCATTCCTGAGACTGCAACCGGAGGCAACGCTCACCGGGGAGGAGATCATGATGTGGGTCGCCGATCGGGTGGCCCCGCATAAGAAGGTTCGACAGGTGGAAATGATCGACTTCATCCCGAAGTCGGCGTCAGGCAAGATCCTGCGCAAGGATCTGCGGTCAAAAGGAGCGCTCGTATGAGTACCAACGCTGAAGAATTCGACTACATCGTCGTCGGTGCAGGATCGGCCGGAGCAGCTGTCGCAGCTCGACTCACCGAAGACGCGAGTATCTCCGTTCTGCTGCTCGAAGCCGGTGGTGTCGACGATAAGCAGGAAATCGTCATCCCGGCCGCGTTCCCGAAGCTGTTCAAGTCCGATGCCGACTGGAACTACCAGACCGCGCCGCAGGCCGAGCTAATGGGGAGGTCGATCTACTGGCCACGTGGCAAGGTGCTCGGCGGCTCATCCTCCCTGAACGCCATGATGTGGGTGCGCGGATTCGCTGCCGACTATGACAACTGGGCAAGGCTCGCCGGGGACGGCTGGTCGTACGAGGCGCTCCTGCCGTATTTCCGCAAGGCGGAGGCAGTGGAGGGCAACAGCGATCCCGACCAAGGCACGGACGGCGCGAATTCGATCTCGCACCAACGCAGCCCTCGATCGCATACCGCAACCTTTCTTGAGGCTGCCGCCGAGGTCGGAATGCCACTCGTCGCGCCGAACTCGGCAAACCCGGAAGGGGTCAGTCAAACGATGGTGAGCCAGCGTGGCGGCATGCGGCACAACACGTCGGCCGCCTACCTTGCGCCGGCAGCCGAGCGCTCCAACCTGGTCGTTCTCACCGGGGCACACGCCACTCGAGTGCTGTTCGACGGAACCCGCGCTGTCGGTGTCGAGTACCTCAGCGAGGGCACCCCGACCTCGGTCTTCGCGCGCCGCGAGATCGTGCTGAGCGGCGGAGCGGTGAACACACCGCAGTTGCTCATGCTGTCGGGCATCGGCGATGCGACGCACCTCCGCTCCCTCGGAATCACCGTGCTCGTCGATGCTCCGGAGGTCGGATTGAACATGCGCGACCACCTGTTCGCGGCGCTGGCAGTCGAGACCGACGATGACACCCTCTTCGGTGCCGAGACCGAGGAGCAGCTCAACGACTTCGTCTCGCAGCAGCGCGGCATGCTCACCTCCAACGTTGCGGAGGCGTACGGTTTCGTCAAGACCGACCCATCGCTCGCCTTCCCCGACATCGAGGTGCTCTTCGCCGCCGTGCCATATATCGGTGAGGGGCTCGTGGCCGCGCCGCGGCACGGCGTCAGTGTCGGCGCTATTCTGCTGCGGCCCAAGAGCCTCGGAAGCGTGCGACTCGCCTCCGCCGATCCGCTCGCGAAACCGATGATCGATCCGAATTACCTGGGCGATGCGAACGGAGAAGACCGTGACACCTTGCTCGCGGGCCTCGGCGTGTGCGAGCGTATTCTTGCCGCCACGGCGTTCGCTCCAACGCGGACTGACGGCAAGTTCATCCAACCCGCCGGGTCGGATGCTCAGACAGCGGCCGAGCGTGATGCCACGGTGATCGATGAGTTCTCACAGACCCTCTACCACCCAACGAGCACCGCTCGCATGGGATCGGATGCTGGATCAGTGGTCGACCCGGAGTTGCGTGTGCGCGGCGTGCAGGGACTTCGCATCGCCGACGCGTCGATCATGCCGGAGATCATCCGGGGGCACACGAATGCTCCATCCATCATCATCGGCGAGAAGGCGGCTGATCTTCTGCGCGCATCGGTGCCGACCAGAGTGGAAGCGGCTTCGGTTCATTGAGGTGAGTCCAGCGGCGAGGATCGCGCGGCAGCGCGGATCCATTCGGCGCAGGATCACGGTCGCGGCCAGAGTCTCCCTCGCGACCGGCGGTGGCGTGAAGCAGAAGCTGGTCAGCGATGTTTGCAAACAGATTGGGCTTCATCCGCACGCCTGCCGTTCCCTGTTCCCTACCGATGATGTGCTGTTGGATGCGGTGAATGATCTCCTCGTTGAGGAGTGTGCGCAACGACTTCGAGGTGGGGTTTCGGCGTTCACCCCGAAAGGTGATGGTGTGATTCTCGACACCTGGGAGCGATCCTTTGAAGCTTGGCTTCTCTCCTCGTATACCGAGTCGAACTTCTCCGAGTCCCCCTATATCGCCAGAACACTGCCTGCGCTGCTAGAGCAGGTCAGCGAAAGGCGGTCGTAGTCGAGTAAAACCGCGAGGTGGCAACGACGATGCCTGTCCAGATCGGAAGCGTGCATTTATCGCGCCCAGCCATGCGCTCGCTACTTTCCGGTGGCAGCGGGCCCGTGACCCTCCCGTGGATTGCTTGACTCCAGAATCGCACTCTTGCGCCGTCCCCAGCGGATGAAAAGCCCCAGAGCCACGACGATGCCAACCACAACGAGAACCTGGACCACCACCCAGAAGATCCACCACGAAAGAGCACTGAATTCCATTTCGACCACCCCTCGATTCGCGGACACCTGAGCGCCCTACCTAGCGCGAGCCTAGGCCCGGGGTGTCGTTCGAGGCAGTACGCCGTCGAGTGCCTGGCCAGGAGAGAGCATCCCCAGCATCTCGTTTGACGGACGTCGAGCACGACAGATCTGGGGCTGATCCATGCAACGGTCGAATACTCTGAGGCCGTGTCAGAGGGGAACCCTTGCGGGGTCTCCTACACGGTTAGGGACAGTAGCCGAAATCCCCAGAAAAGCATTGGTGACAGGGCATTTCCTCGACGATGTGAGGTTGCAACGATACTCTCCGCGTGCTCCTCCAATGTGGGCACGGCGTTGTGAAATACATCGCAGTATGGACTGAACACCGCCGGTGTCCCGTTGACCTCCGAAGTGGGGGTTTTGAGCTTTCCGATTTCCCCAGACCGACTAGTAAGCAGTTACCGACGCTCTAAGCATTGTGCCGCGTGATGTGTCCGGCGGATGCTCGACTCTGCTGATCGTGTCGCCCTGTGTCAGGGTCCCGGGTCTACAAGCCCTGCTGGCGCAGCAGTTCAGGAATGCGCTCGCGGAAAGGGAAGAACCCGCGCGCGGCGTAGGGCCAAGCGAGCGTGTCCCAGTGCCGCCTGACGATCGTGACCGTTATTCCCTCCGAGGCGAGAGCGGCGCCGAGCGTCAGCATCCGTTGATGCACCGGGCCTACCGGTGCGTTCGGCATAACCACCGTATCGAGGCGTTCGGACTCCGCCCACTTCAGAACCGTGGAGGGGAGCGCGTCGGGCAGTACTCTCCCCGGTCGCCCGAGGGCGTCTAAGGCCCGCTTGGCAGCGTCATCGAGGGCTGATGCCGTGAATCGCCGCACTGCATCCGAGGCGCCGGAGGGCGAGCGCTCGTCGGGATCGGTGGATCCGGCGATAGCCACGAGTCGGCGGTTCGAATCCAACCAGGAAAACTCGGCGCGCAGGCTTGCCGCGTCCAGATCCTCTTCGTGCAGCAACAGCCCCACTCGGGCGCCTAATGGGGTGGACTCGGCGGGAGCAATCGGTGCCCGCGTTGGCAGTGGCTCTTCGATGATCGCTCGTGCCGACGTGGCGAGTCCCGATGGCGAGAACCGGCCCTCGGTGTAGCGAGAAATGTTCGATGCCGTCGCGAGGTAGGTCTTTCCGGCTGTCTGGAGCCCGGCAACCCACCGCCAGGAGAGCGTGTTGGAGGCGGCATCGCCATCAAGAAGGTGTCGATAGAAGAAGTCCGCACCGAGTTGCCACGGCAGGCCGAGCGTGAAGATCCAGATGCTCGCAAACCACATGCGGGTGTGGTTGTGCAGGTATCCGGTGTCCACAAGCTCACGCACCCACGCATCCATCGCATCAATGCCGGTGTGCCCAGCGATGGCTTCGCGGTAACCTCCGGAGCGTGTGTCACTCGCGAGCCCGGGCTCGGCCACATCGCGGCGATACCGTCGCCACACCTCGGGATTCTGTTCGAGCCATCCCTTCCAATACGTCCGCCAGAAGACTTCCTGCACAAATTTCTCGCATGCACCGAACCGATGCCGTTCAAGCACAGCCGAAACCACTTCACGCTCGGTCAGGAGTCTGTGGCGGAGGTACGGAGAGAGACCGGAGACGTTTTCACGGGAGGGTCCAGTGTCGTGATTGCGGTCTCGCGTGTAATCTAGCCCCGCATGAGGGACGAACAGGCCGAGGGTTTCGAGGCCGGCAGCTCGGGTAGGAGTGAACATCCCTCTCATCATGCACCATGTGAATTTGAGAAGGTCCAGGTCGGCCCCCTGGGGCAACCCAGAACGGCGAACTCAACCGGTCGTCGCAACGAATTGTTGAATTCGCCGCCGGACTGCGGGACAGATCTGGGGCCAAACCGCCCGGCGGCCGCGCCCACTGATGCCGTGTCACTCGGGGACGTCGAGCGACACAGTTTTTTGGGCCAAAGCACCCGGTGGCTGAGTGCGCCGGCGCTGTGTCACACGGGAACCTCTTGCGGGACACACCCCATCTCGAGAAAGCCTGAAGGCTTCAGGCTGAAATCACGAGGATGACCGGGGCAGATTCCTCAGGGCCTCCACAACGCTCGGTACCGCCGACTCGGACCCAATTGAGCGTCACGTCCTCGTCGGCGAGGACAATCCCACTCGCTGAGAACGCACGGAGTGTCACATTTCTCGGGGACGACATGCTGAGGGCGATCTCCCACGAGTGGTCACTGATCTTGGAAGCAAAATACGGGAGCTCCACTGCACGAGGATCGGGCGTGTACGTCGCAAGATCCTCCGGTCCCAGCACCTCGCCCGGAGCCGACTCGTCGGAATGCGACTGGCTTGGAGCAGGGGTGGAACACTCACCATCTATGCACAGCTGCACGAGGCTGACGTCATCCGTTTCGCCGTTGAGCGTCACGGTGAGCGTGTTGGCCCACCCTATCGCCGGGCACGCATTCATCATCGGACCCGAGCATCCCACCAGTACTGCGCTTGCGATGAACGCAGCGCCAAGACCGACTAGACGCTTTCCCGCCGTGGCCAGTCCTGTATTGGCCATGTCGCCCCCGTTCGCTCCGTACCACTGAGGGCAGCGGAGCCATTGGTCGTGGCGCTCGCAGTCTTCATCACCGTCTGTGGTGGAACGCATTCTAATCCCCGTCGGCTAGGGCGCGTGCAGCACGGCTTCCCACGACGGCGCCGTAAAGCACGAAGACGAGCAGTCCAACGGCCCCAATGAAAATGGATGTGAGCGCGAACGGCAAAGAAAGAGGAAGTACACACGGAAAAGCAAAGACAATCGCGCACCAGCCGGCCCACTGGGTCGGCCGTTTAGCTGCTTGATGTGCGGTGAGCCACGCACTATCGCTCGCCATGGTCACGGGAAGACGAATTCCGGCAACCGGATTGCGTCTAAGTCGTCCGCTGGCTGCAGCCTGCGCCATCCAGAGCACCAGCACGCCAGAGCCCACCGAGACCACGAACAGCACCAACCTGGCTATTGTCTCTTCGCCCATACTTTCACCCTACGGTCTGCGTCATCCGCCGACCAAGCGAGTGCATACCCGTTAGCGGAACGCTGTGCGGGCGATTATTCGTGAACGTCGACTTCTGGTGTGCTGGATTTGTTCACGGGTCGGATCAGCGCCACGCGCGGCCAGGCTTCGAGCCGTAGCGCAGTTTTTGTATCCATCCGAGGGCCCATTTCCTAGAGACGAGATACCCAAATGGAAGGCCGGTTGAAGTCGACGGGGTGCCCGATGATCCGGCAAGCCAGAAATGCTTGGTGTTACGTGCTGTGTCTAGGTTTTTCCGTTGTCCATTTACTCACTCATCGAGAAGTGCAAGCAAAGTTCCTCGATACTCGAGGAAGGCGGTTCGACCTCGCGGGGTGATTCCAAGATAGGTGGCTGTGGTGCGCCCCTGGATGGTCTTCTCTTGAGTGATATAGCCAGCGTCCTCAAGCTTGCGCAAATGCACCGACAGGTTGCCAGCGGTGATGTCGAGAATCGAGCGAAGCTTGGGGAAAGTTACCGAATCTCCTTCTCCGATGGCGTTCAGCGCAGTCATAATGCGCAGGCGGGCGTCCGCGTGAATAACGGGATCAAGAGGCGTCTTCATCGTCAGCCCATTCTGTTTGTCGTTCGACGGGCCGCGATGACCGCTCCGATGAAGAGAACAGCACAGGCGGCGAGCCACCCGACGAGGACATACGGGCCGGGGCCGATCAGCAGCGTTCCCACGTTAGCCACAAGTAGAGCGATGCCTTGGAAGAAGATGAACCGGTCAAGGAATGCGGCACCGGCAGCGGCGAACAAGACGCCGACAAGAAGGGTCGCGATCACGCTAGACAGCCAAATCACCGTGGCGGACTCGAGGTAGAGCCGCAGAAGAGCGATGACGATGAATCCGACACAGATCATGCCGGAGGCCCAAGTCAGCCCGTAGAACATACCTCGACGGCGGGATTCGCCCCGTAGTCCCTTCCCTGCGTGGGCACCCAAAGCCGCGGAAATCGCGGCGCCAACCGCAGTTAGCGCCGCGAAAATCGTGAGCGCAAGCGGCAAGTTCATCGGTAGCCATCCGAACAGCGCAGCATGCACCGCGAGGTAGCCCAGGGTATAAACCGTGCCCCACAGCAGATACAGAATCGGTGGATTAGGGTTTGTGGCGCGGCGGACGCTCGCCTCACTCTGGCGCAGCGCAGATAGCGCCGAGCCAGCATCAAAAGCTGGAGTCTGCTGAGTCATGTCGTTCCCCGATCGAATTTTTGGTTGTAAATTACAACCAGTTTGAATTACAAACCATACGAAGTCAAGGCCTGCTCGCTACAACTGCCCGATGAGTCTCGGAACCGACCACACCGAATCACATGGACCCCTTCAGCCGTGCGGACTGTGTCGAAGTACATGAGGCCAGTGGATGTTGAGTCGGCGAGTGATAGCCCGTCCTTCTCGGGGGCGTGTTGGTCCAAGCCGTCGCGGGAACGGACAGGATTTGCGGAGCGGTATTGATGCTGAACTGCTCGGCGCGCGCGCGCGCCGCGTCCACCGTCGCAGACCCAACCTTCACCGCGTGCGGGTTGACCGCCGACCCCCAACGGGAACGGCCCCGCGAAGACGGGACCACACGCCCCATCCGAGCAAACTTGCCCTGACTTACCCGTGCCGGAAAGAAATCTCGCCAAAGCACGGCGATTGAGCCGTTCCCGCCGTCCTCACCAGGGAGACGAGGCTGCCTCATCCGGTCGACTACGACAGCTGCGCGGATCGCTGGCATTGAACTGCGGTTCGGCCAGATATAGCCTGACTCCGTCGTGACGGAGAAGGCCGTCAGATGAGAACGTTGACGTATAGTTCGTGCGGCCGCTGAACACCGGCGCCCGTATAACCAACATCGAGCTTACGGTTCCCGAGAGTCAATCCCTGCTCTGCAGCCCAGTCATAAATGCTCTGGAAACCGCCTGTGATGGTTGCCACCGAACCCACATGCCGGTGGTGGACGAATCTTCCACCGGGCAGGAGAGCCACAGTCATACCATCAGGCACGGGAGCATCGGCCGCGACAGCTATTGCTCCAATAGTCTCGCGGTAAAGGCCGTCGCCTAAATGGTTGCTGGCCTCGACGAAGACGCTGGCGCCTGAGGTGGGCAGCTCGTCTTGACGTGAAAATAACTCGCGCCAGGCCGCAGGCATCTCGGATGCGTAGCTGGCCGAAGTAAGCGACAACTTCGATTCCGATGACGGCAGTCTCACCAAGTTCAACAATCTCCATCGATGCCTTCCTAGCTTGGCCCCGAACGATTTACTCGTTTACCCGAAAGATAAACGGCCTCCCCACTCTAGCCAGAGTGACTGTTGCCGGTTTGATGGACTGAATGGTCGAATCCGGATCCGCAGGCGGAGGGTCATCAGACAGAAAGGTCACTTCGACAGGTGTACACAACATTCCAGTACACGACTGATTTCACAGGAGAAAAAACTGAAATACATGCACTTCCCTTCGACGCTGACAGACGCACCCGCATCCGGTTCGGGAAGCTTCCAAACCGGATGCGCGGCAGGCGCGCTCGCGAAGCGCCGGATGGACGGCAATGACAACTACGACATTTCAGAGGGGAAGTGCGATGGACAAGGACTGCTGCCAGACGTCCCGCAAGCCGAAGGGCTTACGCGACAGTCCTCCGGCCGATCGACGCTTGGAATCGGATCAGGTATCCATCCGGGTCCTGCACAAGAAACTGAGCCACACCAGCCTCGGTAGCGCCTGTCTTGTACCACTTCGTCTCCGGTTCCATAAAGAGAGGCCAACGAGCATCGCGGAGAGCGCGTTCGAGCGGGTGGATCGACGGGACAGTGATCTGGAAATTGATGCCGCGACCGAATGGGTGCTCCAAAGCCGCCGGTATCCAGTTCCGTCCTGCACCCCGTTGCTCGAGCATGATGTGCGCCGTACCCCTGGTGATATGGGCAAACCCGTCGTCTGGCCGATCGTACAAGACCTCAAATCCGCAGAAACCGCACCAGAAATCCAAACTCGAAGCCAGCGATTTGACCAGGAGCTCCGGGACGAGGCCTGGACCCGGCGTGGTTTCCGCGCTTGTCATGGGTTCACCGCAGTTCTTTTCGGAACCAGTGGTTTGCATACGGGTCGGCGTTGTGCGCTTCGCCCTCGATGAAGCCAAGCGACGCGTAGAGACTTCGCGCCTCGACGAGGTCGGTTCGAGTGTCTAACCGCAACGCGATAACCCCCAAGGCGCGGGATTCGCGTTCCAGAGTTTCCATGAGACGCCGCCCCACGCCGTTACCGCGGGCAGTCGGCTCGACGAAGACTCTGGTCACCTCACCGATCGCTCCGGGGCGAACCCTCATTCCTGCGCAGCCGAGCACGGTGTGCCCCTGGCTGGCGAGCAGAAGGAGCCCGGTTGGAGCGACGAGGTCATCACTGGGGTACCCTGCCTGAGCGGCCAAGACCTCCTGCCGAGACGCGGGACGCCCGTGGTAGCGACCCACAATGTCCTCGTAGTAGCGAAGGGACACGCCCTCGGCGTGAGCAGACGTGGGTAGTGTCGTAGAGATAAGGATCGGCAACGCACGCAACATGCCTTCCACACTAGTTCCCGAGCCACCACGTGACTGTCTCGCACCCCGTTCACGAGTGCTGGCCATAACCCGAACCCTTCTGGGTCAGGATGCGCCCACTACCTCGACCTTGAAGCCGGCCTCGTTCTCGAGGTATGCGGCGTAGTGGCCGGGGCCTCCAGCGTGCGGATAGCGATCCGCGTAGAGGGAACTCCAACCGTGGTCTATCGCTTCGCCAACAGTGCGGTCGACGTCGGCCGCGGATCCTCCATGGAGCGCGACGTGGTTGATTCCGGGGAGTCTCCGGTCATGCGCGTCGCCGGAGAGGGCCGGCGGTCGTGTGATCACAAGGTAGGCGTCACCACACCTCCAGGACATCCCGCCGTCCCACTCCTGATCGACCGACCATCCGAGCTTCACGAGGAGCCAGCCCCAGGACCTTCGCGCGCTGTCGAGGTCAGCGACCCAAATCTCAATGTGGTGAACCCCAAATGCCATGTGGCCATCGTTCCATGGCGGAGCCGGTCGTGCCTCAACGGGAACCCACTGCGGGACGACAACATGTTTGGAGTCGCCACCATCAGTTGCGGCTGACGGCTAGAAACGTAGTGCGTTGCCTTCAGCTGTAGTCGGCGCTGACTGTGCGGGCTTTACCGTCGAGGCGGATCGTGTTGCCGTGCGGGACGATCCACTGCGGTCTGGTGTGTCCGAATGGCACTCCGACACAGATAACGGCTTCTGAGTTATATCGAGCGACTTGCTCGATGATGGTGCCGCGCTGAACTGCGCGCAGTCGAGCGCGCTCGATCGCTAACGGGACGGCTGAATTAAGTTCGCTAACGGGTGGCCGGGCGACGAGGACACCGGCGACGGCATTGAGAACTCCTCTCTCGCCCAAGGCACGCACCCAACGCTTCACCGTGTCGGCATTTGGAAGTTCCTCGCTCGTTTCGAGCAAGAGAATCGCCCCGTCCAGGTCGGCGACGTCGGGCATCCGATTGGCGAGAGCG
Source organism: Cryobacterium sp. TMS1-20-1 (assembly GCF_004402355.1). NCBI lineage: Bacteria > Bacillati > Actinomycetota > Actinomycetes > Micrococcales > Microbacteriaceae > Cryobacterium > Cryobacterium sp. TMS1-20-1. The sequence goes on along the minus strand of NZ_SOGF01000055.1, from coordinate 2,540 downwards.
ATCTGATCTATGACTTCGATGCATCCGCCCCACGTCGGACCTTCGGCCACCGTGTTTAGTCCCGCCCATGCCCATGGTTCGGTCAGTTCACGAATACCGAATTCCGTCAAGGCGCGGCGATCCGTCCACGAGACGCCGAAGTCTTCGGACTCGCCCGGATCGGTGAGGTCGATAATGCCTCCGTCAAGAAGCGCCGCACGCAGCGAAGCCACATGCACGTCATCGACATGCGGGCCTGGTCCGAGGTGAACTTGTGTTGAGCCACCGTAGTAGCTGGGCACCCCGAGCTTCCAGAGAAGGTTGTGCAGGTTCGTGTTGTCACTGTATCCGAGGAACGGTTTGGGGTTTGAGGCAAGGATGTCGGTATCGATATGTGGGATGACGGTGATCTGATCATCCCCTCCGATCGTTGCAAGAACCGCCCGAATACTCGGATCAGCGAACGCCGCCTCAATATCGGCAGCTCGCGCCTCGGCGCTCGCACCGAGCTGCCGTGTCGTTGGATACTCAACCGGCACAAGCCCAGTAACTTCTGTGAGGCGTCGCATCGCCTGCTCGTGAACGTCCTCGGACACCGCAGGAGCCGCGAACGCCGGGGATAGGATCGCGACTCGATCGCCGACACTGGCTTTGGGGGCGTTCGTGAATGTGCGCATCCAGTCATTGAATCAGAGGATCGGATCACCACGCACGTTCATAACGCCCGCAAAAAGAACGACCTGCGGGCGTGGATAGGCTGGCCCGATGCTATTCCAGACCGAACACCTATCGGTGCGACAGTTTCGCCACGACGACCTCAACGACTTCTCAGACCTCTGCGCGGACCCGAACGTGATGCGATTTGTCGGGGACGGGACCGTCCTCAGCCGCCCCGAAGTATCGCAGTGGATCGAAATCTGCGAGCGAAAGTATGTCGATCGCGGTTACGGCACCTCGGCCGTCTTCGACGCACGATCTGGCGAGTTCGTAGGCTATTGTGGCGTGATTCGAGCGCCGGATCGAGACTTCGATGAACTCACATATGTCTTTCATCAGAAGGCTTGGGGCAACGGTTATGCAACGGAAGTCGGGATCGGCATGCTCGACCACGTGTTTCGCATCTCCTCGCTGGATTCGATCTCGGCGACGATCGAACAGGAGAACGAGGTCTCCAAACGCGTCGCAGCAAAATTGGGGATGATTGAACTGCCATTCGATACCGAAGACGTGAGTTATTGGAAAATAACACGCGAGCAGAACTGCGCTCGATAGCCCTATTTCGTCCCTGACGGGGAGCCCTGTTCACGGTGTCGCTAGACCAACCCTCTGCGGGAATTGGGCGCAGCCAGTGAGCTGATAACCCAGCGGTCCCCACCCACCACTGCGCCGCTACAACCGAAACAGTGTGGCTAAGATCTGCGCTTCCTGTGCGGTCTCTTTTTCTTCGTGATCGGTCCCTCCTCTGAGGAGGTGGCCGCTGACGCATTGGTCTTCGAACTCGGCAATATTACGGTTTGATACGCCGATGAGGAGGCCCCGCCCCCGGATATCGATTTCACGACATCGGCCAGAATTATGGCCACCGTAATGACCACTCCACCTATCGAGCGCAGCACGGTGAAGGTACGTCTGAATGGCGTGCGGCTCCGGATCTCTGTTCGCATTTTGAGGCCCCCTTACGATTTAGCCTATCGAGTCCATGAGAGCTCACCACGTGTCACGGCCACTTCGATGAGACGATGGCCCCAACTTGAGTAAAACCGCAGGTTGCGAGGGCAAGCGCTAGAGTCAGCGGTCCTCACATGTACCCGCAAGCCGAACCCTCTGCGGACGTCCGGCCATAGAGTCGTTGCATGGTGGGCCTGTGGGAAAGAATCGCGCGCGTAGGCGCAACAGCATGGTTTGCGATTGCGGTTCTGCTGACAGTCGTTGGATACTTTGGCGGCGAGGACGCCCTATGATCTCTCCTCTGGCTGATCCCCCATGCGGTGATCTTGTTCGGCGTGTGGCGCGGCAGCCGAACCGCATGGGCAATATTAGTGAGCGTCAGCGTGGCCCTGGCCGCGACGCTGGCCGTCGTCGGCATCGGAATGCAGTTCGGGTCCGGATTCGTCATGAACATCTATTGGTGGGGACCCACGGCCCACGGCGCAGCGCTGCTGTGTCTCGTCGCTTTTCGAGCAAGCAGACGGCGAGCAGTCACAGTCGAGCCTGAGGCGATCCATGACTCGCCGTCTGAACTTGAACGCACGCAGCACGCCCCCCCCCTTGAATGCTCGCGTCAGATTCAAGGGCTCGGCCGGGATGGATGGGCTTTCGTGCGGTCGCAGATTCAGTGGGCCTAGTCCGGTTCACGGCCGGTGAGCGCCGTCACCCGATGGTCCTGAAGGGCAGTCCGCAAGCCGGACCCCCACTGCGACGGTTATTGACCCGTTCACATCAGAGCGGGATGGTTTCGCCCTGGATGGATTACTAATTGGATACGCACGCGTTTCCACAGAGGAACAAGATCTCACCGCCCAACAAAACGCCCTGGAACGACTGGGCGTTAGATCGTCACT